>DAORJJ010000122.1:0-14392 GCA_035439005.1 Polyangiaceae bacterium | reverse complement strand
CTCCTCGGATCGCGCCTTGCCCGATGCCGCGCGGACGACGCGCAGGCTCGGTCCGCCTATCAACGGGCTGCTAGGGCGCGTCGGCTCGTCCGCTCGTCAGCGGATGTTGCTCAGGTTCAGCATCTCCTCGACGTTCGGCTGAACGACGAGCTCGACGCGGCGGTTCTTCTGCATCTGCTCGCGGGTCTGGCTCGCGACCGTGCCCTCTTGCGGGTCGGTGTCGCCGTACCCCGCCGCGGCCCAGTGCTGGCTGTCGAGCCCGCCGCCGTCGGAGGGCTTCTTGCCGAGCGGGTTGATGAGGAAGAGGAGGACCTGCCGCGACCGGGCGAGCGAGAGACCCCAGTTGTCGTGGAACGGGCCGCCGCCGTACTTGGCGTTGTCGGTGTGGCCGGCGACCACGAAGTAGCGGCTCGCGAGGTCCTTGTCGGCGCGGATGATCTCGGCGACCTGCGCGAGCGCCTCGCGGCCCTGCGGCTTGAGGGCGTCCTTGCCCGACTCGAAGAGGATGTCGCCCGGCAGCTGGATGACCATGCGGTTGCCGCGCACGACCACCTTGAGGCCGATCGAGTTGAGCTTGTCGAGCTTGGAGCGCAGCAGCCGGAAGCGCTCCTCGATGACCGCGAGGCGATCGGCGCGCTCCTTGTAGTCCTTCAGCGCGGCGGCCAGCTTGGCGGCGTCGGCCTTGGTGCCCGTGAGCTCCTGGCTGGTGCCCGCGAGCTGCGCCTTCATCTTCTCGATCTCGGCCTGGGCCGCGTTGTAGCGGGCCTGGTCTTGGGCCATCTGATCTTTCGCCGCCGTCATGTCGGCGGCGAGCTTGTCGATCTCCCGCTGCTTCGCCGCCATCTCCTCGTCGCTGTGGCCGCAGCCAACACTCATCACCGACGCGAGCCCTACCGCCAGCAACCAACTCATGCGCATCGTAGACAAGGGGTCCTCCTTCTGGCCACGCGCTCTCGCGCGACGCGACCTCGACGGTACGGAGCGCTGCGTGGCGCGTCAAGCAGGTCGGGACGGGTCACCCGGCGCACTAATACGAATCACTATGTTTCATAAAAACATTGCATTTCGCGCGTTTGAAGGGCCCCGAAAAGCCCGAAAATCGCGCGAAGAAACAGGCGAAACATTAGTAAAAGCAGGCATTTGCGCTCGGTGCGCCGCCGCGTCCTCGCCGGCATGGCGCACCAGGTCTGCCCTGTCAACCCGCAAAGTTTTTGTTGTTTGACAACTGACGTAGGTGACCATATAACCAGTGACGTAGCTGACCATATAGGTCACGTACATCCTCAACAGGAGGGATTCAGTATGGCTGCAAAGAAGAAGGCCGCTGCCAAGAAGGCGCCGGCGGCGAAGAAGGCGACCACGAAGACCGTCAAGAAGGCGGCCCCCAAGACCGCGAAGAAGGCCGCCCCGAAGGCTGCCGCGAAGAAGCCGGCGGCGAAGAAGCCGGCGAAGAAGGCCGCTGCCAAGAAGCCGGCCGCCAAGAAGGCGCCTGCCAAGAAGGCCGCTGCCAAGAAGCCGGCCGCCAAGAAGGCGCCTGCCAAGAAGCCGGCCGCCAAGAAGGCCCCGAAGTCGATGGCGCCCCCCGCCCCCGCCCCCTCGGACGACGGCGAGGAGTGAGGTAGAGACCGTCAGCTACTCTGTCGCGGATTCGGGTTCGTCCCCACTCAGCGACGCCGAGCGAGAAGGACGGTCCCGGAACGAAGGGCGCACCCCGAGTGGTTGCGCCCTTTGTGCCGTTGTGCGCCCGCCGACTCACCTTGGCGCACGCGCAGAGGCGTGTCGGGTGGTGTAGGGCAAATGCGGGCGGTGTGGTCTACTCGCCAAGGTAGAGGCGGAGGGCCATGGCGGCCGCGCGCCGGTCGAACGGCTGGTCGCGGAGCTCCTCCCGCGCGGAGATGCGCTCGAACAGGTCGCTGAGGAAGAGGGTGAACTCCTCGGCCTCCTCCACCGCGTCGTCGAGGCGCTCCGGGCTCGTGAGGTCCGACTCGCGCAGCGCAGAGAGCGCGTCGATGAACACGTCGAACCGCGGGTAGTCGGCCGTACGCAGCAGCGGGTAGCCCATCGCCTGGAAGTACGAGAGGAACTCGCGCACGAACTGGAGGGACGACGCGCCCGCCCAGCGCTCCTCCGTGTCCGGGAGGGCGCGCGCCTTGGCGCCGAACGCCCGCAGGATCTGGGCGAACATCCACACGTCCCGGCGCAGCCGCTCGGAGAGAGCGCGCCGCGCCTGCGCGTCGTCGAAGACGCCGTGCTCGTCGAGGCGCTCGCCCAGCACCTTGCCGAGCACGAGGACAGCGTTCTGAAGCGCGGGTCGCAGCGTGGCGATCACGCGGCGCACGGCGACCTGGAGCTCCGCCTCGGTGGTGGCCGTCTCCGGCGCGGGCAGCTCGTGCTCGAACGCGCGCCGGAGCTCGAGCCGGAGGTTGGCCGCGATGCCACCGAACGCGGCCTTCAGTTGGACGAGGCGGTGCCCCTCCTCGCGGAGACGATCGAAGCGCGCGGCGAGCTCGTTCGCGGGTCGCTTGAGGAGGAGCGCCTCGTAGCCCTCCGCGAGCTGCGGCCCGGCCCGCTTGCTGAGGTGGCTCGTGAGCGCGCGGGCGTCGGAGCGCAGCACGCTGAGCACCAGGTAGACGGTGCCGCTCGCGGTGTGGGTCTCGAGCAAGTCGAGGTACTTGAGCATCCGGAAGAACGCCAACATGGTGAGCGCCACGAGGCGCCTCGCCCGCTCGTCCGCCACCTGCCGCGTGAGCTCGAGCAAGCGCACGTTGGTGATGCGATCGAACTCGGGGCGGAACTCGAGCGCCGTCAGCGGGTTGAAGAACGCCGACGAGGAGATCTCGCTGTGGGCGACCCCGAGCATCGCGAAGAACGTGCGGAACGGCACGCGCGGGAGCCGGCAGATGCCGCCCGCCACCTCGAGCAGGTTCGTCATCGCGTGGCGGAGCTGGAAGAGCGACTCCTCCGGCGTGTCTTGGGCCTGCGCGGCGCGGACCAGGCGCGTGCGCGCGCCGTCGTCGGGGAGCACCGTCTCCAGGTAGCGCTGGAACACGAACGCGCGCTCCTGGGCGCCGAGCAGCACCTTGCAGAGCGCGACGACCCGCGAGAGCGCCTCGCGGACCAGCACGCTCGGGCCGTGGTAGTCGCTGGTGACGACCGAGGTGTTCCTGCGCGGATTGCCAGGGTGATTCCGCGGGTTCGCGAAGCACGCGAGCCCCTTGAGCAGCGCCTCGAGCTCGAAGAGCAGCGCCTCCTTGCCCTCGACCTTGAGCCCCGCGAGCCACGCCTCGCGCTGCGTCGACTGCTCGCGCCGCAGCCCCCGCGTGTCGCGCAGCAGGTCGGCGTACGGATCGCCCGGCGCCACCGAGCGCAGCGGCCCCGGCGCGTGCTCGTGCGAGAGGCCCCCGGCCACTACGGGCCCCGGCGCTGGGTGAGGGTGTCGAGGCGGCCCACTCGCGCGCCGAGCATGCGGGCCATCACCTCCTCGGTGCTCCGCTCGCTGCGCTGGCACAGCAGCGTGATGTCGAGCGCCACCTGGCTCGTCGCGATCTCGGCGATCGCCGCGGTCTCGCTCAGGACGGCGCTGTCGGTCGGGAGCCGCTCGGTGGCGCCGACCAAGCTCGCGCGGTCGTCGGCGACGACCACCAGGCGGTGCTTCCAGAACTCCTCGAGATCGCGCTCCTCGAGGTTGTAGGAGAAGAGCTCGCCGGGCATCGGCGGCAGCGCGGCGTGCGAGAACACGACGACGTAGACCTTGCGCTTCACAGCGGCCTTCAGCTCCGGCACGAGCGCGGCGAGCTCCCGCGGCCAGCCGCTCAGCACGAGGCGGTCCTGGGCGCCTCGGACGAGCCGCTCGGCCTCCTCGAGGATGCGCTCGTAGCCGCGCACGCTGAACGCGTCGGGCACCGACGGCGCGGTGTCCATCCTCGCGATGGCGCTCTCGAGCTGCTCGACCGAGGCGTCGAAGCGCTTGCGGAGCACATGGACGACGTCCTCGGCCGGGCTCGGCGCGAACCGCTCGGGGGTGCCCGCGATCGACCGCGCGGCGCCCGCCTTCACGAGGCGGCGCAGCACGCCGTACACGGCCGAGCGGGGGATCTGGGCCCGCACGCCGACCTCGTAGCCGGTGGACGGGCTCTCCTGGAGGAGCGCCGCGTACGCGCGGGACTCGTTCAGGCTAAACCCCAACGCCACGAGCGCGGGGACCACGTCAGGGTCCGACATCCCCGCATTTTCCCACGACTGCCGCCTCGGGCGCGAGGATCTCGCGGAGCGCGCCGCCGGGCGCGCCGAACCGCCTCGCGCAAAGTGCTGAGATCATTGGCCTTGTCTGGCAGCTCGCAGCGCCGCCACGCGCGCCGCCATGCGGGCCTCCTCGCCGTGGGAGGTGGGCTCGTAGAGCGGCTCACCCGCCAGCGCGTCGGGCAGGTAGGACTCCCCGGCGCCGGCGCCCTCGCCGTGCGGGTCGCGGTACCCCTCGCCGTGCCCCTCCGCCCGGGCGAGGGCGCTCACGGGGTTTCGGAGGCGCTTCGGCACGGGGAGGGCGCCGTGCTCCTCGATGAGCGCCCTCGCGCGCGCGAACGCGCGGCCCACCGAGGCCGACTTCGGGGCGCACGCGAGGTAGAGCGCGGCGTGGGCGAGCGGGTAGAGGCCCTCCGGGAGCCCGAGGCGTCGGAACGCCGCGTCGGCGGAGGTGACCACCACGAGCGCGCGCGGATCGGCGTTGCCCACGTCTTCGCTCGCGAAGATGAGCATGCGGCGCAGGAGGAACAGCGGATCGTCGCCCGCCTCGACGAGGCGCATCAGGTAGTACACCGCCGCGTCGGGATCGGAGCCGCGCATCGACTTGATGAAGGCGCTCGTGACGTCGTAGTGCGCGTCCCCGGACTTGTCGTGGAGGAGGGGCGCGCGCTCGTCGAACTCGACCAGATCGGTGAGGTCGAGGGCGGTCTTGCCGCGGGCGAGCGCGTCCTCCGCGATCGACTCGAGCACCGACAGCGCGCGCCGGGCGTCGCCCCGCGCCGACTTGGCGATCGCGGCGAGCACCTCGGGGCCGGCCGCGAGACCTCGGTCGCCGAGGCCGGTCGGCTCGCGGAGCGCCCGCTCGAGCAGCGCGACGAGGCTCGCCTCGGTGAGCGGCTCGAGGCGCACCACCTTGCACCGGGAGAGCAGCGCGGCGTTCACGGCGAAGGCCGGGTTCTCGGTGGTGGCGCCCACGAGCGTGAGCGTGCCGGCCTCCACGTGCGGCAAGAACGCGTCCTGCTGGGCCTTGTTGAACCTGTGGATCTCGTCGACGAAGACGAGCGTGCGCGCGCCGCGGTAGGCCTGGTCTTCCTTCGCCCGCGCGACGATCTCGCGCAGCTCGGCGAGGCTGCCGAGCACCGCGCTGAACAGCACGAACGTCGCCTGCGTGCGGGCGGCGATCACCCGCCCGAGGGAGGTCTTGCCGACCCCGGGTGGCCCCCACAGCACCATCGACGGCACTCGATCGTTGGCGATCGCCCGGGCGAGCGGCTTGCCCGGGGCGAAGAGGTGCTCCTGCCCCACGTAGTCCTCGAGCCGCGTCGGCCGCACGCGCTCCGCGAGGGGCACCGCCCCCGGCGCGCTCGCGGCGGCGAACAGCGAGGGGAGGGGAGCGGGGGCGCGGCGAGCCATCCGTGCGAGGTTACCACCCCCGCGAGTCCCCACGAGCGCGTGACGCGCCGCGCGAGCGCGCCGGGCTTGTGAAGCCGCCCTGTGTCGGCAACTATGGTCGCATGGCGATCGCTCCTACCGCCGCAGAGGCGAGCGCGTCGAGCCAGCCGGTCCGCGCCGTGGTGGTGCCGTTCGCCGTGCCGGACGAGGCGCGCGACCTCGGCGTGGGCCTCGCCGCGCTCATCCACACCTTCGCGCGGGTCGAGGGCGAGAGCGTCGCGCTCGCGCAGCTCCTCACGAGGGAGCCCGGCGCCGAGGCCCGCGCGGTGGAGGCGCTCGTCTCCCCGGCCACGTGGCGCGAGCTGTCGGGCCGCGGCCCCAGCGAGGGCGAGCGTGTCAGCGTGGTGCTCACCGGCGTGCTCGAGCCCCCGGTCGACGGCCGCGGCCACCTCCAGCTCGTCGCGTTCGACGCGGCCACGGGCCGCCGCCGCGCGGAGCAGGAGGTCAGCCTCGACGCGGAGACCGCCGGCGCGAGCGTGCTCCGCGCCGTCGAGTCGCTCTGCGAGGAGCTATCGGGCGAGGCCTCCCAGCTCGCCGACCTCGCCGAGCTCGACTGGGAGGCGCTCGAGGGCGTGCTCCGCGCCGAAAGATGTATTCTGCACAACCCCCTCCGCGGCGGACCGCACGACCGCCTCGCGGCGCTGCTCCACCTCGGCCGCGCGGTGGCCGACGCGCCTCGGTCGCGCCTCCCCGCCGCGCGCCTCGCCTCGGTCGCCCTGGACGCCGTGCTCGCGCAGCCGGCCGACGCGAGGGTCGCCGCCGCCTCCCTCCGCGCGCTCGAGCGGGCCATCGACGACGCGCCGACCCACGCCGACCTCCGCGAGGCCGCCGCGGCCCTCCGCCACCGCGCTGGCGCGCACGACGCCGCCGAGGCCCACGTGCTGGCCGCCCTCGAGACCCACCCGGACCGGCCGCGCCTGCACGCGCTGCTCAGCGAAGCGCGCCGCGGTCGCGGCGATCTCGCCGGCGCCGAGGAGGCGGTCGACCGGGGCCTCGCGCGGTGCCCGCAGGAGCCGTCGCTGCTCACCGAGCGCGGCGCCCTCGCCCTCGAGCGAGGCGAGGCCGAGGTGGCGCGCGCCTGGTTCTCGGAGGCCCTCGAGCGCGCGCCGGGCCACCCCGCCGCGCTCTTGTCCCTCCTCGGGTTGGGCGCCCGCACCTCGGATCCCGCGCTGCTCGAGGAGGTCGCCTTCCGCGCGGCCGCTGTCGACAACCTCCCGGTCGACGTCGCCCGCCGGGTGCTCCGCCTCTACGCGGCGCTGCCACCAGGGAGCGCGCCTCGTGAGCCGAGGGAGCGCGCGCGGTGCCAGCGCCGCCTCGCCGACCGGATCGTGGCCGACGGCCCGGACGCGTGGGCCGAGCTCACCCTCGCCCGCGCCGAGCTCGACCTCGGCTGCCACGAGTCCGCGCGCGCCCACTTCTCGCACGTCGAGGCCTCCGCCCCCGAGAGCGCCCTCGCCGCCGAGGCCCGTCGCGCGCGCTTCGCGCTCGACCACCCCGAGACCGCACGAGAGCTCGAGGCCGTGGTGCGCGAGGCGTCGACGTTGACCCAAGACGAGCTCGCGGCAGCCACCACCCGGGCGCGCGCGCTCGCGACCGCGAACGACGTGTGGACCGCGCACTTCGCCGTGGGCCTCGTGGAGCGGCGCCGCCAGCGCTGGGAGCACGCGCGCGCGGCCCTCGAGCTCGCCCTCGAGAAGAGCCCCGGGGCAACGCCCGCGCACCTCGAGCTCGTCGCGGTCCACGTCGCGCTGGGGAGCGCCACCGAGGCCCTCGCGCACGCCGACCGCGCGTGCGCGCTCGAGGGAGAGTCCGCGCGCACCCTCGCCGTTCGGGCGACCGCGCTCCTCGCGGCCGACCGCCACGCCGACGCGCGCGACGCGATCCAGCGGGCGCTGGCCCTCGACGCCAGCGACGCGGACCACCGCGCCTTGGCCGAGCGCATCCACGCGACGCTCGGGCCCGTCGGCGCCTTCGAGCGGCTCCGTCAGGTGTTCCGCTTCAAGAAACGCTGACCGAATTCTCTTGGAGTATTGGGTGGTTAGCGTCGACCCGGGCGACGGCCCGCGGGGCGCGAGTGCACGATCGGCGCGGGGGCCTGCGACGCCAGCTCGGCGCGCATCGGCCCGAGCACCGCGGTCGAGGCGCCGCGCGCGAGCAGCTCGAGCTCGAGGGCGTCGAGCGCTGGGCTCGCGAGCTCGGTGCGGGCGACGCGGCCGAGCTTCCCCTGCGCGAGCTTGGGCAGGATCGCCAAGATGCGGCGCACGCCGTCGGCGATGCGGCGGGGCATGGCGATGCGCTCGGCGATGAGGTCGAGGAACTCGGTGGCCGCCCGGAGCGTGTCGCGCACGCCGGACACGTGCTCGGCGAGCGGCTCGGCGAGCAGCGCGCACCACATCGCGAGGTCGTCGGGCGCCCCGCGCTCGCGCACGACCCGGTCGATCGCCCTCATGCGCGCGAAGAACCGCTGCCCCGCGCCCTCGTTGCCCTCTTCGTCGTCGAGGAAGGCGGAGAGCTCGGGCAGCAGCACGGACATGCCGCCGAGCTCCCACAGCAGCCACATCGAGCGGTGCGCCGCGCCGCCCCGGAGCAGGCGCGACACCTCTTCGAAGATGCGCGGTCGCGCCGCGCGGCCGAGCTCCTCGCGGCTGTCGACGAGCGCCTCGTACACCTCGGGATCGATGCCCACGTCGAGGCGCGCGGCGAACTTGACGGCCCGGAGGATGCGGACCGGGTCTTCCCGGAAGCGCACCGTAGGCTCGCCGATGGTGCGGATGACCTTGCCGCGGATGTCGTTCATCCCGCCGCACCAGTCGAGCACCTGGCGCCGCTCGAGGTCGTAAAACAGCGCGTTGATGGTGAAGTCGCGGCGCAGGGCGTCTTCGTGGGCGTCGCCGAAGACGTTGTCGTTGCGGATGAGCAGGTCCTCCGCGGGCTCGTCTTCGTCGACCTCTTGAGGCTTCTGCCGGAAGGTGGCAACCTCGATGATCTTGCCGCCGCCGAAGAGCACGTGGGCGAGCCGGAAGCGCCGACCAATGATGCGGCAGTTGCGGAAGAGCTGGCGGACGTCTTCGGGGCGCGCGCTCGTCGCGATGTCGAAGTCCTTCGGGTTCTTCTCGAGGAGGAGGTCCCGGACGCAGCCGCCCACGAGGTACGCTTGGAAGCCGGCCTTCTCGAGGCGCCGCACGACGCGCGCGGCGTCCTGGTCGAGGCGAGACTCTTCGAGCGCGACGTCGTGGCGAACGAGCCCCGTGCCGGCGTGACGTTCTTCGGTGGGGGAGTCCTGCGAGTCGAGCTCGACTGTGAGCTCGACGGTAAACTTGGGGAGCTCCGGCGGGGGCGGGAGCGGGTCTCTGGGTCGACGCATCGGGGCCGAATCGGCGCCCGCTCGGCGGAGCCGGGGCGCATGGGAAGCCGCGGGCCTGGTGGGCCCAAACTGACGAATTCTTGCAGGTTACCAGGATCGGGCCGGCGACGCAAACGCCGCGTCTCCGGCGCGAGCGCGCGCCCTGGCGCCCCTCTTGGCCAGGCGCCGGGCGCGCCCTTCACGTTTCGTGCCGACCGTCGTTGACGACCGGAACCGTGTGCTTAGCTTGGCGGCGTCGAGGTCGCTCCTGCGGTGCAGGAGGCTCGGCGAGAAGAAAAACGTGGCTGGTGTTCTCACGCCAGTCGCTCTATCGAGCGGTTCGGGGTCTGGAGGCGCGGCCGTCGCGCCCGCCGGGGACCAGCGTCCCTCGTAGAAAGGTGTGGAGGAGCAGCCATGGGCAGAATCATCGGCATCGACCTTGGAACGACGAACAGCTGCGTGGCCATCATGGAAGGCCGCGAGGCCAAGGTCATCGTGAACGAGGAGGGCGCGCGCACGACCCCGAGCGTGGTCGCGTGGGACGACAAGGGCGAGATCCTGGTCGGTCAGATCGCGAAGCGTCAGGCCGTCACGAACCCCGAGAACACCATTTTTAGCGCGAAGCGCTTCGTGGGCCGCCGCTTCGAGGAGGTCTCCGAGGAGCTGAAGCGCGTGCCGTACAAGGCCGTGCGCGCGGCCAACGGCGACACCGCCATCGAGGTGCGCGGCAAGGCCGTCTCGCCCCCCGAGGTGAGCGCGAAGATCCTGCAGAAGCTGAAGAAGGCGGCGGAGGACTACCTCGGCGAGAAGGTGACCGAGGCGGTCATCACGGTGCCCGCGTACTTCAACGACGCGCAGCGACAGGCCACGAAAGACGCGGGCCGCATCGCCGGACTCGACGTCAAGCGCATCGTGAACGAGCCCACGGCGGCCGCGCTGGCCTACGGCCTCGACAAGAAGAAGGACGAGATCATCGCGGTCTACGACTTCGGCGGCGGCACCTTCGACATCTCGATCCTCGAGGTCGGCGACAGCGTCGTGCAGGTCATCTCCACGAACGGCGACACGCACCTCGGCGGCGACGACGTCGACAACCTGATCATCGACTGGATGGTCGCCGAGTTCAAGAAGTCCTCCGGCATGGACCTGGGCAAGGACAAGATGGCCCTCCAGCGCCTGAAGGAGGCCTCGGAGAAGGCGAAGATCGAGCTCTCGAGCGTGCAGGAGACCACCATCAACCTGCCGTTCATCACGGTGGGCTCGGGCGGCCCCGTCCACCTCGACCTCCGCCTCTCGCGCGCCAAGCTCGAGCAGATGATCGCGCCCCTCGTGGAGCGCTCGATGGAGCCGGTCCGCAAGGCCCTCCAGGACGCGAAGAAGACCGCGAGCCAGGTCGACGAGGTCATCCTCGTGGGCGGCTCCACGCGCATCCCGCTCGTGAAAGAGACCGTGAAGAAGTTCTTTGGTCGCGATCCCGACCAGAGCGTGAACCCCGACGAGGTCGTGGCGGTCGGCGCGGCGGTGCAGGCCGGCGTGCTCTCCGGCGACGTGAAGGACATGGTCCTCCTCGACGTGTCCCCGCTCTCGCTCGGCATCGAGACGCTCGGCGGCGTGATGACCGTGATGATCCCGCGCAACACCACCATCCCGACGCAGAAGAAGGAGACCTTCTCCACCGCCTCGGACAACCAGCCGAGCGTCGAGGTCCACGTCCTCCAGGGCGAGCGCACCGAGGCCCGCTACAACCGCACCCTCGGCAAGTTCCACCTCGAGGGCATCATGCCGGCGCCCCGCGGCATGCCCAAGGTCGAGGTCACCTTCGACATCGACGCGAACGGCATCCTCTCGGTCCACGCCCGCGACCAGGCGACCGGCAAGGACCAGAAGATCACCATCACGGCCAACTCGGGCATCACCGAGGCGGACATCCAGCGCATGGTGAAGGAGGCGGGCGAGCACGAGGCGGAGGACAAGCTCCGTCGCGAGCAGGTCGAGCGCCGCAACAAGCTCGACAACCTCTGCTACACGATGGAAAAGACCATCAGCGAGAACCGCGAGAAGCTCGTCGACTCCGACATCACCACCCTCGAGGGCCTCATCAAGGAGGGCCGGGCGGCGATCGAGAAGCAGGAGGACGACAAGATCTCCGACGTGCTCGACCGGCTCGAGAAGGAGGCCCACCGCCTCGCGGGCAACATGTACGGCGCGCAGGGCGCCGGCATCGACCCGAACGGCGCGCCCCCTCCGGGCGGCCCGGGCGCGGCTCCTGGCGGCAAGAAAGACGGCGTGATCGACGCCGAGTTCGAAGAGTCGACCTGAGCGTGGACACGGGGTGCGCGCTCGCCGGCGGGCGCGTCCTCGGGTAAGAGAGCGGCGCGGGGCACGAGCCTCGCGCCGTCCCTCTTTTGTTCGCGCCCTCGCGCGTACGTGCTCCGCCATGACCCGCCGCAGCTTCGCCGACCTCACGCTCGAAGACCTGGAGGCGCTCGGCCCCCCGGGCTCCGCGCGGCATCTGCTCGGCCGGCTCCAGCGCGTCAGCACATGGGTGCAGTCTGCACATGACGGCGAGGGCCCGAGCCCCGACGTCGGGCGGGCGGCGCGCGCGTTCGTCGCCCAGCACCTCGACCTGACGCTCCCGGAGATCGTGGGGCGCGAGCCCTCGTCCGACGGCGCCACGAAGCTGCTCATGCGCCTCTCCGACGGCGCGACCATCGAGACCGTGCACATGCCGCGCGCGGTGAAGAACCCGCGGGTCACGCTGTGCCTCTCGAGCCAGGTCGGCTGCGCCATGGGCTGCACGTTCTGCAGGACGGCCGAGATGGGCCTCGTGCGAAACCTGGCGCCCGAGGAGATCGTGGGGCAGGTGCTCGCGGCGCTGCTCGCGCTCGGGCCGGCCGATCCCGGGCGCGTGTCGCTCGTGTTCATGGGCATGGGCGAGCCGCTCCACAACGTGGGGGCCGTGACGCGGTCGCTCGAGGTGCTCTGCGACGAGGCGGGGCTCGGGCTCGCGCCCATGCGGGTGACGGTGTCGACCTCGGGCCTCGTCGCCGGGATCGAGGCGCTCGCGCGCGCGAAGCGGCGCCCCTGCCTCGCCCTCAGCCTGAACGCCACCACCGACGAGGCGCGCTCGCGGATCATGCCGGTCACGAAGAAGCACGGCCTCGCGGCGCTGCGTGAGGCGCTGCTCGCCTACCCCGCCCGCCCACACGAGAAGATCACGCTCGAGTACGTGCTGCTCGCGGGGGTGAACGACGCCCCGGCGGACGCCACGCGCATCGCCGCGTTCGCGGCGGGCTACCGCAGCGTGGTCAACGTCATCCCTTGGAACCCGTACCCAACCGGCGGCTTCGAGCGCCCCGACGACGACGCGGCGGCTCGCTTCGCGGCGCGCCTGCACGACGCGGGCTGCCTGGTCACGGTGCGCCGCTCGCGCGGCCGCGACGTGGGGGGCGCGTGCGGTCAGCTGGCGACGAGCGCGACGCGCGCACCGCGAGGGGCCGCCGCCCGCGGTCCGAAGCTTACTTTTCCGTAACGAGGGGTCGTTCATTCTCGACGTCACGGCGGGGCGAAGAAAACCTAGTCCGATGGGGAATCTCGCGCCGACGCAGCGGGCCGTGAGGAGCGGCCTATTTCTCTCATGCGCCTTGCTCGTGGGGGCCCACCTCGCGAGCGCGTGCGGCACGGAGTCGACACCCGCCGGCGACGCGGGGCCCGAGGCGAGCGCGACCTCGACCGCCACGACACCACCCACGACGCCCACCACGCCGCCTCCGCCGCCCGACGGCGGCGGCGACGCCGGCCCCAAAGACGCGGCGCCGAGCGACGCGGCCCCCGACGCGACGAGCGACGGCGGCGGCGACGCGGACGTCGACGCCGGCGTGGACGCCGCGGTCGACGCGGGACCGCCCATCCCGCCGAACATCCTCCTCGTCATCGGGGACGACATGGGGGTCGACTCGAACGTGTGCTACGCCGTCTCGGCCGATCCGGGCCGCGCCCCGCGCATCGCGGCGCTCTGCGCGGCGGGCGTGACGTTCGACAACACCTGGGCGGCGCCCCTCTGCTCGCCCACGCGCGCGACCATCATCACCGGGCGACATGGGTTCCGCACGACGGTCGGCTTCGCGGGCAACCCGCTGCCGAGCGCCGAGCGCGCCCTGCCGCTCGCGCTCACCGAAGGCAACCCGGCCTACGCCGCGGGCGCGGTGGGCAAGTGGCACCTCTCGGGGCCGTCGAACGGCGGCGCGAACCACCCGAACCTCGTCGGCTTCTCCTCGTACGCGGGCAACCTCCAGGCGCAGGTGGCGAACTACTCGAACTGGACGCGCACCGTGAACGGCGTGAACGGCCCCGAGACCGGGTACGCGACCACCGTCACCACGAACGACGCGCGCGACTGGATCACCGCTCAGACCACGCCGTGGCTCATGTGGCTCGCGTACAACTCGGCCCACGCACCTTTCCACACCCCGCCCGCGGGGCTGCACACGTACCCCGAGATCGTCGGCGTCGCGCCGCCCGCGCGGCCGGTCACGCACTACCACGCGATGCTCGAGGCGATGGACATCGAGCTCGGGCGCCTGCTCGACGGGCTCGACCCCGCGGTGCGCGCGCGCACCTACGTGATCTTCGTGGGCGACAACGGCACGCCGGGCGAGTGCACGCAGGCGCCCATCCCCAACGGGCACGCGAAGGGCACGCTCTACCAAGGCGGCGTGAACGTCCCGCTCACGATCTCGGGCCCCGGCGTGGTGAGCCCGGGTCGGCGCGTGACCGCGCTCGTGCACACGGTGGACCTCTTCAAGACCATCCTCGAGCTCGCGAACGTCGACCCGGCGCTGGCGCTGCCCGCGGGTGGCGCCACGGTCGACTCCGTGAGCCTCGTGCCCTATCTCACGAACCCCGCCCAGGCGCCGCTGCGCTCCTGGGTGATGAGCGAGCAGTTCGGCGGCGCCGGCTTTGGTAGGCCAGGGAAGACCATCCGCGACGAGTCGTTCAAGCTCATCCGTTTCGACGCCGGTGACAGCGAGCTCTACGATCTGCGCGTCGATCCGCAGGAGCTGACGAACCTCCTCGCCGCGCCCTTGTCGGTCGAGGCCGCGGCGCACGAGCAGTCGCTCAACATGGAGCTCGACGCGCTCCTCGCGACGCCCTGAAGCTGAAGCGGACACACCCCGCGCGCCTGCTCCTGCGTCGCGGAAAGGACACCCATGACGCGCTCCCCTCGGTGGTCTCTCAGGCAGCGGCACGTGCGACGCGGCCTCTTGCTCACCTGCGCGCTCCTCGCCGGCGCACACCTCGCGAGCGCGTGCGGCTCCGACCCGGGCGTCGCAACCGACGCGGGCCCGGGCCCGAGCG
>DAORJJ010000121.1:0-14395 GCA_035439005.1 Polyangiaceae bacterium | reverse complement strand
CGCGGTCGTGCAAGACCGGGCCCGCGTGGCGGTGCCGCGCGGCGAGAACGGGGGTCGCACGCTCGCCCACGCGGGCGTCGCGCGCGCGCTGCGGGTGCTCGGGCCCGTGCCCTCGTCCGGCGTCGAGCTCCACGCCTCGCTGCAGCCCCTGGCCGCCATCGCCGCGCCGGAGGGCAGCGCGTTCTCGGTCGTCGCCTTCGTGCAAGAGCGGGGCTCCAGGCGGGTGCTCGCCACCGCGACGGCCGCGCTCCCGTGAGGGCGCGCTTGCCTTGCGCGCCCGCGTCGGACTAGTTGCCGTGGCCCAGACGTTCCTCGACGCCTCCCGCTCCTCTCGGGCGCGCCGGCGCCGGCGGGCCCACCGACTCGATGCTCTTCAACAGCGCGCTGTACGGCGTCTTCCTCCTCGCGGTGTACGCGGTCTTCTGGGCGCTCACGCCGAGGGCCCGCGCGGGCGTGCCCCCTTCGGTCGGCACGCTCGCGACGCGGCGCCTCCTCCGCGCGCTCTTCCTCGTCGGCGCGAGCTACGCGTTCTACTTCTACGGCACCTACGACGCCGCGCTCGAGCAGGCCGTGCCGCTCGGCCCCCTAGGGTGGAGCGTCCTGTGCCTCGGCATCATCTTCGTCGGCAGCACGCTCGATTTCGCCATCGGCAAGAAGCTCGCGGCCACCGTGGACCCGCGGCGCCGCAAGCTGCTCCTGCTCGTCTCGGTCACGTATTACCTCGGCGTCCTCGCGCTCTTCAAATACTGGAATTTCGGCGCCGACACCCTCGTCGACGCCGCGCGTCTCGTGGGCGTGAAGCTCAGCCCGGTGCACCTCCGCCTGGCGCTGCCCTTCGGCATCTCGTTCTTCACCTTCGAGACGATGAGCTACACGATCGACGTCTACCGCGGCGAGATCCGGCCCGCCCGCAGGTACCTCGACTACCTCCTCTTCGTCGCGTTCTTCCCGCACCTCGTGGCCGGCCCCATCGTGCGCCCGCACACGATGTTGCCTCAGTTCGAGCGCGAGCCCGTGGCGACCGACGACACGAAGGCGCGGGGCATGTTCCTCATCGCGACGGGCCTCGCGAAGAAGCTCGTCATCGGCGACACGCTCGCCGTGAACCTCGTGGGCCGCGTGTTCGACAACCCCGAGCGGTACTCCTCGCTGGAGGGGCTCGTCGCCATCTACGCGTACGCGATCCAGATCTACTGCGACTTCTCCGGCTACACCGACGTGGCGATCGGCAGCGCGCTGCTCTTTGGGTACGAGCTGCCGATGAACTTCAACGCGCCCTACACCTCGCGCGACCTGCAAGAGTTCTGGCGGCGGTGGCACATCTCGCTCTCCACCTGGCTGCGCGACTACCTCTACATCTCGCTCGGCGGCAGCCGGGGCACCGCGTGGAAGACCTACCGCAACCTCATGTTGACGATGGTGCTCGGCGGCCTGTGGCACGGCGCGAGCTGGAATTTCGTCATCTGGGGAGCGCTCCACGGGGGCGCGCTCGCGGTGAACCGCGCGTGGCAGCGGGCCCGCGAGGCCCGGCTGGCGAAGCTCGGAGTGGGTCGGGAGACCCTCGCGGCGCGCGACGGAGCGCCGCTCTGGCGCCAGGGCCTCGCCGTCCTCGCCACGTTCCACTTCGTGTGCCTCGCGTGGATCTTCTTCCGCGCGCCGACCTTCGCCCAAGCCAAGCTGCTGCTCCTCCGCACCGTGGGCGTGCGTGAGGTGATGGACCCGGTGACCACCGAGCTGAAGACGGTCCTGTCGTTCACGCTCACGTCGCCGAACCTCTCGGCGAAGGTGCTCGCCGCGCTCGCGCTCGGCTTCGCCACCCACTTCATGCCGCGGCGCGTGTACGAGGGGGCCTACCAGGCGTTCCGGCGGAGCCCCGCGGTGCTCCAGGGCGTGGTGCTCGCCGCCGTGGCGTACGGGCTGCACCTCGCCGCGGGCGCGAAATCCGAGCCGTTCGTCTACGGGCAGTTCTAGGAACGCCGCCGGCGAACGCGAGGATGCCGCGGCGGCCCCGGGCGTGGTAGCCGGTGGCCCGATGCTCCCGTTCGTCTTCATCGACGCCTCCAAGCTCGGCCCCTTCAGCCCGTTCGGCCTGTGCATGATGGTCGCGTTCTTCGCGGGCAACGCCCTCACGGCGTGGCGCGCGAAGAAGGTCGGGCTCGACGAGAAGCTCTTCAGCGAGTTCCTCGTCGCGTGCCTCGCCGGCGGGTTCTACGGCGGCCACTGGATCGACATGGTGTTCTACCACCCGGGCGAAATGCTCGCGCACCCGTGGAAGCTCCTCTTCTTCTGGTACGGCCTGAGCTCCACCGGCGCGTTCGTCGGCGCCCTCGGGGCGGCCGCGGTCTGGAAGTACTACGACTTCACCCGCACCGGGCTGCGCGTCCGGATGACGCGCAGAGCGCTGCCCATCCCGCTGCTCCCCTACGCCGACGTGAACATGGCCGTCGGGGCCATCCCGTTCTCCATCGGTCGGCTCGGGTGCGCCCTCGTGCACGACCACCCAGGCAAGTTCACGTGGCCCGGGCACCCGCTCGCGCTCCAGTGGCCGCTCGACGAGAACGACGGGGTCCACCACGTCTTCGGCCCGCTCCACGTCGTCACTGGCGGGAGCACCACGCGCTTCGACCTCGGCCTCATCGAGTGCCTGGCGCTGGCCGTGATCGCGGTCGTCATGGCCTCGCTCTGGAAGAAGCGCTTTCGACCGGGCGTGCTGACCGCGATCGCGTGCGGGCTCTACGGCACGGCGCGCTTCTTCTTCGACACGCTCCGCATCCAAGAGGGGCCCGACGCCGAGCTGCGCTACCTCGGCCTCACCTTCGCGCAGTACTGGTCAGTGGCGGTCGTAGGCCTCGGCGTGTACCTCGCCGTGCGCGCTCGCCGCCTCGCCGCCGCCGAGGCGAGCGACGGTCCGCCGCCGCCGCACGCCGAGCCCTGATCCGGGCGCAGTCTCAGCGTCGCCGGCGCGCGAGGCCGAGGCCCGCGAGGGCTACCCCGAGCGCGAGGATCGCCCCGCTCGTCCCGCTCGGCGCCGGCTCGCCCGTCGTCGCGCAGCCGCCGGACAGGCGGCTCGGGTATCCCGCGTTCCACGCGTCCGTCGCGATGGGCAGCGTGCGATAGGGCACGATGGGGGCGCCGTCGAACGTGGCGCCGAACGTCGCGTTCTTCAGGCCGAGGCCGCTCGCGCCGAGCTTGAACACGAACGTGTAGAGGCCCGGCGCCCGCCTCGTCACCGGGCCTACGCTCTGCGGCGCGCCCGCGATGGTGACCACGGCCGCGAGCCGCTGGAGGTCGAACAGGTCGGCGCGCGAGGCGCCGTCGGCGGCGCGCAGCTCGAGGATCGCGGTGATGTCGCGCGAGCCGTCCGCGGGGACGTAGTCGGAGCTCAGCGCCATCCAGCTCGCGCCGGCGCTCGGCAGGAACGCCAGCGGATCGCGGCTGCGCTCGAAGGCGTCGAGCGAGCCGAGGGCGTCGACCTCGCCCGGGCCGTTCTGGTCTTGGAAGGGCGCCGGCCCTCGGAACGGGTGCGCGCCCGCCTGGAGCAGGGCCGCCACCTTGTCTTGGGTGAGCGTGGGGTCGCGCTGGAGGAGGAGGGCGGCGACGCCCGCGACGATCGGCGAAGCCATCGACGTGCCCGCGCTGATGCCGTGGTCGGGATCGACCAAGAGACAGCTCGGATCCGGGCCGCCGCCGCGCGGAGGGCACGAGGACGTCGTGAAGATGCTGCGCAGCGAGCCCACCGGCGCCTGCCGCGAGGCGGTCGACGCCACCACGCCGCCGGGCGCCGCGATCTCCGGCTTGGGGACCCCGTTCGAGTTCGGGCCCGCGCTCGAGAACCAGCACACCTCGCCGTCGAGGAGCGCGCGCGGCTCCTCCTCGGTGGGCAGGAGGCCCAGCGGATCGGTGCGCGGGATCGTGAGGCCCACGTCCGACCCGGTCGCGCTCTTCCAGCGCACGCGGTTGACCGTGCATCCTACACCGATGATCGCGGGGTGCGCCGCGGGCAGGTTGATCGTGCCCTCGCGCACGCCGTTCTCGAAGCGGGGCACGTCGTCGCCGCCGGCGGCGCCCCCAAGGGACTGCAGGTAGAGCTCGGCGTCGGCGGCCGTGTCGGCGGTGTTCTTCAGGACGATGTAGTACGGGCCCGCGGGCCACGCGCCGCTCCACACCACCACCGCGCCGCGGTGCCCCACGGGCACGGGCGAGTCCGCGGGCGCGGAGCCGTTCACGATGCCCGCGCGGAACGTGCCCTCGCGCCGCCCCTGATCGCTGCCCTCGGCCACCGGCGCGAGCCACGTTCCCGTGGGGAGGTCGAGCCCCACGCCGACGCTGCCGCGTCCGCGGAGTGACGCCCACACCTGCACCGAGCCCCCGCTGATGGCCGGGGAGTGAACGGGGACGCGCACCACCCCGCCCGCTGGCACGTGCACGCTCTGGTGGATGGGCAGCTCCGCGACCGAGCCGCTGTTGCCCGCCGCCGCGACGATCACGCGGCCGGGCTGGCTCGGCCCTACGAACGAGGCGAGGGCGCGCTCCCAGAGCATCGAGCCGTCGTGGGGGCCGAAGTCGCTGCCCAGCGACAGGTTCACCGCGACCGGGCGCTTCATGCGCGCGCCGACCGCGAACATGAAGCCGACCGCGCGCACGAGATCGTCGTTGTCGATCGCGTCGGTGCCGGGGCGCGTGATGCGCGCGGAGACGATGCCGGCCTTCGGCGCCACGCCCGCGAGCTTGGTCGCGCCGCCACCCCCTGCGGCGATGCCGGTCACGTGGGAGCCGTGCCCAATGTCGTCAGTCGGCAGCTCGGCCGCCGCGCGCCTCGCGAGGATGTCGTCGAGGTCGGCCTTCGAGTACACCGCGCCGGCGACGAGGACACCGCCGTCGTCGCGCACGCCGAACGCCGCCTCGAGGTCGGCGTGCACGCCGCGGGGCTTGCGCGACAGATCGAGCATCCACTCGACGCGCGTCGTCCCGTCCGCCGCGAGAAAGTCAGGGTGCGTGAGGTCGGCGCCGGTGTCGGCCACGCCGATGAGCGTGCCCGCGCCGTCCGCCCCCCGCAGGTTCGCGGCTCGGGAGCGCGTATAGAGGCCGACGCGGTCGTTCAGGAGGTGCAGGGCGGGAGCCACCTCGACGCGGACGCGCGGGTGCGCCGCGGCGAACGCGAGGATCGCGCGGCGCCCCGTGAGCCACGCGATCCCCGGCGCGGCCTCCCGCAGCCCGAGGCTCGCCGCCGACGCGCCCGCCGGCAGCTCGACGAGGCCGGAGACCACCCCCGAGCCGGGCGCGAGCGTCGCCTCCGCGCCATCGCCGAGCACGCGCAGCAGGGCGGGCCCGTTGGGAGTGTCTGCGCGCGCCGACCCGCCGGCGAAGAGGGCGAGGGCGAGCGAGAGGAGACCGGCGCCGAGCCGAGGGCGCCGCCGGGATCGAGGCATTCGCGCATCCTAGCAGCCCCCGCGTGGGGCCCTCGCTGTTCCTGCGGCCGAGCTGCTGCAGCCGTCAGGAAGTGTAGAATGCACAGGAAGCGTCACCGTGAGCGCAGCCGAGCAAGTCAGTCGTCGAGCGGCGAGAGGCGCGCCTCGGCCTCGGCCTCGAGAGCGGCGCGGGCGCGCTCCCAGTCGACCTCCGCCGTCCCCTCCGGGCGGCCCGCAGCGACCCACAGGAAGTAGGCGCGCGCTCGGATGTCGGCGTCGCTCGGTCGGAGGCGACCCACGTCCCAGAACTCCTCGCACTCCCAGCGCACCGCGTCGTAGGGCGGCGCCCCGAACGTGTCTTGCCGGCCGGCGGTTAGGGCCCGGAAGCGGTAGCAGCGCGTCTTCAGCGGGCAGCCCGCGCCCGTGCACATCGCGATGTCCAGCATGGGGGTCGATCTCCAGCGAGGGGTCGATGCGTGCGCGCCGCGGGCGCCTGCCTGCGCGCGCGCTACGACCGTAACCACGCGCCTCGGGGCCGTCGATGCCTCGGGAGCTCGCCAGACGCTCGATCGGCGCTACTCGCCCGACCGCGGTGGTGTCGCAAGACGTCTGCACCTGCAGACTTTCGAGGTCGCCGGGATCTTGTCAGTCTCGAAGGGAGCCGCTCGGGCCCGCCCCGCACGGAGCCCGAAGCAGGTCGTCACATCGCCAAATGCACCCCGTCTCGCGTCGCGCGAGAAAGGCCTCGAATGCGAGCTGCACTCCCCCTCCTCCTCGTCGGGTTGACCATCGCCTGTGACGCCAAGAACGCTGGGACCGCGAGCGGCGGGAGCGGCGGAGACGACAGGGCCACCGGGGCCAACACGTCCAACCCGGGCGACAGCGCGGCGCCCGTCCCCACGACCACGATCACGATCCCTCGAACCCGCATCGCCTACGACTTTGACAAGGACGGTCAGGTCGAGTGGCTCAGCGACGTCGACGAGAAGGGCGCCTACCTCCAGGACAACCGCCTCGCGCACTACGAAGATCAGGCCGGGACGGTCGTCCGCCTCGCCACCTACGACATTCCCATCGTGAAGGCGGTAGGCAACGTCTACACGCTCGAGAGACGCGGTCTGCGCCCGCTGACGACGGGCGACTTCAATGGCGACGGCTGGGTGGACGCCGTGCAGCTCGTCGGCACCTACGATGAGACCGGGAGGTACCCGGTGTTCAGGGGGTGGCGCATTCAATTCGTTCTGAACGACGGGACCGGAAAGCTCAAGGTTGACGAGCCGATCGAAGCCGGCACCTTGCCGGGAGGCTCAGAGCTTCGCATTCGACCGCAGTGGGCACGGGTCGCCGACTCGGATGGTGACGGGAAAGAGGAACTCTACCTCGCCGTCAGCGAAGGCGTGTCGAGCGAAGGCCCCGCCTACGTCATCGGCATCGAAGGAATCAAGACGACATACCGGCTCCCGGTCGCCGCTCCCGACGAGGCGGTCGCGAGAGAGGTGGGCACCGCGTCGCTCGAAGCGGTCATGACGGTCGCCGACGTGAACAACGACAAGATTCCAGACTTCGTCGAGCTAGTGAAGGCTCATCACGTGAACCCTGCCGGAATCATTGGCGGCGAGACGCATCTCATCCACGTGATGCTCTCTCCGAAGTTCGAGAGAACCCCGCCGCTCGTGCTCAGGATAGGCAGCGGCTACCTCGCGCCTGGCCTCGAGATGCAAGTCGCAGACGTCGACGGAGACGGGAAGAACGACGTGCTCGTCAATAACCTGCTTCTGCCACAGCAGGCCGATGGACCGTGCCTTGACCTGGAAAAATGCGCGCAGTACGTCGACTTTCCGTGTCTCGGTGGGGAGATCGGGGCCTGGGGTCGCGCCTCCGGCCTTCGAATGATGCGACAAGACGGCGACGGTTCGGTGTGCCTCGCCGACTTGCTGGTCAATGGCACCTACGATCGAGAGAGGCTGACGATCCTGCAGCCTGGGTATCGTGTGTTTGCGACGAGCGAAGCGTCGAGGGGCTCGACGTCGCATCGCACAATCATCTCGCGCCCGCATGCGACGAGCTACTCCGGGAGCGGTTTTGCGGCCTTCCCTCTCGAGGTGCCGGTGGAATTTGGGCCACCCCAGGTGATCCCCTCCCTCTCCTTCGCCCAGTAGGCGCGACGACTCAACCATGGCTCTGGCGGCCACGTCCAAGACAGGGCACGGCTACGGCATGAGCACGTAACGAAACGAAACGCACTCCGCGAGTCCGCGCCGCTCCGTAGAGGTGTCACCCGCGTCCACGACGCCTTTCCCTCCAACGTACCTGGAGTCGCCTCGCTCAGAGGTCCACACAAGTGATGACTCGTTCAGGGCGACGTTGACACGACTCGCCGGCCAGGCCACGATCGGGCAGATGGGTCCGCGGCGGGGGCTTGCGCAATTCGGGTCGGCTACGCCCGCGCGTCTTCCGTGGAGGGGGAGCGCGCAGGCGAGGGCGGCCCTTGATGCGGATACGAGGAGCGCCCTGGTCGCCTTCGAGGCCGCCCTCGGGAGGAGCTGGACGGCGGCCGACCCCATCGTCGCGTTCGGCAGGGCGCTCGAGGCGGTGGCGCCAGGCGACCTCCCGATACTGTATCCCGGCGCTGTAGGCGGCCCACCACGATGGACGCTGAGCCCGCTCTTTCCTGGCTACCGCGGCCAGATCGTCACACGTGACGTGATGCCCAAGTACCGTCTCTACGCCGATCGGGGGGATCCTTTCGCGAATCGGCCGGTCGGGCTCCGGGAGCTAGGCGAGCGCTTCGGCTGTCCACGGATTGAGGAGGTCGTCGACCTCGTGCTCGCGCCCGCGGGATTATTCCACCAGCTACGAACAGTCATGTACGACGCGAAAGGCAAGGTCGTGCTCTTCGCGGGTCTGTACAGGCCCAAGGGCGCGCGCGCCTTCGACCTCGCAGACCACGGCCGCCTGCTCGCGCTGCAGCCCATCCTGAGGCGGTGGCTGGTCCTCGCGGAGGCCGTCGGCCTCGCGCCCATGGGCGACGGCGGACTCGTCGCGGCGGTGGAGTCTCTCGGGGTGCCCGCGGCGCTCGCCCGTCGCGGCGAGATCGTGTTCGCCAACGAGCCCGC
Source organism: Polyangiaceae bacterium (assembly GCA_035439005.1). Classification (GTDB taxonomy): domain Bacteria; phylum Myxococcota_A; class Polyangia; order Polyangiales; family Polyangiaceae; genus JAAFHV01. Next base: position 5,871 of record DAORJJ010000121.1, on the reverse strand, counting down.
CCGCTTCGCGCTCCGAGACAAGAAGAGGACCGAGCTGCGGCCGATCCTCGCCGCCTGCCCACGCATCCCCGTGCGCACGACGCACGACGCCGTGGACCTCGTACTCTTGCCGCATGTGAAGGCGCCAACGGCGTGGGCGGAGGCGGCGCGGCTGCCGGCCTACCTCCAGCAGACCGCGGAGCTGCTCCGCGAGGGGCTCGCAGACAAGGAGATCGCCCTGCGCACGAAGAGCAACCTCACCACCGTCCGGACCTACGTGCAGCGGGTCTTCGAGCGCCTGAGGATCCAGGACCGTCGCGCGCTGATTCGGCGCTAACTCACTGAGAGGCTATTTTGCCTTCTTTGGCGCTCCCCAGTGATATTGTAGTCGCCCGCATGATGTGCACCGAAGTCGGCGCCGGCGCTCCCGTCTTACTCTTGCACGGGCTGCCTTCCGCGCCGGCGGAGCTCGTCCGGCTCGGCGAGGCACTGGCGGGCTTCCGAGCGCTGGTGCCTTCCATGCCCGGCTATGCTGGCGCGCCCCCCTCGCCGGGGCAGCAGAGCGTCGCGGCGATTGAAGCCGCGCTCCTCACGCTCCTCTCCGAGCGCGACGCTGCGGACGTCGCGCTCGTCGGGTTCTCGATGGGGGCGTACCGCGCGATCCGGCTCGCGCTCTCGGGCCGGGTGCGCGTGCGCTCGCTCACCCTCCTTGGAGGCTTCGCTGGGCTGTCCTCCGAGGAGCGCGACGGGATGCGCGGCTTCGCCAAGGCCCTCCGCGACGGCGTCGAGCTCCGCGGTGTCGCAGGCCCACGCATGTTGTCGAAGCGCTCCGTATCGGACGCGGACCGCGTGCGAGCGGTCGAGGCGTGGCTCGCGCTCGCGCCGGCCGCCGTGCTCATCGAGGAGCTCGAAGACCTGGCAGGCGCCCCGTCCCTGCTCGACCGGATCGGCGAGCTCGACATCCCCATCACGCTGCGCGTCGGCCAGGAAGACGCCGCGACGCCGCCGCATCACTCGGAGTCGATCGCCGCCCAGGCGCGCCACGCCGTGCTCGAGATCGTCCCGGGCGTGGGGCACGCGCTCTTGGTCGAGGACTTCGCCGACACGGCGCGCTCGGTCCAGCGCGGCGTCGCGCGTTCCCGCGCCTAATCGAAGAGCGTTGGCACGCGGCGAGCGGGCTCAGTCGGTCCGCATCAGCGCCCGCCGGCTGTGTAGCATGGGTCTTTGTCCGGCGGACGTCTGCGATTGAAGACTCGATGGGACGTACGGTGGGCGTCACGTCTCGTCGATATCGGACAACTCCCTCGCTTGCCCGTGGTCGTGTCCGGCAGCGGGAGCGAGCGCGCACGAGAGCGGGGCCGATGGGCTGGCGAATCACCAGGGGGCGAGGGTCTGCCGGTGGCTTCACACGCGACGTCTGCATCTTCAGACTTTCGACATCACGGGGACCTTGTCAGTCTCCAGGTGGGCCTGAAGGGGCAAACCCGCCACGCGAGAGCCCAGGGGGATTCCACATGACAAGTTCGATGATGACGATGATGCGAGGGAGCGCGCGTTCGCGGCGCGACAGGGCGATCCGCGTTGCCCTCGTGGCCGCGACCGTGCTCGTCGCCAGCGCCGCGCGGGAGGCGCGAGCGGCCTGCCAGAACCCCTCCTGGTTCAGTTGTCCCGATGGGAGCGGCTGCTGCGCTCCGGGGACGATCTGCGGAACGGGATCGAACGGGTGCGGTGTCGACAAGTGCTGCGAGCCGAACAGCGGCGGCTCGGGTGGGTCGACCGGCACCGGCGCGACCTGTCCCTCCGGGCAGGTCCGGTGCGCGAATGGCTGTATGCCGAGCAGCGGTACGTGCTGCGCCAGCGTGGGATTTCCCACCAAGTACTGCCCGGGCGGCCTCGCGTGCAACTCCGACGGGACCTGCGGCTCGTCCCGAACACCCGGCTCGAGCTCGGGCTCAGGCTCTGGGAGCTCGGGCTCTGGGAGCTCGGGCAGCTCGGGGTCGAGTACCCAGCAGTGCTCTCCCGCCTCCTCCCTCAACACCTCATGCGACGATGTCCGCGCTTGCTGCGACGCGAGCGGGGGTGGCGTCGACTGCTGGTACCTCGCCGACGGCAAGCGCTTCGACTGCAACGGGACCTGCAGCGGCTCCGACGCCCAGGCGGTCGTCGATTATTGCGACAAGAGCGCACCGGGCTGCAGCACCGCCAAGTCGAGCGGGAAGGCAGCGAGCGGCGTCGGCTGGGTCGGGGCCATGGGGCTCGCGTTCGTGGGGCTCTCCGCCGTGAGGCGGAGGCGGCGCGGGGCGGGGAGCCCGAGTGGTCACCCCTGAGGAGGCACGGACTACCTCGCGAGCTTCGCCGGATCTTCGATGGCCTCCGGCGTGCACCCCTGGGGCGCGCCGGGCGAGCAGCGCGACGGGGTCCCTCCCGGGATGGCCACCGAGTACGAGAGCCCCGTCACGGGCGCCGGGAAATCGGTGCTCACGAGCTGCGCGCCGGTCGCGAGCGCGGCCTCGCGCCCCGCGGTGTCGTTGGCGCGCGCGGTCGCGGGGCTCGAGTCGGCGCGGGTGCGCACGATGTAGCCGGCGGCGAGCGCCTTCTTGATGTTCGCGGCGTCCGAGACGGGGTCGTTCAGGATCATCACGGCGGCGAACGGATCGTCGAAGCTCGCCTCGGCGAACACGAGGCGCCCGTCGAGGCTCTTGCGGCCGCGGGTGTAGCTGTCGCGGAAGCCGCCAGTGTCGTTCAGGTAGAAGAGCAAGCGACCGCGCGCCTCGCCGAGGGTGGGCCAGCCGCGCGCGGCGACGCCCGCGGCGAGCGTGGGCGAGGCGCCCCGCACGTCGTCCGGGGTGACGAGCCACGGCCGCTCGAACACGGACAAGATCTCCCCCTCCAGCGCGGCGATGCGCGCGTCGTCGACCGCGCTAGAGGCGAATTTGGGCTCCAGGTGGACGAAGATCGGGTGGTGCCCGGGGTGGGCCTGAGACCAGCCGCGCAGCGCGAGCAGGCAGTCGGTGAACACGCGGCAGGTGGTGCGGTCGTCGAGCAGGCCAATGTGGAACACCTCGTAGCGCTGGCACTCGTCGTCCCAGTGGAGGTCGAGCTCGACGCCGCGCACGCCTTGCTTGTCGAGCTGCTCGGCGAGCGGCGCGTGGGAGTAGGCCCAGTCGACGAGGTCCGAGGTGGGCTGCAGGTGGTAGCTGTTGTGCGTCGCCTTCGCCTGGAGGTGGTTCATCCGGAGGGTGGCGTCGAGCGGGTAGCTCGCGGTCGATTTCACGAAGGGTGTGGGCTTCGGCTTCTCTCCGCAGGCCGCGCCCGCGTCGCCGGCGTCGCTCGCCTCGGGCCCCGCGTCGCCGCTCGCGGGCGTCGACGTGGAGCACGCGGCGGGCGCGCCGCCGAGCGCGAGCGCGACGAGCGTGACGAGCGCGCCGCTCGCGCGGGTGAGGGGCGAGGGGCGGGCGAGGGGCGCGTTCTTGGGCACGCCCCAGTATGCGTTTGCGCGGGGCGGAACGCGAGGGGAGGCGAGGGGCGCCCGCTCACCCGGGCTCGTGCAGCGCGATCCACCGCACGAGCGCGCTCCCGGCGTGCTGCTCGTAGTCGATGCGGAGCTGCCAGTCGACGTCGGCCCCGGGCAGGCGCCCGACCGCGTCCTCGGGGGACACGAAGAGGTGCTCCACGTCGCGCCCGATGCGGCGCCGGAGGATGAACGCGAGCGCGCGCCTCAGCTCGTCCTCGAGCGCGGGCAGGTCGGGGTGGTCTGGCGCCGTCCGCCGGAGCGCGGCGATCAGCGCGCCCGCGGCCTCCGCGCGGCTCGCGGCGGCGGTCACGCGCGGAGGCATGAGCGGCCCCACGCCGAACCCGCCCTCCGCGTCGAACGGCGTCTCGCCAGGCCCGTACTGGATCGCGCGCGTGTACCTGTGCCACCGCACGCAGAGCGACAGCGCGCTCCGCGTGTCGGTCGCGTCCCGCGCGCGCTCGGGCGACACGAGCGCGAGCTCCGCGGCGGCCTGGCAGGTCCAGTGCTCTTCGCCGAAGTAGTACTGGCTGCCGAAGAACTCCCAGCTCCGGCCGAGGCGCGCGGCCCCTCGCGTCGCGGCGGCGAGGTCCTCGGGGTCGTGGTTGAGCTCGTAGGCCTTCGTGAGGGCGAGCGTGGCCTCGCCCGAGTAGTAGAGCACCTGCTGGTCGATCGGGGCGCGCGCGCGGCGGTCGTAGAAGTGGCGAAACTCCCCGTCGGGGCGCTGCTGCTCGCGCAGGAACCGCGCGAGGGACGCGACCGACGCGCGGTAGCCCGTGTCGAAGCCGCTCTCGTCGAGCGCGGCGAAGGCGAGGATCGCGAGCGCCGACGAGCCCACCTCGGCGATCGGCTCGAGGGCCACGCACCGGTTCGCGCCGCAGTCGGCGAACACGCCGTCGCGGAGGAGCGCGGCGGCGCGCTGGGCGGCGGCCACGATCGTCGGCTCCCGCGTGAGCCCGGCGGCCTGCGCGAGGAAGAACGTCGCGCCGGCGTGCCGGGGCCAGCTGTACGAGCCGTCGGCCTCGTTGGTCACGGCGCGCACGAGGTACTTGTAGTATCCACGCGTATCGACGAGGCGCGCGAGGTGGAGCGCGAGCTCGAGCACCGCGCGCCGCGCCACGCCGGGCGTGAGCTCGGCCGCCGTCAGGGGCGTAGGGAGGGCGCGCTCGGGCGCGACGTCGCGCCGGAACCGCAGGCGCGTGAGCTCGGCGCGGGCGCGGACGTCGGAGACCTTGGCGCCGAGCCGCTCGGCGAGGAGCGCGAACGTGAGCTCGGGATCGGTGCCGAAGCCGATCCCCGTGTGAGGATCGGCGTACGCGTGCTCGTAGGCGGACACGCGGAGCAGGTCGTCCACGGTGACGATGGCCTCTCGTCCGTCGAGGCGAGCGCGCACGCCGTCCTTGCCCGGGAGCAGCGCGAGCGCGAAGAGGTGAGGCTCCGCCGACACGGGCCCCTCGGCGACCACCACCTCGCGCACCGTGTCGAGGGCCAACGCGCGCGCCGCCCCTGCGACGTCTCCGCGCGACGACGCGCGCCGTACGAGCTCGCCGCGTCGCCAGGTGCTCGTGACGACGGTCGCGTCGGCCGGCGCGGTGGGCTGCAGCCGAGCGCGCCCGTACACCGCGCCGCTCGCGAGGCCCAGGGCGAGCCCATAGCCCACGAGCACGCGCGTGAGCCGCACTCCGCTCACCGCGGCCGCCTGCGCGAGAGCCAGTGCACGGCCATCGCGGGAGCGACGATCAGATAGGGCACGAGCAGGGCGGCGACGAGGCCGAAGATGAGCGCTCCGCCGCTCCCCACAGGACCGTAGAGGCCGGCGATGTGGCTCGCGGTCAGGGTGATCGCCGCCACGGTGACGAGGCCCACGACGAGGAGGCTCCACGCGACCGCGCGCGCGAGCCGCTCACGCCACGGGGCGCGCCCGAAGAGCCCCAGCGCCGCGACCACGAGTCCCAAGCAGAGCGCCGCGGCCACGGTGTCCACCCACGCGTCGCGCACCGGCAGGCCACGAAAGACCCCGACCCCGACGAGGCCGGCGACGGTCGCGAAGTACCCGCCGAGCGTGCGTCGGGCGCGGTCCGAGAGCGCCGAGCCGCGGGTCACTTCGGGAGCAGGCGCATCGCGAGGACCGCCATGAGCGCGCCCACGAGCAGGAACGTGACGGCGACCGCCGCGAGCATCTTCACCGAGGGGCTCGAGGTCGGCACCGAGATAGGCGACTCGCGGGTCGCGAGCGACTGCGAGCTGCTCGGGGCGGGCCCCTGGGGCGAGTGCGGGGCCGGGGCCGAGTGCGGGGAGGGGGCCGAGTACGGGGCTTGCGCCGAGTGCGGCTGGTGCGACGGCGGCGGGCGCTGGGACGTCGCGCCCTGCGACGAGGGGGG
>DAORJJ010000120.1:0-14415 GCA_035439005.1 Polyangiaceae bacterium | reverse complement strand
GGACAGCCCAGGATCGGCCCGGCCAAGCGAGCTGCGCGCCGTGCCCGGCCGGGGCATGGTCCGCTCCCGGCGCGACGCGCTGCGAGGCCTGCGCGCCCGGGACCTCCTCGACCGCGGGCGCGAGCGCCTGCGCCCCCGTCGCGCCCGACGCCGACGCGGCCGCGGCCCCACGGACAGGAACCCCACCCGTGGCGGGCGAAGAGCGCGGGTGCAGCGCCTCGAGCGCGGGCGGCGCCCCCTTCGAGGGCGCGAGCGTCTATGCGCTGTCGGGGCTCGCCGCCGTGGCGCTCCGCAGGCGCGGCCGCGCGCTCAGACTCGGGCCTTCACGAGCTCGGCGCCGGTGAGCAGCGCGTCCCGCGCGAGCCCCTGGGCGGGGATCATGGAGACCGCGCAGTCGATCGCCGCTTTGTAGTCGCCCTTCGCGAGCGCCGCGGCCCCCTGCACGCCCTTCACGATCACCCCGAGCGCCGGGAAGAGCGCCGAGCCCGTGTCGAGCATCGTGCCTATCGCGGCGTCACGCGCGGCCTTCTGGACGGCCGGATCGGCGGGCGCGCCGGCGGGCGGCGGCCTCGAGGCCCCTCGCGAGTCGAGGACCACGTCCGAGCCGTTCGCGTCGCGCTCGGCCATCGCGATGTAGGGATCGAACATGCGGTCGATGCCCGCGCGCATCCGGGCCTCGTACGCCTCGTCGCCGGCCGCCGCGCGAAGCGCCGCGCCGTACTCGTCCTTCAGCTTGCGGAGCGAGCCAGCCGCGACGGCCACGAAGGCGTCCGCGTCGGCGCGCGTGGCCTTCGCCGGCTCGGCGACGGCGGCCCTCTTCGCCTTGGCCACCAGCGCGTCGAGCACGCGCCCGTCGCGCGTCGCGACGGCCGCCTGGTACGCCGCCACGTGCGCGAGCGCGAGCGCGGAGAGCACGTCGACCTGCCGGAGCATGTCGAGCTCCCCACGGACGCGCTCGTAGTCCTCGTCTTCGGGGTCGCCGAGCTGACGCCGGAACGCGACCACGCCGAGCACGACGTCGAGGTGCCGCTTGCGCGCGAGCTCCTCGAGCGCGTGGTTCGTCTCGCTCGCGACCTTGAGCTGAGCGGCGAGCTCGCTCGTCTCCGCGGGGGCGCCCTCGAGCGTGTAGCTCAGGCCGCCCATGGCCGGCACCACGCGCACCGCGCGCGGCGGCGCCTTGAGCCGCTTGATGCGCGTCGTGGCGGGCGTGCCCGCGCCCGCGGACGCGCCCTGCTCCGCCCGCTCCCCGGAGGTGACCGCGAGCGCGTCGAGCAGCTTCTTTCGCGCCGCCTCGAGCTCGGGCCGATAGACCTCGCCCATGACCCGCGCCAGGTTCTTCCGGGCCTTCTCGCGGTCCTCGGCGGTCATGTTGGTGTTGGGGCGCGCGCCGCCCATCCCAGGCCCCCCGAGGCGCACCTGCCCGCACGCCGTCGCGAGCAGAGCGCCGGCCACGGCCTGCCCGAGCGCGCGCCTCTGAAACCTCTTCATGGCCGCCACGATGTCGGCGCGCGCGCCGTTCGTCAACGGGTCTCGCCCGCGGCGCTCGGCGAGGCCCCGTCGAGCCCGGCGCTGGGGTCTCGGCGGTGGTGTCAGCGCGCCACGCGGACGCGAAACCGGCGTGTCTGGTGGGCGAACCGTGTGACATGCCGACCTCGGGGAGGTAGCCCGACGTCGACCCCGCGCTCTCCCCGCTCTCCCGTCGAGCCGCGTGCGGGCCTGCCCGATCGAAAGCCGGTGCCGCGAGCCACCTCGCCGCGCTACACCTGATGCCATGGTACGGTCATGAGCTTCCGCCGCGCCAGCTACCTCGCGAGCGTGGTCTCGTACAGCGGCGGGCTGCTCTTCTCGATCCCGCCCGCGCGGGACGCCGCCGCGGCGCGCTTCGCCGCGCTGATCTTCCACGGCGGCGCGACCGACACGGCGACGGCCATCCCACCCCTGATGACGGCCTTCCAAGGGACGAGCGAGACCTACTTCCGCGTCCTCGAGCGCGCCGGCGACTTCCCCGTGATCTGCAACCACGGCGCCGGCCACTCGGTGCCCGCCTCCACCCGGGCGTCCGCCCTCCAGTTTCTCCTCGATCACCCGTTCGACACGCCGCCGTCCCCCTACGCCGCGGGGCTCCCAGCCGGGTTCTTCACGCCCTGCGCCCTCACGCTCTGACGGTCGTCCGTGCGACGCGCGCCCCACCGCGCGAGTCCTCACCGGGCGCCCGGAGAATAGGCTACGACTCGTGGGTGCCCCAGCCCTCCCTGCGTGTGAGCTCGCTCCTCCGGCCCCCCGCGCTCGTCGCGTTCGTCGCGTTCGTCGCGCTGCTCCTCTTCGGCCGCCCCGCCGCCGCCGCGTTCGTGCCACCTCCGATCACCGGGCACGTGACCGACACCGCGGGCAAGCTCACTCGGGACGAGCGGCTCGCGCTCGACAAGAAGCTGGAGGACTACCGAGTCTGCTCGCTCCACGAGGTCGCCGTGCTCGTCACGGGTTCCCTCGACGGCGAGACCATCGAGGACGTCGCCTACAAGACCTTTCGGGCCTGGAAGGTCGGTCGCAAGAAGGAGGACGACGGCGTGCTCCTCGTCCTCGCTCCCACGGAGCGCAAGCTGCGCATCGAGACCGGCAAGGGCGTGGGCGGCGCGCTCACCGACGTGCAGAGCGCACGCATCCTCGCCGACCACGTGAAGCCGCACCTCAAGGTCGACGCGACGTTCGCCGCCATCGACGAAGGCACCACAGCCATCGGCGCCGCGCTCGGCGGCTGCGCGATGAGCGCGGCGGACGCGGGGGCCATCGCCGCGACGCGCGTGGCGCCCGCGAGTCCCACGCCTCGCGTTGGCGGGCCAAGCGACCCGGCCGCGCCTTACTCACCACCGCCACCGAGCGCTGCAAAGGAGGACTCGGGCGCCAGCGACCGACTCTTCCTCTTCGTCGGTCTCGACGTGGCGCTCGCGGCCTTGGGCCTCGTCGCGCTGGTCGTCTACGCCGCGTTCCGCGACCGGCGACTCATCATCCCCTTCCCGTTCGCGTTCGTCGGCGCCGGCTTCCTCACCCTCGGCGTGGGGATGGCGACCGAGTCGACCGTCGCCTGTCTCATCGCGTCCCACCTCGCCTTCCTCGGCATTTACCTCGGGCTCTGGCGCTGGGTGCGCACGGTGCACAAGGCCCCTCTCCGGCCGCAAGCCAGCGGCTGGGGCGGCGCGAGCGGGTCCGCGTACGGCGGCGGCTCGTCCTACGAGAGCGCTTCGAGCTCGGCGGACTCGGGCGGTGGCTACTCGAGCGGGGGCTCTTCGGGAGGCGGAGAGTCCGGCGGAGGCTACTCGGGGAGCGGCTACTCGGGTGGTGGTGGGGAGTCCGGCGGAGGCGGCGCGAGCGACAGCTATTGAGCTACGCGCGGGCGAGGTTCGAGAGGAGTCGCTCGCCCCTCAGCCTCCCTTGGTCGGATCGCCCTTCGCGCGATTGAGGGCGATCGCCTCGCGCACGAGCGCCGCGAGGGGCACCTCGCTGACCTCGTCGAGCGACGAGAGGGACACATGCCGCATGCGCGCGCCCTCCCCAGTAAGCAGCTTCGAGGGGTCCTCGAGCTCCGCCCCTCGCCAGAAGCCGAGGTGGACCGTGCGCGCGAACGCCTTGATGTGCGCGAACGGGCCGCGCAGCTCGTAGACCGGCTGGCCCCACTTGATCGACTCGGTCGCCTCCGGCGAGGCGCGCCGCACGATCTCACGCAGCAAGCTCACGGCCTCCTTCTGCCACCCTGAGAGACCGGCCACGTACGCATCGACGGTCTTGCCCGACTCCCGCGCGGAGGGCGCCTTCTTCGCGGGCGCGGGCTTCTTCCCGGGCGCGGGCTTCTTCGCGGGCGCGGGCTTCTTCCCGGGCGCGGGCTTCTTCATCTCCGCATGATGCGTCCGCGGGGGACCGCTGCCTAGTGGGTACTCGCGACAGCCGCGCTCGTCGCGTCGCGAATCCCGCTCCCGCGCGGCCTCGGCCTCTCGAGGCGCACGACGGCCTCCGGCCCCGAGGCCCCTCCTCGGGGCGCCTCGGGGCCGAGGCTCGGGCCGCTACGCGTCGCCCTCCGAGCGGCGGCCAGGCCGCACGGGGCCCGTCGCCACGATCGCCTGGCGCAGCGTGCTCGCGAGCTTCTCGTCGGCGAGCACCGCCTCGCGCGACCGCTCACGCCCGTTGCCCAGCGTCGAGCCCGCGAACGACAGGTGGTTGCCGCTCTTCTCCAGGAGCCCCCGCGTGAGCCCGAGGTCGACGAGCTCCGCCGCCCGATCGACCCCCTGCCCATACCGGATCTCGAACTCCGCCTCGGTGAACGGCGGCGCGCACTTGTTCTTGCAGATCTTCACGCGCGTGCGGCCACCCACGAGCTCGTCGCCCACCTTCACCTGCCCGATGCGCCGCACGTCGAGCCGCATCGACGCGTAGAACTTGAGCGCGTTGCCGCCGGTGGTGGTCTCCGGGCTCCCGAACGTGACCCCGATCTTGTGGCGCAGCTGGTTGATGAAGAACAGCGTCGTGCCCGTGCGGTACGTCACGCTCGTGAGCTTGCGCAGCGCCTGGCTCATGAGCCTCGCCTGGAGGCCGAGGTGCTGGTCGCCCATGTCGCCCTCGATCTCGGCCTTCGGCGTGAGCGCCGCCACGGAGTCGATCACCACGAGATCGACCGCGCCCGAGCGCACGAGCATCTCGGTGATCTCGAGCGCCTGCTCGCCCGTGTCCGGCTGCGCGATGAGCAGCTTCTCCACGTCCACGCCCACGCCCTTCGCGTACGCGATGTCGATCGCGTGCTCGGCGTCGATGAAGGCGCACACCCCGCCCGCGCGCTGCGCCTCGGCGATGGCGTGGAGCGCGAGCGTGGTCTTGCCGCTCGACTCCGGTCCATACACCTCGACGACCCGCCCGCGCGGATAGCCCCCCACGCCCGTGGCCAGATCGAGGGCCAGCGAGCCGGTGGAGATCGTGCTCACCGGCTCGATGTCCGCCGCGTCCCCGAGGGCCATGATCGCCCCCTTCCCGAACTGCTTCTCCACGCTCGTCACCACGCTCTTCAGCGCGCGCATCTTCTCGGCGACCTGCTCCATCATCACGCACTCTCGCTTTCGGTCATTGGCACTCTGGGTTGGGTTCATTCGGCTCTCGGACGAAAAGGGGTAGGGACGCCGCGTCAGGCGACGTGCGACGGCGCGGGGCCGCGGTCGAGGGCCCGCGCGGCGATCGCCTCGGCGACGTGCGGGGACCTCACGGCGGTGGCGCCGTCGAGGTCGGCCACGGTGCGCGCGACGCGGAGGACCTTCCCGTAGGCCCGCGCGGAGAGGTTCAGCTTGCCTATCGCGATGGAGAGCAGCCTCGCCCCGGCGTCGTCGGGCGCGGCCACCCGCTCGAGGTCCGAGAGCGGCAGCTCCCCGTTGCGCGGCGCGGTGACCTCCCCCGCGCCGAAGCGCTCGGCCTGCACGCCCCGGGCCGCCTCCACGCGCGCCCGCACGAGCGCGCTCGCCTCGCCCCCGCCGGCGCGCCCGAGCTCCTCCACGAGCACCGGGGGCAGCACGACGTGCACGTCGAGCCGGTCGAGGAGGGGGCCCGAGAGCCGCCCGCGGTAGGCCCGCACGCGCTCGGGCGTGCACCGGCACCGCCCCGTGCCGTCGCCGAGGTGGCCACAGGGGCACGGGTTCGTGGCGGCGACGACGATGGGCCTCGCGGGGAAGGTCGCCTTGCCCTGCGCGCGCGAGACCGTGACCACGCCGTCCTCGAGGGGCTGCCGCAGCGCCTCCACCGCGGCGCGGCGGAATTCGGAGAGCTCGTCGAGGAAGAGCACGCCGTGGTGCGCGAGGCTCACCTCGCCCGGGCGCGGCATGTCGCCGCCGCCCACGAGCCCCACCTCGCTCACTGTGTGGTGCGGGGCGCGGAACGGGCGCTCCTCGGCCACGCGCTCGAGGCCGAGCGGCATCGCCAGGCTGTGGATGGCCGTGACCTCCACGGCCTCCTCGTGCGTGAGGGCCGGCAGGATGCCGGGCAGTCGCCGCGCGAGCATGGTCTTTCCCGCCCCCGGCGGCCCCACGAAGAGCACGTTGTGGCCCCCGGACGCGGCCACCTCGAGCGCCCGGCGCGCCGTCGCCTGCCCCTTCACCTCGGCCAGATCGTGGTGCGCGAGCGTGATCCGCGCGGGCGACACCTCGGGCGCGCGCGGCAGCTCGGCCTCGCCGCGGAGGGCGGCCACGAGCTCCGCGAGCGTCGCGACCGTGCGCACCGAGAGGCCGCGCACGAGGCCCGCCTCGCGCGCGTTCGCCTCCGGCACGATCGCCACCTTCACGCCGCGGCGGCGCGCGCCGAGCAGGTGCGGCAGCACGCCGCGCACGGGCCGCACCGCGCCGTCGAGCGAGAGCTCTCCGAGGAGCAGCATGTCGCCCGCCACGTGCTCGGGCAGCACGCGGAGCGCCGCGAGCGTCGCGACCGCGATCGCGAGGTCGAAGCCGCTCCCGTTCTTGCGCAGGTCGGCCGGCGCGAGGTTGACGACGATGCGACACTCCGACGTGTCGACCCCCACCTGGGCGAGGGCGCTCTTCACGCGCACGCGGCTCTCGCGCACCGAGGCCTCCGCGAGCCCCACGAGCTCGAACGAGGGCACGTTGCGCGAGGCGTGGACCTCCACCCGAACCGGGTGCGCGTCGAGCCCCACCAAGACCGCTCCCATGACCGTTGCCAGCATGGGCCAGGCCTTTGCGCGCGCCGTGCCACGCCCAGGCACCGAAAAACGCGAATGATTCCCGGCCCTTCTCGGCGACGGGCCTCGTCACGGTCGTCCAAGCGGTGTCCGCGGACGGCCCGCCCCGCCCTACGGCTCAACTCGGTGGCCGAAGGCACACGAAGCGCCGCTCGGCGCACATCCCGCGGCCCAAACGCTCGACACGCGGAGAATTGTTGGCATTTTTAGAGGGCCTGGCGCCCCCAGCGGGTCCTTTCTTGCCCCGCGCGGGCAAACACCGGGTATTCTGCACGCTATGGGGAAGGAAGCCCTCCGCGTATCCACGGTCCTCGCCGCCTCGCCGCAGGTGGTGTACCGCGCCTGGTTCGACGCGAGCCAGCACGCGGCGTTCACGAAGCACTCGGCGAAGCTCGACGACTTCATCGGCGGGAAGTTCACCCTGCGGGACGGCAAGATCACCGGGCGCAACATGGCGCTCGAGTTTGGCCGGCGGCTCGTGCAGTCGTGGCGCAGCGCCGACTTCCCGCGCAACGCGACCGACTCGCGGCTCGAGGTCGTCTTCGAGTCGGTGGGCGCGGGCACCCGCATGACGGTCATGCACTCCGAGCTGCCCGAGGGCTTCGCGGAGCCGCTCCGCGCCTTCTGGGGCGAGGCGTACGGCGCGCCGATGACCGACTACTTCGGCAAGTTCGCCACGCTCCTCGCCAACACCCCGCCGAGCCAGGCCGTGCTGCCGCTGGACGACGGGGACGACGACGTCATCGAGGAGGCGCCGGCGCCCAAGTCGAAGCTGTCGGGCAAGGCCAAGGCCCGCGCCAAGGCCCGCGCCGCGCGCGAGGCGCGGGAGAACGCGCTCGCCGCCGAGCTCGGTCACCCTGAACGGCTGTCGAGCCCGCACCCGTCCGGCCGCGCGAGCAAGCGGAAGGTCGCGCCGGAGTCGAGGGTCAGCGAGAGCGCGCGGGCGCGACCCGTGAGCGCCCCCGAGGCCAAGAAGGCCACGCTGAAGTTCCCGAAGGACACCCCGAGCGCCGCCAAGGTGCGCCCCGGCGCGAAGAGCGCGCCGGCGGTCGAGAAGAAGGCGGCGAAGGCGCCGTCGAAGAAGGCCGCCGCCGCCAAGGCGCCGCCCAAGAAGACGGCGAAGCCCGCGAAGGCCCCGCCCAAGAAGGCCGCCGCCGCGAAGCCCGCGCCGAAGAAGGCGCCGAAGCCCGCGAGCAAGAAGCCCGGGAAGGCCGCGAAGCCCCCGAAGCCCACCGCGCCCAAGGCGAGGAAGTCGGCGACCGTAGCCACGGCGAAGAGCGGCTCAAAGGCCAAGGCGAAGGCCGCCGCGCCCAAGGCGAAGCCCAAGGCCAAGCGCGCGTAGCGGCCCCGCGCCGCTACTCGTGCCGAAGCGCCGTGATCGGATCGAGCCGGGACGCACGCCTGGCCGGAAAGAAGCCGAACGCGACGCCCGTCGCCGCGCTGGTGAAGAGCGCGAGCCCGAGCGCCACGGGATCGAGCGCCATCTTCCAGTCGAGCGCGAGCGAGAGCCCGTAGATGGCCGCGGTGCCGAACACCGTGCCCGCCACCCCGCCGATGAGCGACAGCGCGACCGCCTCGACGAGAAACTGCGTGCGGATGTCGCCTTCGCGCGCGCCGATCGCCATGCGAATGCCGATCTCGCGCGTGCGCTCGGTCACGCTCACGAGCATGATGTTCATCACGCCGATGCCACCGACGACGAGGCTCACCGCGGCGACGCAGATGAGCAGGATCGTCAGCAGCGAGTAGATGGTCTCCTGCATCGCCTGGAACTCCTTCTGGGTTCGAATGGCGAAATCGGGCTCGCGATCGTCGGGTATTCGGTGCCGCTGGCGCAAGATGGAGGTGATCTGCGCGACGGCGCGATCGGTGGTCTCGGGGCCGCTCGCGCTCGCGAAGATCATGCCGGTTTGACCGGGCGGCGTGCGGAGGATGCGCGCGCGCATGCTGGCGATGGGCAGGATGATGAGGTTGTCCTGGTCGCCGCCGAACGGGGCCTCGCCCTTGGTCTCGAGCACGCCGAGCACCCGGTACGCGTAGCGCCCGATCCGCACCGTGCGGCCCACCGGGTCCTCGCCCGCGAAGAGGTCCTTCGCGACGGTGCTCCCGATGACGATGACCTTGGTCTTCGCGAGCTCGTCGTACTCGGACCACGCCTCGCCGCGCGCCACCTTCCAGTTTCTCACCGTGAAGAACGGGAGCGTAGAGCCGATGATCTGCGTAGACGTGTTCTTGTCGCCGTACACCACCTGCCCCCGCGAGCGGAGCGTGGGCGCGTAGGCCAGCACGCTGACGGCCTCCCGACCGATCGCGCGCCCGTCGTCCTCGGTGAGCTTGGCGCGGCTGCCCGTGGCGGAGCGGGCGCCCGAGGCGTTCGAGTCCCGAGGAATGATGATGATGACGTTCGAGCCGAGGCTCGAGATCTGCGAGCCGACCGACTCGCGCGCGCCCGCGCCGAGCGCCGTCACCGTCACCACCGCGGCGACGCCGATCAGAATGCCGAGGACCGTGAGCCCGGCGCGGAGGCCGTTGCGCACGATGGCTCGCAGCGCGAGCGTGACCCCGACGAGGAACGGCTTCATCAGTCGCTCCTCAGTGCTTCGATGGGGTCGAGGCGGGCCGCGCGGCGCGCCGGGAAGAAGCCGAAGGCGACCCCGATGACGGCGCTCGTGGCGACGGCGACGCCGATCGCGCGCGTGCCGGGGAGCAGCTCCCACCCGAGCGCGCGGCCGAGGCCGAACACGGAGCCGGCGCCGGCGACGATGCCCAGCGCGCCGCCGATGAGCGTGAGCACGACCGCCTCGACGAGGAACTGAAGGAGGATGTCGCTCTCGCGGGCGCCGATGGACATGCGAATGCCGATCTCGCGGGTGCGCTCGGCCACGCTGACCAGCATGATGTTCATGACGCCGATGCCGCCCACGAGGAGGCTCACGCCCGCCACGCCGAGGAGCAGCGCCGAGAGAATGGCCCCGATCCCCTCCTGCGCCTTCTGGAACTCACGCTGGGTGTTGACGACGAAATCGGGCTCGGCGCCCTCCTTGATTTGGTGTCTCTGCTGGAGGATCTCCTCGACCTGAGACTTGGCGCGATCGGTGACCTCCTCGGTGGCCGCGCTCGCGAGCAGCATGTCGACCCGGCCCGGCGATGTGCGCTGGATGCGCGCCCGGTAGCTGCCTATGGGCATGAGGATTCGGTCGTCTTGGTCGTCGCCGAACGTGGAGGTGCCGCGCGCCTCGAGCACGCCGATGACGCGGTAGGGTGACTGGCGAATACGCACCACGCGACCGACGGGGTCCTCGGTCCCGAAGAGCGCCTCCGCGACCGTCGCGCCGATGACGCACACCTTGGTCTTGAGGAGCTCGTCGGTCTCGGTCCACCCCTCTCCCTTCGCGACTTTGTACTTGCGAATAGGGAAGTAGCTGAGCGTCGTGCCCACGGCGAGGGTGGCGGCGTTCTTGTCGCCGTACACCATCTGGACGCCCGTCGAGAGGAACGGGGCCACGTTGCTCACGCTCACCGCCTCGCGCGCGATCGCCCGGCCGTCGGCCTCGGTCAGGCGACCGAGCCCCTTCGAGCGCGCCCCGGACTGCTGCACCGCCTGCGGGTTGATGAAGAGGCCATTCGAGGCGAACCCGGAGATCTCCCCGCCCACCTTCGCCGACGCGCCGTCGGCGAGGGCGGTCACGATCACGACCGCCGCCACGCCGATGAGGATGCCGAGCACGGTGAGCGCCGAGCGCGTCTTCTGCCGCACGATGGCCGTGAGCGCGAGGCGGACGGCGTTGAAGAAGAGACCGAGCACGCGTTCGCCCCTCAGCGCCTCGGCGCGAACGCCGTCATGAGGCCGTACATCACGAGGGCCCCGACGAGGGTGAGCCCGCACGCGGCGCCGGCGAGCCGCAGGCCCGCGAGCGCGCCGGCCGCGCGCACGGCGGTCTCGACCGGCTTCGGCACGGACGCGAGCGCGGCGACGCCCCGGAGCAGCAGCACGGTCGCGGAGAAATACAGCGCCGCCCGGAGGCGCTGGTCGCGCGTGAGCGGCCGCCCGAACGCCCTCTTCCCGGCGCGCGCGCCCGCGTAGGCCGCCGCGACGACGCCGAACGCGATGGGCACGGCGCGCACGTCCTTGGCCATGACGTAGGCGTTGTACAGCGAGCCGAGCACGCCGCCCGCGAGGGCGCCCGCGAGCATGGTGAAGAAGAGGCTCACGGGCAGCGGGGGACCGCGGCGCTCGACCCGGGCGGCGGGGTCCTTGGCGTCGTCGACCTCGCGCTGGGCGGCCTCGGGCGGAGGCAGGCGAGCGAGCTCCTCCTCCGCGTCCATCGGCGCCTGCTGAGGCACGTCGCTCACGATGCGCCCGTCGCGGAAGGTGATGACGCGCGACGCGCACGCGGCGATGTCGTGCTCGTGAGTGACGAGCACGATGGTGATCGACTGCTCGCGGTTCAGCTTCTGCAGGAGCGCGAGCACCTCGAGGCTCGTGCGGGTGTCGAGGTTGCCCGTGGGCTCGTCGGCCAAGAGCAGCGGGGGATCAGTGACGAGCGCCCGGGCGATGGCGACGCGCTGCTGCTGGCCTCCGGAGAGCTGGTTCGGAGTGTGCTCCATGCGGTCCCCGAGGCCCACGAGCTTGAGCGACCGCTCGGCCCGCGCCCGGCGCTCGGTGCGCCCCACGCCGCGGTACTGGAGCGGCAGCTCGACGTTCTCGAGCGCCGTGGTCCTCGCCAGCAGGTTGAAGCCCTGAAAAATGAACCCTATCATGCGGTTACGCACGATCGCCCGGCCGTCGTTGGTGCGGGCGCCGACGTCGAGCCCGCCGAGCTCGTAGGTGCCGTGGCTCGGGCGGTCGAGGCAGCCGAGGATGTTCATGAGGGTGGACTTGCCCGACCCGCTCGTGCCGACGATGGCCACGAACTCGCCGCGCAGGAACGTGAGGTCCACGTCGCGGAGGGCGTGCACCACGCTCTCGCCGGACTCGTAGTCCTTGGCGACCCCGCGGAGCTCGATCAGCGGCTCGGCGACGGCGGTCATCAGAACGGCTTGCCCTTGCGCTTCTTCTCGTCGGGCTCCGACTCGTCGGTGACGACCTTCGCGCCCTCGTCGAGCCCGGTGACCTCCGTGAACACGCCGTCCGTGACGCCGACGCCGACGATCTTCGGCTCCGCCTTCTCGTCGCCGGGGGTGTCGGAGAGCAGCACGTGCACGCGCGCTTGGCCCTTCGGGAGCGGGGCCTCGGGCGGCCGCGGCAGCGGCTTGCCGTTCGGGCCGAGCTCGGGCGTGGGCTTGAAGCGCAGCGCGGCGTTGGGGACCCGCAGCGCGCCCTTGGCCTCCTTCGTCTTCACGGTGATGGTGGCCGTCATGCCCGGGCGCAGCTTCTCCTCGGGGTTCTGCACCTCCACGACCGCCGAGTACGTGACGACGCCCTGCACGTTGTTCGGGGAGTAGCGCACCTGCTGCACCTTCCCGCGGAAGGCCTCGCCGGGGAACGCGTCGACGACCGCCTCGACCTCCATGCCCTCCCGCAGCTTGCCCACGTCGGCCTCGTCGACGTCGGCGAGGACGCGCATGCGCCGGAGATCCTGCGCGATGACGAAGAGCACGGGCGCCTGAAACGAGGCGACGACGGTGGAGCCCGGCTCGATGCCTCGGGAGATCACGATGCCGTCGACGGGGGAGTAGATCTTCGTGAAGCTCTTGTTGGTCGTGGCCTGCGTGAGCTGCGCCTGGATGGCGCCGGCCTGCGCGGTGGCGGCCGCGAGCTGGGCCTTCGCGACCTCGTACTGCCCGCGCGCCGCGTCGAGCTCGCCCTGCGACGCCAGGTTCTCGCGGTGCAAGCGCTCGACGCGCTCGAAGCTCGCCTTGGTGGCGGCGAGGTTCGCGCGCGCGCTCTCGCCCTGGGCGCGCTGGGCGAGCAGGCTCGCCTGCGACTGGCTGACCTGCGCGTCGAACACGGTGGGGTCGATCTCCGCGAGCACGTCGCCCTTCTTCACGACGCTGTTGAAGTCGACCGGCACGCGGGTGACCCGGCCGTTCGCCTGCGCGCCTACGTTCACCTGAAGGAGCGGCTGGACCGCGCCGGTCGCCTGGACCTTCTCGCTCACGTCGCCGCGGCTCACCGCGGCGGTCAGGTAGCGTGCCGGCGGGGCCGGCTTGTTCTTGGCGCGGACGACGAGGCCGACCGCGACGAGCGCGACGAGGCCCAGCACGACCCCGAGGCGGCGCAGCCACACCCGGCCGCCCTCCTCGGAGGCGAGGGCGCGGCGGAGCTCGTCGGTGGAGGCAGTGGCTGACATTTCGATCGCGACCTTCCCGGCTCGTCGGCGGCGCACGAGCCACCCCCCCCGACTTCGGGCGCATCCTAACCCTTCCCTCCGCCAGCGGTAGCCCCGCTTGCGCCGCGGCCTCCTGGGGAAATCGGGCGGGGCCTCCCAAGGCTTCCGCTCACTTTCTGTCAAAGGTGGCGTGGAAGCGGTATGGTCACACGGTATTTTCGCAGCAAGCGGCCCCGCGTGGGTCACTGCTGGCGCGCGACGCCGTGTGACCCAGCCCCTCGCCCCCGAAATGGCCTCGAACAGACCGCTCCCCACGTCGGCGCTCACGGACCGTGAGCTGCTCGACCTCGCCAAGTCCGGAGACGCTCGCGCCTTCGGGCAGGTCGTCCGCCGCCACCAAGCCCGGATCCACCGCCTCGCCGTGCACATGGTGCGCGACCGCGCGCTGGCCGAGGACATCGCGCAGGAGGCGTTCCTTCGCGCCTACAACGCGCTCGAGCGCTTCGACGGGAGGAGCGAGCCATACACCTGGATTTACCGCATCGCGGTGAACCTCTCGCTGAACGCGATCCGGTCGCGCAAGTCCTCGCGCGTATCGGGCGACGACGACGACGCGCGCCTCGACGCGGTGCAGAGCGAGCGCCCCGACGGCCGCGATCCCCAGAGCCAGACCGCGGGGCGCGAGGAGTACCTCGCCCTCTGCGAGGGCATCGACGCGCTCTCCGAGACCCTGCGCACGACGCTCGTGCTGGTGTGCATCGACGGCGTGTCTCACGAAGACGCCGCCGCGATCCTCGGGGCGCCGGAGGGCACGATCGCATGGCGCGTGCACGAGGCGCGTCGAAAGCTCAAAGAGTTCATGGTGTCTCGAGGCTTTGGCCCGGAGAGCTTCCCCGGCGCCTCTGGAGCAAGAAAATGAGCGATCTAGAACACGAGCGAGACTGGCTCGACGACGCCCTCGCCGCATGGCCGGGCGCGCTCCGCGACGGCGACGAGCTCGACGCGGCGGCCGCCGAGGTCGAGCGCCGCATCGCGGCGGGCGAACGCGGCGCGAGCCTCGCCGATATGTCAGACGAAAGAATCTTCGCATCTCCCGTTGGACAGTCGCCCGAAGAGAGTCATAACAACGCCGCCTCGAGCGCGGCTCACAGCAGCACGACGAGCGCAGCGCCCGCATCACGTGGGGCGCGTGGAAAGTCGGAGGAGTCGATGTCGATGTCGTCAGATCGTGAACGAGACCGCCGTAGCCTGCAGGAGCTTGCCAAGCTCGCCAACGCGACCCCTGCCCCGTCCTCGGTCAAGTTCGATGTCGGTCCGCTCTCGGCGCCGCTGTCGAGCTCGTCGCGGAAAGACGAAGACTCGGGGCTCGTCGATCTGAAGGCGTTCGCGCCCGCGCCGGAGCCCGCGCCGGTGTCCGCGCCGCCG
>DAORJJ010000119.1:0-14533 GCA_035439005.1 Polyangiaceae bacterium | reverse complement strand
GGCGAGGCAGGCGCTCGCGACCCACGCGCGGGCAGGTGAGGGCGAGGTCCTCGGCACGCCGCGAGGGTAGCCCTCGCGCGGGCTGGCGTCACCGCGCACGGCGCTCGCGTCCGGCCGGGCGCGAAATGTCATCTGCGTCAGGCGCGCCGAGCGCGTATCTTTCGAGGTATGAAGCTGCGAGCGCTCTCGGTGGTGGCAGGTGTGGCTCTCGTCGTCGCGGCGTGCGGGAGCACCGAGGGGGACGGCACGACGGCCTTCCCCACCGACACCGACGCGGGCGCCTCCCCGGACGGCGTCGCGCCCCCGCCGCCGTCGGGGTGCAGCCCCGCGTGCGTCGCCCCCGAACGCTGCAGCGCGAAGGGCCGGTGCCTGAGCGGCGCGGCCTGCGACGACACCCTCGACTGCGAGAAGGGCAAGGTCTGCGATCCGAAGACGCTCACCTGCGTGCCGGGCGGCGGGTGCGGCGCGCAGGCCATCTCGGCCGAGCCCGTGCCCCCGAACTTGCTCGTGGTGCTCGACCGCTCCTGCTCGATGACGAACAAGGTGGGCGCGCAGACCAAGTGGCAGATCGCCGTCGACGCGCTGAACACCCTCACCACCTCGTACAACGGGAAGATCCGCTTCGGCATCACCCTTTTCCCCGATCGCGACGGCAACAACTGCACCCAGGCCGCCGCCCTCCCGGTGCCCGTCGGGCCCGGGAACGAGACCAAGATCCAGACCCTGCTCACGAACGCGCTGAAGGCCGCGGATCCGAATTTCCCCGACGGGCCGTGCGTGACCAACATCGACACCGGCATGACCCAGGCGGCGACCGATCCGGGCTTCACCGACGCCACGCGCAAGAGCTTCGCGATGCTCGTGTCCGACGGCGCGCAGGCCGGCTGCAACGCGGGCGGGGGCGACACGGGCACGACCGCCGCGATCACCGCGCTCGCCGCGAAGGGCGTGAAGACCTTCGTGGTCGGCTTCGGCAGCGGCGTCGACGTCCCCACGCTGAACCAGTTCGCGGTCGCGGGCGGCACGCCGGTCAGCGGCGGGACGGCCAAGTTCTACAACGCCGGGGACAAGGCCTCGCTCGACGCGGCGCTCAAGACCATCGCGGCGCTCACCCTGTCGTGCACGTTCAAGCTCGGCACGACCCCGCCCGATCCCTCGAAGCTCTACGTGTTCGTCGACAAGACCACGCCGGTGACGCGCGATCCGGCGAAGGCGAACGGCTGGGAGTACGATCCGGTCACGAACCAGGTCACGCTCTACGGCCAGGTGTGCACCGATCTTCAGGCGGGCACACTCAAGTCGGTCGACATCGTCTACGGCTGCCCGACGCCGGCCTGAGCGCGCACGAAGTCTACTGGCGCCGGCGTCGGACCGCGGCCACCGCGAGCGCGGCCGCGAGGCCGAGCAGCGTGAGCCCCGCGCCGCCCGCGCGCGCGCCAGGGGCGTGGATCGCGCAGTTCGAGGAGCTGCTCACGGGGCCGGAGGCGCCGCCGTCCGTGGCCGCGGGGGAGGTCCCCACGCAGCCGAGGAGGCTCGTGCCCGCCTCGTTGGTGCACCGGAGGGTCTGGCACTGGCCGCCGCCACCGCTCGCGAGGGTGCACGCGTCGCCGGCCTTCTTCCCCGCGCAGGGCGACGCGGCCGCCGTGTCGCTCGCGCCGCACGGGCCGACGGGCGCCGGGGGCGTCGGGCTCGGTCCCGGCCCGATGTCTGCGCGCGCCGCGCCCGCGAGCGAGACGGAGAGAGAGGCGACGAGGAGGCCCGCGAGCGTGAGGTTGCGCATGTCTCTACAGGTATCGCCGCGCGGCTCCCTCGGGAACCGAAAACAGGACCCGCCTCAGGCGCTGTCTATCGCGCGCGACAGGGCGCGCACGAAGGCCCACGGCGCCTCCACGGGGATCGCGTGGCCCACGCCCGGGAAGCGCACGAGCGTGGCGCCCGGCACCGAGCGCGCGAGGGCGAGCTGGCCCTCCGCGGGGTACATCTCCGAGGCCTCGCCGACCATGAAGGTCACGGGGACCTGCGTGCCCGCGAGCGCGTCGCGGAAGTCGTAGCCTTGCTCCAGATAGGCCCGCAGGCAGTCCATGTAGATAGGCCAGTTCGCGAGCGGGAAGACCCGCTTGGCGAGTTCTTCGCGGTGGACCGCGCCAGTCGCCGTCTTGAGCCACCCGGGTCGGAACGCGGAGCGGAGGAAGCTCGCGAAGGCCGCGCGCACGCGCTCGCGGAGCGGCGCGGGGAGCGCGTCGAACGGCCGGCCGCGGAGCGGATCGACCTCGTCGAGCAGCGCGCGCATCTCCGCGAACCGCGTGGCCTGCTCGTGGCCGAAGAGGCCGTGCGTGTAGTCTGCATCGTTCTGGATGCGCGGCGCCTGGTCGATGTGCACGTAGCCGGAGACGCGCCGGAAAGCGCCTCGGGACGCGAGCGCGAGGCCGGTGAGCGCGCCCATCGAGAGGCCGCCGAGCACGACGCGCGGTTCGCCGAGGTGCGCCAGGAGGTCCTCCACGTCCGCGGCGTGCCCGCCGATGACGTCGGCGTGCGCGTAGTCGACCCCGTGCGAGCGCCCGAAGCCGCGCAGATCGGGCAGCACGAAGCGGTACTTGTGGGCCAGGGGCAGCACGAGGGGGATCCACATCGCCCCGTGCATGGCGAAGCCGTGGAGCAGCACGACCGTGCGCCCCCGCCCGACGGAGTGCACGTGGAGGGAGCGGCCGTCGCGGAGGGGGATCTGGGGCATCTCTAGAGTTGGCGCGCTACTTGGGCACGCGACGGATCGCGTCGCCGCTGCGATACCACGCCTCCGTCAGCGTGAGATAAAGCGGCGCCGACACCGGCTCGGCGGGCCCCGCGGCGGTGAGCGTGCAGGTGCTCGCCGCGGAGATCTCCGCGAGGGCGCAGCGCTGGAGCCCTGTCGCGGTGCCCACGTAGAGGTGCGTGGCGTCGACGTTGAAGAGTGAAGGCGCGGCGCCGAGGTTGCTCCAGGCGGCGCAGGGGGTCGCGAGCGGGCAGGCCTCGAGCCTCCCGCCGCGGACGACGAACACCATGGGGTCGGCGCCGCCGGGCGTGCTCACGGCCACGATGGTGGGATCGGTCGCGGGCTTGACCGCGCCGTTCGGGTGCCCAGTCACGCTGAAGCTCGACGGGAGCCCCGCGCCCGGAGGCGGCACGATCTGCCTCGCGGGGAGATAGCTCGCGACCGCGGCCCCGTTGCTGTGCGCCATGCCCGTGGCCTGCGCGGTGCGCGACGTGTTGCTCGCGCGCCCGCCCCAGATGTACTGGAAGCGCCCGCCGCCGAGGGGCTTCGGGACCTCCCGCACGAGCGCCAGCGGGCTGCGGCCTCGATGGAACGACGTCAGGTTCTGGGAGTAGGAGGCCGAGCTCGTGCCGAGGTTCGCGAGCGGGCCCGCCGTGCCGTCGTAGTTGCGGCTCCCGAGATCGAGCGGAAGGAGGCCCCCGCCCTGGATGAAGTAGAGCCGGTCGTCGTCGCCCGCGAGCCAGGCGGCGGCCGAGGTGGGCGCCGGTGCGGGGAGGGTGGTGGGATCGGCGCACGCCGGCAGCGTGCAATGGATGAACGCGCCGGCGCGGTAGACGAGGTGCGCGCCGTTGACGTCGAAGTCGGTGAGGCCCGCGGTGGTGAAGGCCGTGGTCGCGCCCACACACAGGTGGTCCGTGCTGGCGTTGCTGTACTCGTCGGCGGCGCACGGGGTGCACGCGGCAGCCGACGTGGACATCGCCGCCGGGGTGGAGAAGTCGTCGGCGCACGCGGTGCAACTCGGGCTGTTCGGGGCGCTCGAGTACGTGCCTCGCGCGCACGGCGCGCAGGCCGCGCCGACCACGTACGAGCCCGCGGGGCAGCCGAGGATCGCGGCGTCGGCCGCGTCGGTCGCGGCGTCGGCGGGCGCAGCGTCTGTCGGTGAAGCGTCGGCCGCGGCGTCGTCACCTCCCGCGTCGGCGGGGGCGTCCGGGGCGGCGTCGATGGGGGTGGGCGCGTCCGGACGTGCGTCGGGCGGAGGGGGCGGAGGCGTCGTGGGCGTCGTCGGGGGAGGCGCCACGGCGTCGGCGGCGGCGTCCGGATCGGCGACCGTCGCGGGGTCGGCCGGCGAGCAGGCGGTCCAGAGCGACGCCGCGAGCAACGACGCGAGCAGAGCGAAGGAAGTCTTGGCTTTCATGAGCGAGCACCTCGCGGGGGGAGTCTCCAGCAGACCTGGCTTGCCGGCGCCGCGCAAGTGGCAGCTCCTCGCTTGTCGATCTCGGCGTCACGCTTCGCGTGGCGTCCCGAGCGCCGCCTTCGCGGTCGCGAGGAAGCGCGCGCGCGCGGTGGCGTGGTCCACGACGGGGAGGGGGTAGGTCTCGCCCAGGGTGATCCCCGCGGCGCGGAGCGTGAGGGCGGGCGCGAGCCACGGCGCGTGGATGTATTTTGCATCCAACCGCCCGAGCTCGGGCAGCCACCGCCCCACGTACGCGCCGTCGGGGTCGAACTTCTGGCCCTGCGTGATCGGGTTGAACACGCGGAAATAGGGCTGCGCGTCGCACCCGCACCCCGCCGACCACTGCCAGCCCGCGTTGTTCTGGATCCAGTCGCCGTCGGTCAGGTAGCGGAGGTAGTGCGCCTCGCCCCGGGTGTACGAGATCAGCAGGTGCTTCGTGAGGAAGCTCGCGGTGATCATGCGCGCGCGGTTGTGCACGAAGCCCGTGGCCAGGAGCTCGCGCGCCGCCGCGTCGACCACCGGGTAGCCGGTGCGGCCGGCGCGCCACGCCGCCCACGCGGCCTCGTCGTCGCGCCACGGGAAGCGCCGGAACGCGGGCTTGAAGGGCTCGGTCAGCACCTCCGGGCGGGCGTCGGCGACGTGGTGCGTGAACTCGCGCCAGAGCAGCTCGTTCGTGAGCTTGTCGGTGCCCTCCGAGAGCCGCGCGGGCGAGGCGGCCGCGGCGGCGACCACCGCGTTCCACACGGTCCGAGGCGACAGCACGCCGAACTTCAGGTCTTGCGAGAGGCGGCTCGTGCCTTCGACGCCGAGGCGATCGCGGGCGGTCGCGTACGCCCCGAGGCGCGTGGCCACGAAGGCGTCGAGGCGCGCGCGGGCGGCGCGCTCGCCGCCGCGGAGCAGGCGCGGGTTCTCGGTGAGGCCGAGCTCCGCGGGCGTCGGGAGCGCGCGCGTCACCACCGTGCGCGCCGCCTCGGGCAGCGGCGGGAGCTTGCGCGGCGCGGGCAGACACGGGCCGACGGTGACGTCGCGACGAAACGCCCGCGCGAACGGCGTGAACACCGAGAACGGGCCGCCTTGGCCCGTCCGCACCGCGCCGTGCGGCGCGAGCAGCTCGCCGTCCATGAGCTCGAGCGGCACGGTGAGGCGCGCGCGCACGCGGCGATCGCGGGCGCGGCCGAGCGGCTCGGTCCACGCCTGCGCGACCACGCGATCGACGGCGAGCTCGCGCGCAAGGCGGGGCACGACCTCGTCGCTCCGGCCCTCCACGAGCAAGAGCCGTGACCCCGCGTGCTCCAGGTTCTGCGCCAGCGACGCGAGCGACTCGAGCAGGAACAACATGCGGTGCGGCAGCTCCCGCGCGCGCTCGGGGGCGAAGAAATACGGGTCGAGCACGAAGAGCGGCACGACCTCGCCCGCGGCGGCCGCGCGGCTCAGCGGCGCGTGGTCGCTCACGCGCAGGTCTTTGCCCCGGAACCAGACGAGGGTGCGCATCTCGGGACCTACGATGCCACGACGAGGCGCGGGGGTTCATGTCACCGACGCGGCGAGCCCTCAAGCTCGGCTCCCCGCCGTATCGGTCGGGCTCCCATGCCGCCCGGGAGGCGCTGGGTCGACGCGCGCCCTCCGTGCCGGCAGGGCTCTCGTGCGGTAAGACCCCGTCATGACCGATTTCTCCCGAAAGCCCGCGTCGCCACACACGGCGGGGGCCAATGAGGCCGTGCGCGCGGCCATGTCCGCCGACGTCCATGACTTCGAGCTCGCCGGGCGACGACGGCTCGCGGCGCTGGCCGGTCCGGTGGTGCACCCGCGGTTCGGGCACCGCGTCTGGGACATGGCGGAGTACGCCTTCCTCGGCGCGGAGCGGGCGCCCGCCACCGTGAACCCCAGCCTCTGGCGGCAGGCGCGGCTCAAC
Source organism: Polyangiaceae bacterium (assembly GCA_035439005.1). Taxonomy (GTDB): domain Bacteria; phylum Myxococcota_A; class Polyangia; order Polyangiales; family Polyangiaceae; genus JAAFHV01. The sequence goes on along the minus strand of DAORJJ010000119.1, from coordinate 8,419 downwards.
GCCATCGCCGGGCTTTTCGAAGTGGTCCCCGGCGTGTACCAGGTGCGGGGGATCGACCTCTCGAACGTCACGTTCATCGAAGGTCGCGACGGATGGATCGTGATCGATCCGCTCTCGTCGAGCGAGACCGCCGCCGCCGCGCTCGAGCTCCTCCAGCAGCATCGGCCCGCGCGGCCGATCACCGCCGTCATCTACACGCACAGCCACGTCGACCACTTCGGCGGCGTGCGCGGCGTGATCGACCAAGCCGACGTGGACTCGGGCAAGGTGCGGGTGATCGCCCCGCAGGGCTTCCTCCACGCCGCGATCAGCGAGAACGTGATCGCCGGCAACGTGATGGCCCGACGCGCCACCTATATGTATGGCCGGCTGTTGCCGTCGGCGCCCGACGGCCACGTCGACTGCGGTCTTGGCAAGGCGATCCCCTTGCTCGGCACGTTCGGGCTCATCGCGCCGACCGAGGAGGTCGCCGCGACGGGCACGGAGCTCGACGTCGACGGCGTGCGGATCGTGTTCCAGCTCACGCCCGACACCGAAGCGCCCGCGGAGATGAACTTCTTCTTCCCGGACAAGCGCCTCCTGTGCATGGCCGAGAACTGCTCGGCCACGCTCCACAACGTGTACACGCCGCGCGGCGCCCCGATCCGCGACGCGCTCGGCTGGAGCAAGTACATCGACGAGGCCATCGAGCTGTTCGCCGCCGACACCGACGCCGAGTTCGCCTCGCACCACTGGCCTCACTGGGGTCGCGACGAGGTGCGCCGTCACCTGTGCACGCAGCGCGACGCCTATCGGTATCTGCACGACCAGACCATGCGGCGGGCCAACCGGGGCGAGACCCCGCGCGAGATCGCGGAGGACTTCGCGATGCCCCCGACGCTCGCCGGGCAGTACACCCTGCGGGGGTACTACGGGACCGTCAGCCACAACGTGAAGGCGGTGTACCAGCGATACCTCGGGTGGTTCGACGCGAACCCTGCCAACCTCCACCCGCTGCCCCCGGTCGAGGCCGGGGCTCGGTACGTCGAGTGCATGGGTGGCGCCGACGAGGTGCTGCGAAAGGCGCGGGCCTCGTTCGACGCGGGCGACTACCGGTGGACCGCGGAGCTGCTCAACCACCTCGTGTTCGCCGACCCCACGCGGGCCGAGGCGCGCGCCCTCCAAGCCGACACGCTGGAGCAGCTCGGCTATCAGGCCGAGTCGGGTCCCTGGCGCGACTTCTACCTCACCGGCGCCCAGGAGCTGCGGCAGGGAGCGCCGATGCTGCCCCCCATGCTGGGCGCCAACCTGGAGATGCTCCGGGCCATGACGACCGGGATGTTGCTCGACCTCCTCGGCGTGCGCGTCGACGGGCCTCGCGCCGCCGCGGCGGTGGCGGCCGACGGCCCGATCGCGCTGAACCTCGTGGTCTCGGGTGAGCCGTGGTTCGTGGAGCTGTCGAACGGCGCCCTGCACGCCGTCGCCGGCCGCCACGACGAGCGCGCCGACGCCACCGTCACGCTCGACCGAGGGGCGCTCGCCGAGGTCGCGTCGGGGGTGCAGCCCGGAGCGCTCCACGCCGTGGACATCACAGGACACCGCGAGACCTTCGACCGACTCCTCGCCCTGCTCGACTCGTTCACCATGGGCTTCCCCATCGTCGAGCCCTGACGGCGTCGGGGCTCAGAGCAGCCCGAGGAAGGTCGCCGCGTCGAGCTCGTCGGGATCGGGCGCCACGCCATCCCAGGGGACGGCGTTGAGGAACTCCCCCGCGGGCCGCTCGAGCGCCAGCGGCGGCGCCTGCGGGGGCGGCTCGGAGGCCTCGGCGCGCGTGCTCACGAGCGCGAGCGTGTTCACCTCGACGCCCTCCCTCCGCGCCGGAGCGCGAGCCGGATGGGCGCGAGCCCGCGCTGCCCGTCCGCGAGGGCGGCGTCGACGGTCTCGCGCCGATCGTGGGACACCACGACGATCGAGCAGCACGGCGCGCCGCCCGCGACGCACGCGACCTCCCGCGCCGCCAGCCGCCTCCCGGCCAGCGACGAGAGGATGCCGGCGAGGCTCCCCGCGAGCAGGTGGCACGCGAGGTCCCCGCCGGGCGCGTCACGCCGAAGGCGCGGGGCGGCCTCGGCGAGCGCGCTCCGGTGGAGCTGAGCGAGGATGAGCCCCTCTGCCGCGGGGGCGAAGTCGAACGTGACCGCTCCCCAGCCGCGCTCGGCGAAGTAGGCCGACACGCGGTCCGCCGCTTCGCGCATCGACAGGTCGCGGACCGAGCTCTGCCCCGCCTCGAGCGCGGTCGCCTCGAGATCGACGGCCGCGCGACGACCCCACTGCACGCCCCACTCCGTCGCGAAGAGCTCCCAGGTCTCGGGCGCGAGCTTGTCGCACGTCGCGCGCAGCGCCGCGAAGAGCACCGCGGGCGCGCCGATGAAGCGCCGCTCGAGATCGTCGCGGAGCACGCCCTGCGCCGGCTCGTCCGGGGCGAGGTCCCGCTGCAGCGCGGCGAGGCGCTCGACAGGGAAATCCACCCGCGGCGGCGCGATCTTCCTGCGGCCAACCAGCAGATAAAAGCGCTGGGTGCCCGGGGCGCGCAAGAGCTCGACGCTGACCTCCTGGGCGCCGAACTTGAAGTCGAACAGGTACTCGAAGCGCACCGGGGGGGCGTCCGGCGGCCCGGAGACGAACGCGCGGAAGCGCCCCTCGAACGCTTCGGTGCGCGTGCACGGGGCGACCTCGGTGAAGAAGTCGCGGCCCAGCACCTGGTTCCGGTCGAGGCGAGCGAGCCGCGACTCGTAGAGGTTGTATCGGAGGATGGTCCCGGCGTCGTCGAGCCCAATGACGCCAAACGGGAGGGCGTCGAGCTCCGCGTCGGAGCGCTCGTCCACGTCCGAGAGGTCTGAGGAGCTGGGGCTCTTCGAATCGGGCCCCGTGATCATCTGCAGCAGCTCGCTCATCTTCAGCCGCCGAGCTTCGCACGAACGAGCGCATCGATCGAGACTGGAGCCTCGTCGTCGCGGGGCTTCGGCGCCGGCTCGGCGTGGACGCCGGCGCCTTTGGAGGACGCGACCGGCGCGCGCAGCGTCGGCGCGAACCGCGCCGCGACGTCCTCCGGGGCGATGCTCGCGCTGCCCGGCCTCGCGCTGCCCGGCCGGTCCTCGAGCCAGCGCTCGAGCTCGTTGCGCAGGGCCGCCGCCGTCGACGTGCGAGAGCGCACGTCCTTGCGGAGGGCATCCATGAGGATTCGCCAGAGCGGACCGTCGAGCCCACGCGCGCGGCGGGGGTAGGGCGGCGGCGCCTCGAGCAGGTTTCGGAACATCTGCCCGACATCTTCGTCGAAGAAGGGGGACGTGCCCGCGACAAGCTCGTAGAGGACGACGCCCACCGCCCACACGTCGGTGCGCGAGTCCGTCGGGAGGCCGCGCGCCTGCTCGGGCGCCATGTACGCGGGCGTGCCCATGATCGGGCCCTCCCCCGTCGCGTGACCGTCTCGTTCGCGGCGGTCCGACGCGATCCCGAAATCGAGCAGCTTGGGCACCATCCCGTTCGGCCCCGCCGCGAGGAGGATGTTCTCGGGCTTGATGTCGTGGTGGACGATGCCGGCGGCGTGCACGGCGGCCAGGCCGTCGAGGAGCGGCACCAGCAGCCGGGCCGCCTCCTCGGCGCCCATCGTGCCGCCACGCACGAGGCGGTCGGCGAGCGACTCGCCCCGGACGAGCTCCATGACGACGTAGGGAGTCCCGTCGGCGGTCTCGCCGAAGTCGTGGACCTGGACCACCGCGGGGTGGTGCACGGCGGCCAGCGCGAGCGCCTCGCGTCGAAGCCGGACGCGCTGCGCTTCGCTGCGCTCGCCCGTGTGGAGGACCTTGATCGCGACCTCTCGCTCGAGCGCGATCTGCCGCGCGACCCAGACGGCTCCCATCCCCCCTTCGCCGAGCGCCTCCTCGAGCCGATAGCGGCCATCGAGGACGACGCCTGGTGCAAAGCTCGCTTCCCGGGATGCCATCGGCGCATCCTAGCAGCCCGCGGGCGCGCCCCCGTCGCCCTCGCGCCGCCGCGTCGATACGGTCGCGCTTCGCGGGACGCCGGTTCGCGAACGGGAGGTCGGGCTGCTACACCGAGCGCATGTCGCGCCCCACACGCATCGAGCCCGGCCCTGGGCAGGAGTCGGCCTGGGACTATCCGCGCCCGCCTCGCGTCGAGCCCACGTCGCGCCGCATCCGGGTGGAGGTGGGAGGCGAGGTGATCGTCGACACGACGCGCGCGCTGCGCGTGCTCGAGACGAGCCACCCGCCGGCGTATTACGTCCCCGTCGAGGACGTGCGGGAGGGCGCGCTCGAGCGCACCGGCCGCGCGTCGTTCTGTGAGTGGAAGGGCCGCGCCCACTACTTCGCCGTGAGGGGCGGGGCACGCGTCGAGCGGGACGCGGCGTGGGGCTACGACGACGGCCCGCTCCAGGGCCGCGTCGCGTTCTATGCGCACCGCGCCGACGGGTGCTTCGTCGACGACGAGCGCGTGACGCCGCAGGAGGGCGAGTTCTACGGCGGCTGGATCACGAGCGACGTCGTAGGGCCGTTCAAGGGCGGGCCAGACACCTGGGGATGGTGAGGCGGGCCTGGGACGCCGACCGAGGCGCCCGGCGTCCCCATGCGGCGGAGCCCTCGAAACGCAGGCCCCGTCCCTGCGGAAAAGGGCTTATGAATCGACCCATGCGCTCTCCTCCGCACCCCGCGCTCGCGCTCGCGGTCGCCGTCGCCCTCGCGACGCCGCTGGGGCTCGCGGCCTGCCGCGCCGATCCCGCCCAGGCCGCCGACGCGTCCGCGACCTGCACCGGGGCGATGTTTGGTCGTCCCGGTCCTCAGACCGGGCTCTCCGAGGCCGAGTGCGGGCCGCGGTGCGCGTGCGCCGACCCGCCGTTCGAGCAGCCCGACTACACCGAGGCCGATCTCGCCGCGCTCGAGTCGCTCACGCTGCTCGACCCACCCAGGGAGCTCACGGCCGATCCGTACGCCGCGCCGCCCGCCGCCGCCACCTCCCCCGACGCCACCGTGTGCGCCGTGCTGCGGGAGCCCGCGCCCGCGAAGAGCTACCGCCTCCGCTCGTTCGACTCGCCCGCCGCCGCGAAGGCCGCGGGGGCGCAGGTCACCCACCTGGGCGCGTGTGGCCTCTGCTCTCCGCTGCGCGATCTCGCCGTGTACATTCGCCGCCCCGACCTCACCGCGCCGGTGCGCGAGTGCGGCGTGAAGCACGGCGGGGACGCGGCGGCGCAGCTCGCGTGCCTCGAGGCCCTCGGGTTCGACCGCCCGTGCGCGCAGATCTGGTCGTACAACACCGACCACACCCGCGCGCGCTGCCTCGGCCCGTGCATCGCCGCGCTCACCGCCTCCCCCACCTTCGCGTACAACGAGCCGGACGGCGCCATCAACGCGTGCCTCCAGTGCGACGAGGACGAGAGCGGCCCGGTGTTCAAGGCCGTCGCGGGGCGCTCTCGGCGGAACACCGGTGTGGCCTCGACCATGTGCCGGCCGTGCAGCGAGGTCACGCCGCTCGTGCACCGCTACTGACGCGCGCGACACGAGAGGGGGTCCAGCGTGCTGATTGGTCACTACGCGCCCGCGCTGCTGCTGAAGCGAGCCCGCCCCGACGTGCCCCTCTGGGCGCTGTTCGTCGCCGTGGAGACCCTCGACTTCTTGTGGAGCGGCTTCGTGCTCGCGGGCCTCGAGCACGTGCGGATCGTGCCGGGCATGAACGCGTCGAACGCGCTCGACCTCTACGACATGCCGCTCTCGCACAGCCTCGTGGCGGCGGTGGTCTGGGGGCTGGTGGGCGCCGTCGTCGGGGCGCTCGCGTGGCGTGGCCGGCCCGGTGTTTGGAGCGTGGCGGCGGTCTTCGCGGTGGCGGTGACCTCGCATTTCGCGCTCGACCTCGTCGTGCACGTGCGCGATCTGCCGCTCGCGGGCGTGGGCTCGGCGAAGCTGGGCTTCGGCCTCTGGAACAGCCGCCCCACGGCCATCGTCGTCGAGTCGGTCCTCTTCGTCGCGTCCGCGCTCGTCTTGTGGCGCTCGTCGGCGCTCTCGCCTTCCGCGCGCCGCCGGTTCGTTCGGCTCGGGGGAGGGATGTCGGTGGGGTGCGTGGTGAGCTACTTCGTGCCCACGCCCCCGTCCGCGGCGGCGATGGCCGTGAGCGGCCTCGCGCTCTACGTGGGTCTGGCGTGGGTCGCGTGGTCGGCGGAGCGGCCGCCGCGGGTGTGATCGGCGCGTGACGGCTTGCCCTTCCCGCCGGCCGCGAAGCGCAGTATCTCGACGGGCATGACGTCCTCGCGCACCCCGGCCGACGCGCCTCGCTCTGCGTCACGAGGCACGGTCGCCGAGCTCGAGGCGTCGGAGCAGGCGCACCGGGCCGATCCCGAGCGCGCCGACATGCTGCGCCGCGCGCGGCTCTTCAAGACCGGGTGGCTCGAGCTCGCCGAGGCGCTCGTGCGGGCGCGCAAGAAGCGCAGCTTCGAGGCCTGGGGCTATGCCTCGTTCGAGGACTACACGAAGAAGGAGCTGCGCCTCCGCCAGGAGACCGTCGACAAGCTCACGGGGTCGTTTCTGTTCTTGAAGGAGCGCGCGCCCGACGTGATGGAGCGCGATGGCCTCACGCAGAAGATCCCGAGCTACGACTCGGTCGACTTTCTCCGCCGCGCGGAGGAGCGCCCGGACGCCCCGCCCGAGATGATGGAGGAGCTCCGCAAGAAGGTGCTCGAGCACCCGGTGTCGATGCCGACGCTCTCGAAGCACTTCGCGCCCACGATCTTCCCGCCGAGCGAGCCCGATCGCGTGGCGCGCGAGAAGGCCTCGATGAAGGCGGCCGCCGAGCGCCTCCGCGACGCGCTCACCGAGTCGCGCTCGGCGCCGATGGGGCTGGCGGGCGACCTCATCACGCTGCTCGAGCGGCTCCTCGCGACGCTCGAGGTCGGCGAATAGCGGGCAGGGTTCGCAGGAGCTCGGCTCCTCGGGAGGGACGCGTCGCCGACCTCCCTGGGCGACGGACTCGTCGGCCGCCCCACCCTCGCGTACGATGAGGCGATGGGTGAGCCCGCAAGAAGACGTGCAACCTACCAGGATGTCCTGGACGCCCCGCCGCACAGGGTCGCCGAGGTCATCGACGGCGAGCTGACGCTCCACCCCCGCCCGGCGTCTCCCCACGCGCGCGCCGCGACCACGCTCGGCGAAGAGCTCGGGCCCCCGTTCAATCGCGGTCGAGGCGGTCCAGGTGGCTGGGTCATCCTTTACGAGCCCGAGCTCCACCTCGGACCCGAGCCCGACATCTTGGTCCCGGATCTCGGTGGCTGGCGGCGCGAGTCGATGCCCGAGATGCCCCACGCCGCGTTCTTCACGCTCCGGCCCGACTGGGTGTGCGAGGTGCTCTCGCCTTCGACGCAGCGCCACGATCGGCGAAAGAAGCTCCCTGTCTACCAGCGCGAGCGCGTCCAGCACGTGTGGCTGATCGAGCCGCTCGCGCGTACGCTCGAGGTCTTCTCCCTCGACGGGCCCACGTACCGGCTGCTCGCGACCTACGCCGACGACGAGCGCGTGCGCGCCGAGCCCTTCGACGCGATTGAGCTCGATCTCTCCGTCCTCTGGCTCCGCTGAGCGCCTCGTGATGCGACGAAATTGAGCGCCCAGGTAGGAGTTCTTGACGCGGATGGCGGCCCAGGATGCCTGAACGAGTGTCGTCTTGAGCCACTGCGCGCCAGCACGGATTCGCGTTGAGCGTCGCTTGCCGGCGCTCGTCGGCCGCCCCACCCTCGCGTACGATGAGGCGATGGGTGAGCCCGCGAGAAAACGTGCAACCTACCAGGATGTCCTCGACGCCCCGCCGCACAAGGTCGCCGAGGTCATCGACGGCGAGCTGACGCTCCACCCGCGCCCGGCGTCTCCCCACGCGCAAGCCGCCACCACGCTCGGCGAAGAGCTCGGGCCCCCGTTCAAGCGTGGTCGAGGCGGCCCGGGTGGCTGGGTCATCCTCGACGAGCCCGAGCTCCACCTCGGGCCCGAGCCCGACATCTTGGTCCCGGATCTCGGTGGCTGGCGGCGCGAGTCGATGCCCGAGATGCCCCACGCCGCGTTCTTCACGCTCCGGCCCGACTGGGTGTGCGAGGTGCTCTCGCCTTCGACGCAGCGCCACGATCGGCGAAAGAAGCTCCCTGTCTACCAGCGCGAGCGCGTCCAGCACGTGTGGCTGATCGAGCCGCTCGCGCGTACGCTCGAGGTCTTCTCCCTCGACGGGCCCACGTACCGGCTGCTCGCGACCTACGCCGACGACGAGCGCGTGCGCGCCGAGCCCTTCGACGCGATTGAGCTCGATCTCTCCGTCCTCTGGCTCCGCTGAGCGCCGAGAGCCGTACTAAGGCGGTGCTCACTGGGATCGAGCCCGAAATCCCACGGCTCGCGCCTTCGGC
>DAORJJ010000118.1:10391-14545 GCA_035439005.1 Polyangiaceae bacterium | reverse complement strand
CACGCCGGTCGCGTCGGTCGCGCTGCCGGCGAGCGCCCCGTCCACTCGGCCGCTCGCGTTGGCCCCGCTCGGGTCGTCCGCGCCGCCGCCTCCCGAGCTCCGCGCACCCAGCGACGCGCCGGTGTGCACCTTCTCGAGCGAGCTCTGGGAGGGCGAGCCCCTCGCGCTGCAGGCCCGCCCGGACGGAGAGCCCTTCGGGTCCGTCGCGACGGCGCGGCTCGCCACGGCCCACGTGCTCCCGAGCGGCGGGTGGCTCGAGGTCGACACTGGCCAATCGAAGCTCCGCGGCCACTTCCGCGTGTCGGCCCCGTTTCTGCACCCCACGCGGCCGCTGCTCGTGGGTGGCGTGCTCGTCACCACCGGGGCCTCGAGGCTCTCCGTCCACGGGCGGAGCGGCGAGCGCGGCGACCGCCTCCTCGTGAGCGCCGCGCCGCCCCTCGACTCCGAGTTCGTGGGCCCGGCCACGGTCGAGGCGACTTGCGCGGATCTGAGCCTCGATCCCGCGCGCTTCGACCTCGCCGCGTCGCTCCCGAGCGCTCCGTCGCAGCGGCCCCTCCCGCGGGCCTCTCTGGTCACGGGGCGGCCCGTGCTCGTCTCGGCAGCGCCCGGCGGGCCCGCTCGCCTCCGCGTGTTGCTCCAGGGGCGCGGGGACCGCGACGACGAGGCGGTGACGGTGCTCGCGCGGCGCGGTGGGCTCGCGCGGATCGTGTGGCGGCGCGAGGAGGGCGCGGTCTTCGGCTGGGTCTCGGCGACGGACCTCATGCCCGCGCCCGCCGCGCTCGCGGCGCGACGCACGCTCACCCTCGCGGAGATCGTCGTCGCGGATCCCGAGAAGGCGCGCCCGCGGAAGACGACCGCCCGGAGCGTCGCGCGCGCCGCGCCCCTCGTGATCGAGGGTCGGGACGGGGCCCGCGTGACCGTGGGCCACGTCACGTCGGGGGCCGTGCTCGGCGCGGTCCTCCCCGCGGGACTCGGCCCCACCGAGGTCGACGTCGCGCCGCTCGGGCTCTCCCTGCGCAGCGGCGCTCGCGCCTATCTCCCCGGCGGCCTCCTGCGCGAGCCGCCCGCGCCCGCCCCGGCCGGCGTCCCGGCCCATGACGGCTCGACGGGCCGCACGATCCTCGCCCTCGCCAGGCGGTGCCACGACGGGCCGCCAGGCTCATCGCCCGCGCCCGGGACGCTCGTCGTTCGCGTGGCGGTCGACGCGGCGGGTCGCGTCGACGCGGTGAAGGTGAGCGCGGATCCGAGCCTCGGGGGAGAGCTCCCGAGCTGCCTCGCCGCGAAGCTGCGCGCCGCCACGCTCTCCCCGGGCGAGCCCGGAGCCGCCCTGGAGGCCCGGATCTCCTTCACGCCGTGACGCTCGCTAGGCGGAACCCAGTTCCGCTGATCCTGCATCGTCAGAAGGCCATGTGCACACGTCGCGGTCATCGAGCCCGGAATCCCACGGCTCTCGTGAGAAGCCGAAGGCGCGAGCCGTGGGATTTCGGGCTCGATCCCAGTGAGCTCCGCCTTAGCCGACGGACTTCTCCGCCTCGGCCTCGTCCTCGCGCAGCGACGCCTTCTTCGGCCCGCCGCCCGGCGCGCTCTCGGGCGCGTCGTCGGCGGCGCGCGCCGCGGTCGTGGCCGCCACGCTGCGCTTGAGCGCCTCGAGGAGATCGATGATCTGCGCCTTGGGCGCCTCCTCGGAGAAGGTGACCTCGTTGCCCGCCACCTTCGCGTCCACCGCGGCGAGCACGCGCGCGGCGTACTCGTCTTTGAAGCGCGACGGCTCGAAGGTGTCTTGGGCGAGCTGCTCGATGAGCTTGTCGGCGAGATCGCGCTCGATGGGCTTGAACTCGAACGCCCCGCCGGTCTCCACCTCGCCGAAGTCGCGCACCTCGTCGGCGTAGAACACCTCGTGCAGCACGAGGCCCTTCTTGTAGGGCCGCACGAGCACGAGGTTCTCCTTGCCGCGCTGGGCGAACTTGCCCACCGCCATGCGGCCCGCGCGCTCCATCGACTCGGAGAGCAGCGCGTAGGCGCGATCGCCGCCCTTGTCGGGGCCGAGGTAATAGGTCTTCTCTATCGAGACGAGGTCCACGCTGGTCGTGGGCACGAACTCGAGCAGCTCGAGCTGGCTCGTGCGCTCGGCCTCGAGGGTCTTGAGCTCCTCCTCGGTGAAGCGCACGTAGGTGTCCTTGGTGTGCTCGTAGCCGCGCACCATGTCTTTGCGCTCCACCACCTCGTTGTCGATGGGGCACACGTACTGCTGCTTCATGCGGCTGCCGCACTTGCCGTGCAGAAAGTTGAAGTGCACCCCCTTCGGCGTCGCGGCCGTGTAGAGCTTGACGGGGATCGACACGAGGCCGAACGAAATGGTGCCGGATCCGATGGAGCGCGCTGGCATGGCCCGCTAAGCGTAGGGGACGGAGGCCAAGCTTGTCGAAAACCCTGCAAGAAGAGACGCGAGCCGGCTCACCGAGTGACCCCGCCCGCGCGCTCGCGCCCAAGCAGCGCGCCCCCATGTTGTGCAAGCTCGCGACCCCCTTGAGCGGCGAGCGGCTGGACGATCCGGGCACGCTCTACGAGCTGAAGCTCGACGGCGTGCGCATCGTCGCCGTCCGCGACGGCGACCGCGTGACGCTCACGTACCGCTCCGGGCGCGACGCGACGCGGGTGTACCCGGAGGTGGTCGCCGCGCTCGAGGCGGTCGCCGAGCCGTCGTTCGTGCTGGACGGCGAGATCGTGGCCCTCGACGCCGAGGGCCTGCCGAGCTTCGAGCGCCTGCAGCGCCGCATCGCCGCCGAGACCGGCGACGTCGCGCGGGCCGCGCGCGAGGTGCCCGTGGCCTACCTCGTGTTCGACGCGCTCCTCGTCGCCGGGCGCGACGTGCGCGCGCTGCCCCTCGAGGCCCGCAAGGACCTCGTGCGCGCGCTCTTGCCCCCGCGCTCGCTCGCCATCGCCCACGAGGGCCACGTGGGCAAGGGCAAGGAGATCTTCGCCCTGTGCGAGGCGCGCGGGCTCGAGGGCGTGGTGGGAAAGCGCCTCGGCTCGCCCTACCGCCCCGGCGAGCGCACGAGCGACTGGCTCAAGTGGAAGACCACGCGCGAGGCGGACTTCGTGGTTGTAGGATACACGGAAGGTGGCGCGAGCGGGCAGCTCGGCGCCCTCGACCTCGCCTCCTACGAGGGCGACCGGCTCGTGGTGCGCGGCAAGGCCGGCTCGGGCCTCAGCGACGCGCTCGTCGCGCAGCTCCTGCCCGTGCTGCGGGCGCTCGCCGTGAAGGAGCCGCCGGCCGAGGGCCCGTGGGAGAAGGAGCCCCGCACGTACGTGCGACCGCTCGTGGTGGTGGCCGTGCGCTACGGCTCGTGGTCGTCCGACGGGCGCCTCCGGTGGCCCGTGTTCCTGGGTATTCGCCCCGACGTGGAGCCCGCGGGGTGCGTCGTGGGCCCCGCGAGCGACGGCCCGCGGGGGGCGGTTCGCGCCCCGTGAGTGTGGCACCCGGCCCAAAGCGGACGATTGTCGCTCATCTCGCGGCTGGCGGAGAGCCATGGGGTACCCAAGGGCCACATTGGGAACCCCGGCCTGAAGGCCGGGGCAGGGAAACCGACGGTGAACTCACTCAAAGCCCGCCGGAGGCGGGCTCGTCAGCCAACCAGATTGCGGAACCCGGGCCTGAAGGTTGAGGCAGGGAAACCGAGGTTGAATTGACTCAAAGCCCGCCGGAGGCGGGCTCCGTTTGGTCGTCTCGCAGCCAGCGCTCGGCCGTGTGACCCTCGTCATGGTGTCTGCGCTGCTCGCGTACGTACATCGTGAGGCGGTCCCCGTCCGAAGGTCGAACCGACTCCGCCCAGTACCCATGTTGCCAAGCGAACCGTTGTTCGAGCAGACGATGCTGGTTGATGTCGAACGCCGACGCCCCCTTCATCCGCTGGACGAGTTCAGCGAGCGCGATCGTCGGGGCGACGTGGACCAGAGCGTGCACGTGATCCGACGCGCAGCCGGCCGCGAGGAGGCAGCAGCCGGCCTCGTGGGCCTTCGCTCCGAGCATGGCGACGAGCTCCTCGTCGAATGTCGGCGGGAGCCATCGGCGGCGATGCCGTGTTGCCCACACGAGGTGAACGAGAACACGCGCACGTGAGTGTCGGGACATGCCCCACTATCGGCGCGTCCCG
>DAORJJ010000118.1:0-10291 GCA_035439005.1 Polyangiaceae bacterium | reverse complement strand
TCGGAACGTTGCGCTCGAGAGCCCGGCGCTGCGCCGGGCTTCGCGCTATGCGACCACAATCTCTCCCTGCCCCGGCCTTTCAGGCCGGGTGCAGCGAAGCCTCCCTCATCTCGCATCTGGGGCACAGCCTCACGGAGCCCCCGCGTGCAGCGCGCCCACTTCGAACCCCGGCCTGAAGGCCGGGGCAAGAAGACCGAAGTTCTGCTCACTCAAAGCCCGCCGCAGGCGGGCTCCGCTCGTCGTCTCGCAGCCAATGTCGACAGGAGCCATCGGCGGCGATGCCGTGTCGCCCACACGAGGTGAACGAGAACGTCGCGACATGCCCCACTATCGGCGCGTCCCGTCGGAACGTTGCGCTCGAGAGCCCGGCGCTGCGCCGGGCTTCGCGCTATGCGACCGCGATCTCTCCCTGCCCCGGCCTTTCAGGCCGGGTGCAGCAACAGGGCCTCGCGAAGCCTGCCTCACCTCGCATTCAAGGCACAGCCGGAGCCCCGGCCCTCGAGCGGCCATCGCTGAACCTCGCCTCCGGGCCCGGGACCCCTCCGACCCGCGTCAGGTCAACTCCCGGACCGCGGGCTCTCAGGCCGGCCCGGCGGGGCGTGCGTCGCGTGCGTCGCCGGGCTAGGGTCGCGCGCATGAACATGCAAGCGAGGCGCAGACGAGCGGCGTGTCTATGCCGACGGACCGAAGGGAGGGAGGCATGAACCTGCAAGCGAGGCGCAGACGAGCGGCGTGTCTATGCCGACGGACCGAAGGGAGGGAGGCATGAAGGTCATCGTCATCGGCGGCGGAATCATGGGCCTCTCCACGGCGCTCGCGCTCCGCGCGCGCGGCGCGTCGGTCACCCTCCTCGAGCGCGCGGTCGTGGGCGCCGAGGCGTCGAGCGCGGCCGGCGGCATCCTCGGCGCGCAGATGGAGGCGCACGCGGGCCCCGACTTGCTCGACTTCGTGCGCGCGCGCGACGCGTACCCGGCGTTCACGCGCGACCTCGAGGAGCGCACCGGGGTGCACGTGGGGTACCGCCGCTGCGGCATCGTGAAGCTCGTCGACGACGTGCCCGCCGCGCGCGCGCTCGCCGCCGAGCACGTCGCCCTGGGCCTCCGGGCCGAGCTGCTCCTCGACGGGGCCGTGCGCGAGGCGGAGCCCGAGATCTCCCCCGAGCGCCGCGCCGCGCTCTTCTTCCCCGACGACGCGCAGGTCGACCCGCGGGCCCTCCTGCGGGCGCTCGGCGCCGCGTGCGCGCGCGCGGGCGTCGAGGTGCGCGTGGGCGCGCTCGTCACGGGCCTCCGGCTCGACGGTGACGTGTGCCGCGGCGTGTCCCTCGGCCCGGAGGGGCTCGCGGCCGACGCGGTGGTGCTCGCCGCCGGGAGCTGGGCCTCCCTCGTGCCGGGGGTGCCGCTCTCGCTGCCGAAGGTCACGCCGGCTCGAGGGCAGATCGTGCTCCTCGAGGAGCGCCCGCCGCGCACGCGGCGCATCGTGTTCCACGCCACGGGCTACGTGGTGCCGCGCGGCGACGGCCGCGTGCTCTGCGGCTCGACGCTGGAACATGTAGGCTACATCAAAGACGTGACCGCCAAGGGGGTCGTGGACATCCTCGGCGCGGCGTGCGCCGCGGTGCCGTCGCTCGGCGCCGCGAGCGTCAGCGACCACTGGTCGAACTTCCGCCCCTACGCGGAGGGCGGCGGGCCGCTCGTCGGCGCGTCGCCGGTGCCGGGCCTCTTCCTCGCGACGGGCCATTACCGCAACGGCATCTTGCTGGCGCACGACACGGCCCTCCGCGTCGCGAGCGCGGTGCTCGGATAGCGCCGTGCGCGCCGTCGCCGTCCTCGAGCTCGCCTTGCGCGCCGATCCGGGTGTGTGCGCGCGGCGCGTCGTGGAGGCGCTCCAGGCGGAGGGCGTCACGCTGCTCGACGCCCCGCACCCGGTGTACTCCGACTTCGATTGGTTCGCGGGCGTCGCGCTTGGCGACGCGCCCTTCGGGCTGCACCTCGACCTCCTGAACCCCCGCGCGCGCCCCGGGTCGGTCGTCGTCCTCTCCCTCACGATGCCGCCGACCGGGCCGCCGGGCGTGGGCGTGTGCCCGCCCCTCGAGGACACCGAGGCCGCCCGCGCGATGCTGGCGGCGCTCTCCCTCGCCCTGCGCCGCGCCTGGCCGCGGGAGGAGCTCCGCTTTTGCGATCCCGGCGAGCTCCGGGGGCTCGTGGAGGCGCTCGCCTCCGGCGCGCCCGCGTGAGGTCATGGGCCGCGGCCCGCGCGGGTGGGCGCGTCGTGTGTGCCACCACCCCGTCGAGATGGCACACGTACGCCCGGACACCCCGAGATCGGGCCGAAGTTCCGTTGGCGCACAAACTGCAGAGTCATGCGCCCATGCACTCCCCTGGTCTCCCCACGCAGCTCTTGGGCGCACTCTTCGTCGGCACGATCCTCGTCGCGTGTGCGTCGGCGATCCCCGACGGCATGACCGCCGCCTGCACGGACGGCGCGCTCCGCTTCGCGAACGAGATAAACCCCGCGCGCCCCGTCGACTTCCTCGGGATTCTCCGCGAGTCGACCGAGCCTGGCGGCTATGCGTCCACCGGGAGCGATCCTCGGCCCGGTTCGCCGCAGGCCACGTGGACCGCCAAGATGACCGACGACGCACGGGGGACCCCGTGCTCGGGGGCGACCGACAAGGCCGCCTGCCAGAGCAAGGTGAGCGCCCTGCGTACCCTGTGGACCTGCGGCGGGTACGACGTGGTGCCGAAAGCGGCGCCGTCCGAGGTGCGGCCGGGACCCGCGACCGGCCAATGTACGGCCAGTTACCTTGCATATACGCGGGGCGACGAAGTGGGGATTATCGCCAGCGCCGTCGACGCACGCGCCTTCTTCGGCGAGATCGACACTCCGAAGGAAGCCATCTACCTCGCGCAGCTCGGCGGAGAGCGCTTCGGGTGCGATGAGCGCCTGCCCGCCGCGTTCGCTGCGGTGCCCGAGGGGTTCGACCTGCAAGCGGTCGGAGGCGCGTGCACGCAGCGCATTCTGCGCGTCACTCGCCAGGGGGGCGTCTCGGTCTTGAGCACCGACACCGACCAGCGCGGCTGCACCCCGCCCTGACGCCCGTCGTGCACCGCCGGTGTCTCAGGCGATGCCCAACAGGCGCGCGGCGTTGTCCCAGAAGATCTTCCGCCGCAGCTCGCGGCGCGCGTCGGTCGCGATGAGCACCCGCGCGATGGGCAACGCCGCCGAATAAAAGGGCCAGTCCGAGCCCAGCAAGATGCGCTCGGGATCGCCCCGCTCCACCAGGGTGCGCACGCCGGCGAGCCCCTGGCTCGAGATCTCCAGGTACACGTTGGGGTATTTGCGACAGAGCTCCATCGCGGCCTCGAGCTGCAGCGCGCCGGCGTGCCCGAGCACGAAGGTGGTGGCGGGGTTCTCCGCGATGGGGCGCTCGTAGTGCCGCACCTGCGTGAGATACCGGCCGAGCGCCGGCTCGATGCCCACCGGGCCGCAGTGCCACAGCACCGGGAGCTTCGCGTCGGCGCAGAGCCGATAGAGCTTCATGGCGCGCCGATCGGCCGGGTGCACGAGCTGCACGTTCGGGTGCACCTTCACGCCGCGCGCGCCGCGGCGGACCTGCTCGGCGAGCTTGCCCTCGAGGTCGGCCGAGTAGGGGTGGACCGAGCCGAACGACAGCAGCGTGCCCCGGGTCTTCTCCTGGGCGTCGAGCGCGTACGTGGCGTTCTGGCTGATGAGCGGGAAATCGATGGGCAAGAGCACCGAGTGGCTGATGCCGAGCTCCGCCATCTCGCCGGTCAAGTTGGGAATCGTGTGGGTGCGGCGCATGCCCCCCGCGGTGAAGCTCCCGGCGGTGAGGTCCTTCTTCATGTTGGCGAGATCGCCCGCCGTGAAGTTTCGATTCGAATAGGGCACGAGGTCGACCGGGCAGCACGACGGCAGGTAGTGCTCGGTGCGGTCCCACTTCTTGTCGAGATCGAGCTGCATGGGCCGCAGGTAGGCCAGGGCCACGTGCGTGTGCACGTCGATGATGGGCCCGAGCGAGCTGTCGCTCAGCACCACGCGGTCCTCGTGCGAGGAGAACCACGGGAGCCGCCCGAGGTCGGCGAGGTTGCGGAAGTGGGTCGGGTGCATGGGCAGGACGGCGCCGCTCAGTTGTCGCGCGTCGGCACGGCGGAGGCCGGGGGCGCCGGGGGGATGTCCTTCGGCGCCTCGTCGGCGGGCACCGTGCGGATCGTGGCGGTGCCGCGGCCGGAGGAGAGCCGCTGGCTGCCGAACACGATCTCCGAGCCCGTCACCGTGCCGGTGGAGCGCACCGTGCCGTTCGGCTCCTTCTTGAACGCCGCGGTGAGGATGAGCCCGTTGACCTGCACCTCGGGCTTCTCCACGACGAGGTTCGCCGGCGCGCTCACGAAGGCCGCGGTGTTCTCGTCTTGGTCCTCCGCGCAGCCCGTGATGGTGACCGTGTAGCCCGTGGGCCGCGTGAAGTTGGGGATGAAATCGGGATACTCGTCCACCGTGCCCGCCTTGAGCGACGGAGGCACGCAGTCGGGCGCCGGCAGGAGGCGGCAGACGGTCTCTGCGCTGCAGGCTTGTGGGCACTTCTGCGCGGGCTTTCGGTCGGCGTTGGTGAACTGCGCGCGGACGACGCCCGTCGCCGGGTCGACGATGAGGTCGCCCCAGAGCTGGATCTGCACGGGCACGGGCTCTTGAATGTCGAGCAGCGCGAAGTAGATGCCGCTCTGCATCACCTTCGTGGGGCGCGCCGCGGAGCAGCGGAAGTCGTAGGAGAACAGGATGCGCCGCCGCGTGGTGGTGGCGCGGCCCTCCGCGCGCGAGGTGAGGCCGGGCTCGATGAGCAGCGCGAGCTTCTGCCCGACGGGGAAGGGCGCGGTGGGGCGCACCACGAGGCCCGCGTCGTCGCCGAGGAGCTCCGCCGTGCCGCCCAGCACCTCGACGCCGCTCGCCTCCGAAGGGTTCTGCGTGTACGAGAACAGCGGCTTGAGCTCGGCCTCTGGATTGCCCTGCTCGTCGAGCAGGTTGCCCTCGAGGTCGGTCTCGAGCGGGACCACCTTGATGTTGAGCGTGTCCTTGCGGATCGACTTCGAGAACTCGAGGACGAGCGGGGCCTTCGTGTCGGTCAGGACACCGTCCTTCGCGCCGCGAATGGTCACCTCGGGCGGCGCCACGAAGGTCTCGCAGCCCACGCTGCCCGTGGCCACGACGAGCGCAGGGGAGGTGAGCGCGAGGAGCGCGGCGACGAGGCGTACGCGGGGGAAGCGTCGGGCGCTGGAGGTGCGGCGCGGGCTCATGGCGTGGCTCTTTCGGGTGTTCATGGGAATCAGAAGAAGAACGTGGTGCGCCCCTGGAGGAGCACGGAGCGCGCGGCGTAACCGTCGACGTCCTTGAAGGCGTCGCCCGGGAAGCAGACGGCCCCCTCGAGGTCGAGCGCGAAGTGGTCATACATTTTGTACTGCACGCGGCCCGCGAGCTCGGTGCCGTAGAACGACCCCGGCTTGCCGCCGGCGAAGTTCTGGAGATCGTCGTCGATCTTCACGCCGTCGCGGCGCTGCTGCGAGAAGATGGGGTCGATGACCGGCGCCGGCGCCCACGCGACGAGCACGCCGCCGCGAATGAGCAGGTTGTCCACCGGCCTCACGTCGACCTGGGGGAAGATCGCGAACGCGTTGGTGAACGCGCCGTTCGTGGCGACCGACTCGACGGGGATGGTGGGCGCCTTCAGCGACTTCAAGAGCTCTGTCGCCGCCGCCGCCGTGCGGCCTGTCTGATAGGCCAGGAGGTGCTTGAACATGAGGAGCCCCACGTTCGAGTCGGGGGAGAAGTTCATCTGGGTGAGGGGAGTGCCCACCTGCGGATCCGAGTCGCCCGAGGCGTAGTCGGTCTCGAAGTACAGGCTGAACTTGGGGCGGTCGTAGCGCACGACGCCGCGCAGGCCCACCTGCCGCACGGCCTGGCTCGTGGCCGGGTCGTTCGAGATCACGCGGAGGGCCTCCGACACCTCGCGCGTCTTGCCGAGGATGCCCACGACGTCGACGCCGGCGAACAGATCGGCGAACCGCGCGGTGACGCGGCCGCCGACCGCGTTGATGCGCGTCTCGTTGCGCGAGTCCCACCGGTACGCGTGGAAGGCGCGGAGCTCCACGTCGCGCAGCTCGCGGGTGACCTTCGGGGACAGCCACCGGACGGCGGACACCCACTGGTGCACGTCGTCCTGGAGGATCTGCGGGGAGTCGCCCACCACGCGGTCGTACGCGAGGATGAGGAACCCGCCCTTCGACTCGGTCTTGTCGCGCTCGGACTTGGGCTTGAAGGCCTCGAGCGGCTTCGTGGCGAAGAGGATGCGGTCGACCGAGTTGCCGCGGTTGGCGAAGCCGAAGCGGTTCGCCCGGCCGTCGCCGTCGTTCAGCGCCACCGCGGCGCCGGCGGTGGTGGCCTGTCGCCCGATGCGGAAGAGGCCGATCGGCGTGGAGATGTCGCCGTACAGGCGACGAATGAAGAACGCGTCGGCCGGGCAGTTCGTGTACGAGTAGCTCTTCGGGTCGAAGGGGTTCCCCTCGCGAAGGCCCATGCAGAGCCGCGCCGAGTTGACGTTCTTCGAGTTGATGTTCGCGCCGCTCGACGACTCGGGCGGCCGCGCGAGATCGCCGTTGTCTCCCCAGAGCACGCCGTCCAGCGCGTCGATCGAGGTCGTGAGCTTCACCTTCTCTTGGTAGTCCACCGCGCCGTCGAGGCGGAGGCGGTGCTCGATCCACGAGGCGTCGCGCGGGGCCTCGTCGGTGAGCGCGAGCGGGCGGATCGTGAGCACGTTGGCGCGGTACTCGGCGCCGCCGCGGAACCCGAGGTCGCCCAGCGCGAAGCGCGTGGGGGGCGCGACGGGATCGTGGTCCGACCAGGGCTCCGGCGGGTTGGCGCGCGCGAGGCGTGGCGTGGCGAGGGTGGCGAGCGCGAAGAGCGCGAGGGAGGTCGTGGCGAGGGGGACGAGGGACCGCACCTCTAGACGTTCCCACGAAATCGCGCGGGCGCGGCGTCTCATTTTCGTGCCGCGCGCCGAGGCGGTCAGCGCCCCGCGAGCCGCGCGCGGACCTTGGCGAGGACGGGCAGATCGGCCGGCGGGAAGCGCGCCGAGGCGAGCATGGCGAGATCGGCCCACGCGAAATCGGCCACGTCCCGCGCCTCGGGCTCGGGGCTCCCGGGCCGCCGCGTGGCGTCGAAGAACAGCAGGAGCACGGACTTTGCGGCCTCTTCGTAGCGGTGGAAGGTGACCTCGACCACGTCGCCGATGTCGGCCTCGACGCCGAGCTCCTCGACGAGCTCGCGGCGCAGGGCCTCGCGCGGGTCCTCCCCGGGCTCGACCTTCCCGCCCGGGAACTCCCAGAGGTGCTCGAGGTGCGCGCCCTTCTTGCGCTGCGACACGAGCACGCGGCCGCCCTCGACGAGGACGGCGGCGGACACGAGGACGGTGGGGGATGCCTGCGAGGTGTGCGAGGCCCGCGAGGCCTGCGAGGGGGGCGTGCTCACGCGACGAACGTAGGTGGCGCGCGCTGGCCCGTCCACCGCGCGGCGCGCGCGACGAGGCCCGCCCGCGTCAGCGATTTCCGGCCCATTCCGCCCGCTTCTCGTCTAGCCTGCACGCGCCATGAATCCGCACACGTCCCCCGAGTCGCATCCCCACGACGCGCCGCGCCCGGCCCCTCTCCCGGTCCTTCAGGCCGCGAAATGGCCGCCCGACGACGACGCGCTCCCGTCCGGGCCCTCCGGCGGCGCGGGCGGCGGCGGCTACGGCGGCGGCGATGACGGCAACTTCAAGAAGGGCGCCACGAAGCCCGCGATGATCGCCGTGGGCGCGCTGCTCGTGGCGGGCCTCGGCGGGGCGCTGTTCTTCGGCTTCCGCAGCGACTCCCAGAAGCCCACCGCGAAGGAGATCGCGGAGGACAAGAAGGCCATCGCGCTGCTCACGAAGGAGGAGCAGCTCCCGAAGTGGCGCGCGTGGGCGGCGCGGCAGGACGGCGCGAAGATGCAGGAGGAGGCCTTCGCGCAGCTCGCCTGGGCGAAGGACGCGGAGGGCCTGCCGCTCATCATCAAGGGCCTCTCGTCCGGCGACCACCGCGTGCGCGGCACGGCCGCGACGGCCCTCCTGGAGTACGGCTCGCCCGCGGCGGACTCGGCGAAGCCCGCGCTGCTCACCGCGCTGAAGGAGGCCGACGCGAGCGACAAGCCGCAGATCGTGTGGGCGCTCGCGGCCCTGAAGGAGAGCTCGGCCTTCGACGAGGTGCTGGGCGAGTACCGCCAGGGCCACCTCGCCAAGGTGCAGCGCCTCGATCAGAACCCGGCCTTCGACCCCGACGTGCTCGCGGCCATGGTCAGCCTCGACAAGCTCGCATCGCTCACCAAAGATCCGAGCGAGAGCGTGCGGCAGCTCGTCGCCACGGTGCTGTCGCGCACCGGCGACGCGAAGTGGCTGCCGCAGCTCACCGAGCTCGTCACCGACAAGAGCGTCGACGTCGCGCGCGAGGCGGCCGTGGGCCTCGGCAAGATCGCCAACGAGTCGTCCATGACGCCGCTGCTCGCCGCGCTGAAGAACGCCGACAAGGACTCGCGCCCGCGCTTCCTCGAGGCGCTCCGCGACGGCGTGGGCGCCAAGGGCCTCGTGCTCGCCCTGCAGAGCGTCCAGAAGGACGTGACGACGGTGAAGGGCCAGGCCGATCGCGAGAAATTCCAGACCAAGCAGCTCTTCGACATGATGCGCGAGCTCGAGGACCCGCGCGCCGGCGACTCGCTGATGGCCTATCTGAAGAGCGAGCCCAAGCCTCACTGGAAGACCGAGGCCGCGCTCCGCATGGCGGAGATCGGCGATCTGCGCGCGGTGCCCACGCTCGCGTGGCGCCTCCGGCAAGACCCCCTGAAGCTCTACGACAAGGACAAGGACCCCGAGTACCGCCTCGACGACAACGAGCGCGTCGTCTCGGCGCGCATGCTCGCCGACCTCGCCGTCCTCTACCCCGACAAGCACGAGGAGATCCGCAAGGAGGCCTACGAGGCGGTGATGTTCTGGATCACCGACAAGCCCCAGCCGCACGCGAACGGCCTGCGCTTCGTCGCCGCCGTCGACGCCCGCGAGGCGATCCCCCAGATGAAGAAGTGGGCGGATCCCAGCACCCCCTTCCCGAAGGAGGGGCAGCAGCAGATGCCCGAGTCGTGGGCCACCGCCCAGAGCGCGCTGCGCTACGCCGGGTGGATGAAGGCCGACTGGAACCTGCTCGAGAAGCAGTTCGGCCGCCGCCCGAAGGACACCGACGTCACGATGGAAGGGCTCCAGCAGGGCGGCCTCGCCGTGCTCGGCATGACCCTCCGCGCGCTCGGCGTGGGCGCGTCGCACGGCATGGCCCAGTGGGGCGATCCGAAGGCGTACCCGATCCTTGTAAAGTACATCGAAGACAAGCAGAACAACGAGCAGGCCCGCCTCGAGGCGTGCTTCTCGCTGGGCTGGGTCTCGACCGACGAGCAGATGAAGGAGGTCGTGGGGAAGGTGAAGTCCTTCTCGCAGACCGACCCGAAGAGCCAGATGATCCGCGCCTGCTACCTGGAGACGCTCATCCGGCGCCCCGTTCCGCAGGCCACCGCCGGCCTCATGGATCTGATGCGGGCCGACGTCGACCTCGAGGTGCGCCACCAGGCGGCGCGCGCCATCGGCTTCGGCGGCCTCACCCCCGCGATCGCGAAGGAGCTCTTCGACAAGCTGAAGGACCCGAACACGCGCTCCGACGCGACGCTCGCGCTGCTCCTCGGCGGCGACGTCGACACCGTGAAGCGCGCGCTCGCGACCTACAACGACGCCGATCCGGCGGCGATGGAGGAGCTCAAGGTCACCTACAACCAGACCTTCGGCTACTGGTCGGATCGCAACTACGAGAACGGCGACGTGGCCCGCTGGATCGAGAACGCGAACGCGTGCGCTCGCGTGCGGGTGCGCGACGCGCTGCAAGACTGGCCCCGCCTCATCCTCTCGCGCGCCCTCCAGGGCATCGAGTACGACAGCGGCCCGCACTCCATGACCCGCGTCCAGCTCCGCGTGCGCCTCTTGAAGGACGCGCGCGGCGCCGACGAGAAGAAGCGCGCGCAGGCCATCGAGATCCTCAAGTTCATGAAGGAGAAGGGCGTGCTCATGGCGCTCAAGGGCGAGTCGGGCCCGCACGCGCCGCTCGCCGCGAAGGCCTTCTTCGAGGTCATGAACCCCAAGATCGTGAGCGAGAGCCTGCCGGACGCGCGCACTCCGCAC
>DAORJJ010000117.1:0-14691 GCA_035439005.1 Polyangiaceae bacterium | reverse complement strand
CCCGCCGACGCGGGGACCGACGCCGCCCCCACCGACGCCGGCGCCGACGCGCCCCCGTGAGCCGCGAGACGCCGGCCTTGCGAGCGCGAGGGCGGCGAGTGTAAGAGGTCTCGCCGCGCCCTCACGCGCGCGCCCTCGGCCCGTCCCGTGCGAACCACGCTCGCCACGCTCGCCTCGATCGCGAGGCTCCACATCGTCGTCATCGCCGCGACCGGCACGCTCACGTTCGCGTGGGTGCTCTGCGGCGAGCGCCCGTGGGGCCTCGCCCTGCTGTGCGCCTCCGACTGGTTCGTGGTGAACCTGCTGAACCGCGTCGTCGACCTGAAGGAGGACGCCGCCAACGACATCCCCGGCACCGCGTGGGTCGCGCGCCACCGCCGCGCCGTCCTCGGGGTGGGCTTCGGGGTGCTCGGGCTCTCGTTCGCCCTCACGCTCGCCCTCGCCCCCGTGCTCGCGCCGCTCCGCGTGGCGTTCCACCTGCTCGGCTTCGCCTACAACTGGCCCCTCCTGCCCGGACGTCGCCGCATCAAGCAGCTCGCGTTCTGGAAGAACACGGCCTCCGCCACCGGGTTCCTCATCACCGTGTTTGGCTATCCCCTCGCGCTCCTGCCCAGGCGCCCCGACATCTCGCTCCTCGCCGTGGGGGCCACCGTGCTGTTCTTCTTCCTCTTCGAGCTCAGCTACGAGGTGCTGTACGACCTGCGCGACGCCGAGGGCGATCGCCTCGCCGACGTGCGCACGTGGCCGGTGCTGTTCGGCGTGCAGACCGGCTGGCGCATCGCCGCCGCGCAGATGTTCGCGGCGTTCACCGTGCTCGTCGCCGCCTACGCCGCGCGCGCGGTCCCGTGGCGCATCGCCGTCATGGCCCTCGCGCCGCTCGCGCAGCTCGCCGTGGCCTCCCGCATGGTCAAGCGGGGAGTCACGACGACCGACTGCGTGGCGCTCACCTGGCTCGGCTCGGGAGTGCTGATGGCCTATCACGTGTGGGAGCGACTCGGCCTCCCGGGAGCCGCCTGAATGCCTATGAGCTCGCCCCCCGCGCCCTCGCCCGCCGCCATGGTCGCCCTCCAGCTCGCGTGCGTCGCCATCGTGGTCGCGTGGATGCTCCTCCGCGTGCGCCGCGAGGCCGACAAAGGCGCCTTCCTCGCGCGCTTCGTGTGGCTCGCGATCGCCGCGTGGCTGGGGGAGGAGAGCTGCATTCGGCTCTACGGCTTCTATTTCTACTCGCCCGGGTGGACCGGCTTCTTCGACAAGGTCCCCGTCGCCATCGTGTGCATTTGGCCCGTGGTGGTCCTCTCCGCCACGGATCTCGCGCGGGGGCTCGTCGGCGAGGCCGGTGAGGCGCGGCGCATCTCCTTCGCGGCCCTCGTGTGCGCGCTCGTCGTGGCCGACGCGTCGCTCATCGAGCCCATCGCCGTCGCCGCCGGCCTCTGGCGGTGGACCGTCCCTGGTCCGTTCCACGTGCCGCTGATTGGCATTCTCGGGTGGGGCTTCTTTGCTTTTGGCGCCGCCCTCGTGCGGGGGCGGCCGGCGGTGTTGGTCGTGGGCCCGCTCGCGGCCCACGCCCTGCTGCTCGCGGGGTGGTGGCTCGCCTTTCGGTGGCTCCCCCGCGGCGTCGACGAGGCGCCGTTCGTCGTGGCGGCGGGGCTCCTGTCGGCGGGCCTCACGTGGGCGGTGCTCGCGCGCCGGGTGTCCCTCTCGCGGGCGGACCTGCTGACGCGGATCCCGGGCGCGGTCTTCTTCTTCGTGCTGCTCGCGGTGTTCGCCCGCCAGCAGGTCCCGCTCGTGCTCTACGCGCTCGCGTTCGCGCCGCCGTACCTCGCCCTGACCGCGCGCTCCACGCCGGAGGCGCCGCGTGCCGCGGTGGCCGCAGGCGGGGAACCGAGCTAGCTTGGGAGCGCATGAATTCGGCGCGCACGTGGGGTCGCCTGGGACGGTCGCTTGGCGTGGGGGCGGTCTGGGTTGGCGCGGTCGCCGCCGGGTGCACGTCGTTTGGAACGTCGGATCCGCCCGGCGTGGACGCCGCGGCTTTGCCCCCGGTCGACGCCCCGGTCGCGCCGATCGACGCGGGCGACGCGGGCGGAGGCGCCACCACGGTGTTCGTCTCCCCCGCGGGAGACGACCAGGCCGACGGCAGCACCGCGCAGACGCCGCTGCGCACGCTGGGCGCGGCGCTCGCCCGAGGGGCGGACGAGGTCCGCATGTGCAAGGGCCGCTACGGCGAGCCCGCGGTGGTCACCATCAAGCGAAAGGTCGCGCTCCGTGGCGCCTACGACTGCGCGACCTTCGCCCGCCCCGTGGGCCTCCCGGACGCGCGGGCGGCCGCCTCCTCCGACCCCGTCGAGACCGTCCTGTTCAAGTCGGCCGACGACGGGGCGCTCGCGACGCTGCTGTTCGTCGAGGGCAGCGCAGGCGCGTCGCTCGAGGGGTTCACGGTCGAGGCGGCGACGGTCGACCGCTCGTCCACCGCCGTGTTCGTCGGCCCGAAGGCGCGCGTCGACCTCACCGACGTGCGCTTCGTCCTCGGCGCAGGCGCAGGCGCCGCGGTGTTCGGCGTCGGGGTCGAGGTCTCCGGCGGCGCGGTGGCCGTCCGTCGATCGTGGTTCAAGGGGACGACCGGCTCCAACACCTCCGGCACCTCGGCGAACCTCGCGAGCCTCCTGAACGCGGGCGAGAGCTCGTTCCGCGACAACGTCTTCGACCCGGGGCAGGTCTCGGGCCTGCGCGGCGCGGTGCACCTCACCGTCCGGAGCGACGGCACCACGCTCGGCCCGCCCATCACGATCGAGCGGAACACCTTCCTGGGCGGCGCCCCGTCTGCAACGGGGGGGACCAGCGAGACGCTGTTGCTCGCGGTGAACCTGCAGGGCCCGGTGAAGGCGCGCGTCGCCGAGAACACCGTGCGCTACGGCTCGCAGAGCTGCGCCAAGGGCTGCGTGACCCTGGGGATCGCCTCGAAGGAGGGCGCCGAGGTCGCGATCGAGCGGAACCTGCTCGATCTCGGCGAGCTCCGCGCGGACCCCGGGGGGGCCGCCACACAGCGGGCGATCTCCGCCGGCGGGGGCGCGCTGCGAGCGGAGAACAACGTCGTGCTCCTCGCGACGGCCGTCGGGACGTGGGTCTCGCAGTCGACCGGCCTCGAGGCGAACACCGGGTGCGTGCCTGGCAGCACGCCGTGCGCCGTCCCCGACGGCGAGGCGATCACGTTCCGGTACAACACCGTGCACACCGGCGCGATCGCCGGGATCGCGCCGAACCTGTCTCTCGGGGTCAACGTCCACGCGAAGCACGTCACCCTCGAGAACAACGTGCTCTTCAGCGAGGGCGGCGCGACCGGCGTGCGCATCTACAGCGGCGAGGGCGCCACGCTCGACGCGATGACCGGCAACGTGCTCGTCGCGCCGACCGTGGCCGCGGAGGTCCTCGACCTCACCGTGCCGAGCGTGCGCTCGTTCGCGGACTACCCCGCGGCCGGCCAGAACACGCGGCTCACCGATCTCGCGTCCGCGATGCGCAGCGTGTCCCCCGCGGCCTGGCGCGCCGACGTGGCGTCCCTCGACCTGCCGTCTTCCGCCGCGTGCGCCATCGTCAAGCGCAACTCGAGCGCCTCCGCGCCCGCGCTCGACTTCCTCGGGCGCCCGCGCACCGGGTCGCCCACCGCCGGCGCGTTCCAGGCTCCGGCCGGCGCGATCGCGAGCTGCAAGTAGGGGGTTTTCGCGCCTCTTCGCCATCGAGCTTGAGGGTCGGCCGCTCCCGGTCTAAACCACGCGGAGCCTCCTCGCCCCCGTAGCTCAGTGGATAGAGCAGCGGTTTCCTAAACCGAAGGTCGCAGGTCCGATTCCTGCCGGGGGCGCCCCAATCATCTCGGCAACTTAGCCGGCCCGCCCGAAGCGGCTCTGGGCAATTGCGGGTAGCCGCACGTGACGTCGCGCGCCCTCCCGCCGCGGCGCTTCGCGGCGCCCGCGTGCCCCTCCCCCACAAGGGGGGAGGGGCCATGCATCGCCGCGGTCACGCCCCTCTCCCCTTGTGGGAGAGGGGCACGTGGAGCTCGTGCCGTCCGCAGGGGGTGAGGGCCGCGAGGGGCACGTGGGGCACGTGCCGGCCGTAGGGGGTGAGGGCCGCGAGGGGCACGTGGGCTCGCGGGCTTCCGCGCGCGCGAGGCGTACACCTCTTGGTGCGGAGTGGAGCAGCCTGGTAGCTCGTCGGGCTCATAACCCGAAGGCCGTCGGTTCAAAGCCGACCTCTGCAACCGAAACCAAAGGAGCCCCCGCCGCGCGAGCGACGGGGGCATTCTTTCCGCTTTTCTTTCCTCAGGAGACCCGAGAGAGCTTCACGGCCTCGCCCCGGTCACCCTCCAGAGCTTCCCCGCGCATCGCCCGTTCGACGAGGAGCAGAAGCGCCATCGTATTCGCGGGCGACGTCTCGTCCGCGTTCTCTAGCCGCGAGATCGCCTCCCACGACAGCCCGATCAGGGGCGACAGCTCGCGCTGAGTGAGGCCGAGGATCTTGCGGACGTCCCGCGCCACGGTCCCCACCGCGGGGCCCTCGAGCAGCACTCGCCTTGCGGCCCGCAGCTCGGCCGCGTGAAGCGCGTCCAACCCCAGGAACGTCTCCCCGCACGCGGGGCAGCGGTCGCGCGTGACGGTGTCTCGCACGGCGTACGGGCCGATGTTGGTGAGGCGGGGGACGACCTCGGAAACAAGGTCGCCCTTCTGGCAGAGGTCGCACTTCATGGTCAGGCTCCGATCACGGTGATGATGTAGACGCCGCGGCGCACGAGCTGGCAGACGATGTTGAGCGCGTCGCCCGACACGTCCACGCCGCCCGAGACGAGGATCGCGTCGTTGCCCTGGACGACGGCTGACGTAGCGGTCTTGATGGCGCGCTTGATGTCCGTGGCGCGAACGGAGCGCTCGTCGCACCGCTCCTCAGCGTGGCGCGAGAGCAGGATATCCCCGTACGTCGCCGCGCGCTGGATCTCGGAGAGGACCGGCGACGTCATGATGAAATCGTAATATGGATATGACGTGACGTCAATACCGTATCCCAGGTCATCCGCCGCGATCTTCGGCGCTGTCCGCCGTGGGCACCGGCCCGTCGTGGCGCACGCGGCCCTTGCCCCGGACCCCGGGGGGAGCGCCGCACGCACGGTCCAGGCGGGCCGCGTGACGGGGCTACAGCACCCGCCGCACGGTCCCGTCCTTCGCCGCGACGGACACCACGAGCTCGTACCCGAGAGCCTCGACGTAGGCTCGGATGGTCGCGAGCTGCAGGGTGTCGCCGGCGTTCTCGATGCGCGAGATCTCCCCCTGGGAGACGCCAAGCCGCTCCGAGGCCTCCACCTGCGTGAGCTCGGCCCAGCGTCGGGCGTAGGCCAGGCCGACGCGCTCGCGCGGGACTCGACGTCGCCACTTCGCGCCGGGCGGCATGTCGTAGGGCGAATCGGGGTCGTTCTTGATGATGCCCTCGTCGTCGTACTCGGGGACGAAGGCGGGGTCCGTGATGTGGACGCCGTGGGTAGGGATGGGCTTCGAGGCCTTCTTTGCTGTGCTGCGTGCCATGAGGGATCACCCTTCCGTGTAGGTCTTGATCTGGTGCCTGTTGGCCTTGCGGGCCGAGATGATGCGGGTGCGCTTGCCCCGCTCGACGACGATGACGCAGAGCACCCCTTGGCGCGACATGCCGAGCACCGCGACGCGCTCGGCGTCGAGCATGTCCGGCTCCTCGATCGCGATCTCGAACGAGACGCCGTGCTTCGCGAGGTGGCTCTCCGCCTTCTCGGAGTCCCACTCGAAGCCGTCGACGGTCACCGTTGCCACGTCCCGATTATAGTTCCAATGCGATATAGGTCAAGTGCGATACGTGACGATTAGCCAGTGAATCGGTCGGGTCTTGGGGGGCGACCGTGAGCCGGACGACCTCGACGCGATGCGCGCGGACGAGGTGCGGAACTCTCTGGTCCTCGTCGACGAGGACGGCGCGCGGAAGGTGGTTGCCTGATGGGCCTCACGATCGACGAGCTGACGCGGGTGCTCACCGAGGAGGAGGTGGCGTCTCGGGGTTCGTCGACCTCAACCTGGTCAACGGGGGGCTCGCGGCGTGGCGCGCGCTCCTCGGGCTCCCGGGCGAGGAGGAGTGGCCCGACATGGGCGGGCCGGTGCACGGGACCCACGTGGTGGGCGCGGCGCTGGACCAGCTTGCGGAGCGCGAGCCCATCGCGTAGAGCGAGGGTGCGGAGTGGAGCAGCCTGGTGGCTCATAACCCGAAGGCCGTCGGTTCAAATCCGACCTCTGCAACCGAAACCACGGGAGCCCCCGCCGCGCGAGCGAAGGGGGCTTTCTCTCCTCAGGAGACCCGAGAGAGCTTCACGGCCTCGCCCCGGTCACGCCCCTCTCCCCTTGTGGGAGAGGGGCACGTGGGGCACGTGCCGTCCGCAGGGGGTGAGGGCCGCGAGGGGCACGTGGGGCTCGTGCCGTCGCGAGCCCTCACCCCGCCGTGAGCGACGCGCCCGACACGTGCCCCTCTCCCACGAGGGGAGAGGGGCCACACGAGTTGCTCCGGAAATGGGCCCCTCTCCCCTTGTGGGAGAGGGGCAGTTGGGCACGTGCCGTCCGCAGGGGGTGAGGGCCGCGAGGGGCAGTTGGGCACGTGCCGGCCGCCCGAGCCCCAGCCTCTCGTGACGCAGGTTTCTACCGCCGTCGCGCCAGCGGTCCTCGCGAGAACACGCGGCACGTGTCTGCAAGCGCCTGGGTTCACGCGAGAACCCGCGGCACGTCTCCAGAGGCCGGCGGTTCTCGTGAGAACGGGCGGCACCTGTCCGAAGGCGCCGGCGGTGCCGGCACGGCCCCGGTCGCTCAACGCAACGGATGCATTCTTGCATCCGTCGCGCCCCCTCGGTGTGTAGAGTCACGGCATGACGAACCACGAAGAGAGTGGTCACGGGCTCAGCTGGACCGGTCCTAGGCTCTCGACGAACTCCCACGGAGGGGTCTCGTTGTTCGTCGACGCGCTGGCGCTTGGGATACTGACCCAGCGAGGATCGGACTGGGTCAATCAGCGCTTGCAGGGGGAATGACGTCGATGGCCACAGAGGTGAAGACTGCTGCTGGACTGGCCGTGACCATCACGGCGCTCGTGGTCATCGTCGGTGTCATCGTCGGGCGGACGCGGAGCAACAGTCAGGCAACGGAGGCCGCCAAGGCGCAGGTGGCCGCCATCGCGTCCGCGAGGGAGCTAAAGGAGCTCCGGGCCAAGTGGGATGCGGAGGAGGCCGCCATGGTCGCGAAGCAGCGCGCGGACCTGGCGGCCCTGCTCGCAGCGCCGGAGCTGGCCGCGCTGCGGGCGGACATCACGAAGGTCATTCCCGAGCTGCGCGCCATGGCCGCGGCGGCACGCAGAAAGAGCCACTCGACCAAGGATGGGAGTGGCCAGTGCATGCTGGCATTCAGGAACGACCTCCGGCGAACGCACGAGCTCGGCAAGATCGTCAAAGAGAATATCAGTCGGGCGGCGTGGCCCGAGCCACAGCAGGACCTGGCCAGTGCTTTCGAAGATGTGCTCATGCCGATGCGCGAGTGCATCAACTGTGTGGAGGATGACGTGAGGGCGTGCGCCCAGGTGGACAAGGCGATCGGCGTCCTCCAGAAGGAGCTCGTGAAGCGCCCCTCCCCCTGACATCCGAGACCTTTCTCGGCGTTTCCTAAACCGAAGGTCGCAGGTCCGATTCCTGCCGGGGGCGCCAGGGCCATCCACACGCTCCGCTCGCTCTGCTCCACGCCGCCCCGGGCGAGCGCCCACGTCTATCTCCCAGGCTCCGCCGCCTTCGGAACCATCGGCACGAAGCGGACGCCGCCGAGGTCTTCCGTGAAGATGGCCGAGCCGCGCCTACGGCAGCGCACGAGGCGCTGGTCGCCGTGGACGGGCCCGATCGGGGCCACGAGCACGCCGCCGTCGGCGAGCTGCTGGAGGAGCGCGTCCGGCAGGGTCTCGGGCGCGGCGGTGACCAGGATGCGAGGGAACGGCGCCTCCTCTGGCCACCCGGCGTAGCCGTCTCCCGCGCGGACGCGCACGTTGGAGTACCCGAGGCGCGCGAGCCGTGCGGCGGCCTCGGCGGCGAGCTCCGGGACGACCTCGACGGAGAGCACCTCGTCGACGAGCCGCGCGAGGACCGCGGCCTGGTAGCCCGAGCCCGTGCCGATCTCGAGCACGCGGTCGGTCTCGCGGAGCTCCAGCGCCGCGGTCATGATGGCCACGATCGCCGGCTGCGAGATCGTCTGGCCGTGCCCGATGGGGAAGGGCGCGTCGGCGTACGCGCGGGCCAGGGGCTCGCCCGGCATGAAGAGGTGCCGCGGCACCGCGCGGAGCGCCTCGAGCACCCTCGGGTCGGAGACGTCGCGCGACACCTCGCGCACGAGCGCGTCGCGGAGCGCGCGGAGCTCGTCGGGCTCGTTCACCACGCCACCTCCTTCGCCGGCTGACCTCACGCTCTGCCCTTAGCAAGCGGCGGGCCGCCCTCGCGGCGCCGCGCGGCGGGCGCTTCGCGCGCGCGGTGGGGCGCGCGGATTTCGCGGAGGCGCAGCTCTCGCGCGGTGGCGCGAGGCGGGGCAGAACGCAGCGCGCGTGCGCTCGTGGGGTCGTTCCACGCGGCTCTCCGCGGTGCAGCGGGCGCCGCGCGTGGGCAGCTCGAGGCCGCGCGCTCGCCTCAGTCGGCGCGCGCGTCGCTGCTGGCGTCCCCCGCGTCGGCGCTCGCGTCCCCCGCGTCGGCGCCGGCGTCTCGGCACACGAGGTCGTCGAACGTCCCGGCGGGGCAGGGGCAGCAGCCCGACTGGACCACCGCGCCGCCGCACACGCTCACGCAGCGGACCGCCCGGACGCACGGGCTGGTGGCGCAGTCGGGCGCCGCCGCGTCGCCCCCGCTGTCCGCTTCGCGGACCCTGCACTCTCGGGCCGACACCGTGCCGGCGGCGCACGGGCCGCACACGTCGCTCTTCACCACGCTGCCTCCGCAGCGATCGAGGCACTGGTCGGGCGCGAAGCACGTCCCGTCGCCGTCATAGACCGTGCCCGTGCAGGCGACGGAGGCCGCCAGCGCCAGCGCCAGCGCCACGCCGCGGCCAAGTCGCGTCGTCTTCGTCGCCTTGTTCATTCGACAGCCTCCACGCGTGACAGCGTGCGCGCGGAAACGGCCTCGTGTCCACAGGTGATCCCGCGCCTGTCGGGCGCCGACCCTGACCCACGGGGGCACGCCTCCCACCGCATCAGCACGAAGGCGCACGCCTCGGCGGTGGTGTCCTCGCCCTTGTCGGCTCCTGCTACACTCACGGTGTGGATCCGCTCCGTGAAGACGACATCGCGCGCGCGCGCGCCACGCCACCGGCGCGGAAGCTTGAGCAGGCCCTCGCGCTCCAGCGGAGCGGCATCGAGCTGAAGCGAGCGCGTCTCCGCGCGGAAGATCCCTCGGCGGCGGAAGAGGTCGTGCGCGAGCGACTCTTCGCCTGGCTCGCCGAAGAGCGATGACCCTCGAGGTCGCGCGTGGCGAGATGGCCCGCGCCCTCGAAGCACGGGAGCGGCCGTTCGCCCTCGTCGGAGGGCTCGCCGTGTCCGTGCGCGGCGAGGTTCGCTTCACGAGGGACGTCGACCTCGCCCGCGAGATGGCGCGCTTGGTGAATCCGAGATCGTGAAGCGCTTCAGCCGCATCGGCCCCGCGCTGCGGATCGGCATGGAGTGGCCTCTAGCGAATTCCCTCATAGCCCGTTGGCGCGGCGCACGACCGGGAACAGGTCCCCCACGTCGTAGAAGTCCACGGCGACGAACGTGGGGCCGCGCGCCGCCTCCTTCGTGCACTGCGCGACGCGCGCGCCGAGCACGGCGTCCACGTTCACCTCGCGGGCGTACGTGATGCTGGAGAGGGGCCGGCTGAGCCAGTGGTTGATGAGGTAGAGCGGGCTGTTTGCCGCGCCGCGCCCGCGCGTGCACACGAAGGCTTCTTTCGTCTCGAAGGAGTAGGGCGTGTCCCAGAGCTCGCCGCCGTAGGCCGGGTGCAGATACGCCGGCGCGCCGCCGCCCTTCTCGACGAACACCACGAGGCGCTTGCCGGCGTCGATCATCGCGCGGAGCGTGGGCCACGGCTGGCCGAGGGTGTGGGTGAAGGCGTAGTCGGCGAGGCCGCTCGCGCGGAGCACCTCGGCGGTGTCGGCGTCGGTCACGTAGTTCTCGAACACGATCGTGAGCACCTCGCTGGGGTGCTCGTCGAGGAACCTCGTGATGGCGCACAGACCGTCGAGGAGGCGCGCCTTGCCGAGCGCGCACACCGAGTGGCACAGATACACCTGGTCGACGGTCGACAGCGCGGGATCGTGCGCCGTGCGGTTCTGGTTGTCTTCGAGTGAGTAGTAGTGGACGTCGAGCATCATCCCGCGAATGCCGTCTTCGAGCTGCCGCGCGAGCCCGTGGGTCTGGTTCGGCGGCGCCCAGCCCTCGTCGGTGTTCGACATCGCGTTGTGGGTCATGGGGACCACCACCTTGTCGTAGGTGCGGTCGCACAGCGCCGGATCGCCGTTGCACGCGCGCCGGTCGTCGGCCTTCTTCGTCCCGCGGGCGCACGTCTGCGGGAGCGCGCTCGGCTTGGCGCTCGCGTCCTCGGCGGGCGCGCCGGCGTCCACGGGCGCGGGGGAGGTCTGCGCCTCGCTGCAGGCGGCGAAGAGGAGCGGGAGCGACGCGAGCAGGGCGATCGAGCGGCGGACTGCCATGGTGCAGGATGGCCCCGAACGGCGGCCCCGTCGACTGCCAACGAGGGGCCCTCGCGCGGCGGCGCGCCCGACCCGGCCGGCTGCTACGCTCGGCCCCGTGGCGCGCGCGCGAACCGGACGACGAGAGGGCGAGGCGCCTCGGAGCGCCTGGGACCTGGCGCGCCGCTTCCGCCTCGCCCCGATCGCCCACGCCACGGACGCCGACCGCGCGGCGATCGCGGGGGCTCCCGGCGCGTGGGCGCTCGAGCTCGCGTGGGACGGCCACCGCGTCCTCGCCTGCCGCGTCGGCGCCGACGTGCGGCTCGTGTCGCCGGATCTCCGCGAGTGGAGCGACGCGTTCCCCGAGGTCGTGGCCGCGCTCCGGCGGCTCCCCGGCGGCGCCCTCGCGCTCGAGGGTCACCTCTGCGTGACCGACGAGCGCGGACACCCGTCGTTCGAGCTCCTCCGCGATGCGCGGGCGAGGGCTCGCGGCGTGCTCGTCGCGTGGGATTTGCTCCACGTCGAGGGCGAGGAGCTCGCGGCGGCGCCGCTCTCCGAGCGCCGCGCCCGCCTCGACGCCCTCGCCCGCGCCGCCGGCGCGGGGCTCACGCTCAGCGAGGCGATGCCCGGCCCGCTCGACGCGCTCCTCGAGGGCGTGCGCGGCCTCGGCGCGCGCGGGCTCTACGCGCGTCGCGCGGACGCGTCGCACCCGTCCCCCGTCGTGGCGCTCAGCGCCACCTCCGCCCCGCTCGAGTGGGACCGCACGATCTCCCCGCCGCCGGCCGTGACGAACGCGACCAAGGTGCTCTTCCCCCGTGACGCCCTCACGAAGCGCGACGTCGTCGACTACTACGCCAGCGTCGCCCCGGTGCTCCTCCCGCACCTCCGCGACCGCGTCGTCGTGGCCCAGCGGTGGCCCGACGGGATCGACGCGTTCACCTGGTACCAGCACCGCATCCCGCCGCGAGCGCCCGACTACGTGCGAGGCGCGTGGATCGAGGGGGATCGCCGCCTCCTCGTCGACGGCGTGGACTCGCTCCTCTGGCTCGTGAACCAGGCGGCGCTCACCTTTCACACGTGGCCGAGCCGCGTGACGGCGCTCGCCGAGCCCGACTGGGCCATCCTCGACCTCGATCCAGGCGCCGCGACCACCTGGGCCGACACGGTCACGGTCGCGAACACCACGCGCGCGCTCCTCGAGGCGCTCGACCTCCCCAGCGTGCTCAAGACGAGCGGCCAGCGAGGGCTCCACGTCCTCGTCCCGCTCGCGCCCGGTCACTCCGTGCAGGATGCAC
Organism: Polyangiaceae bacterium; assembly: GCA_035439005.1. Taxonomy (GTDB): domain Bacteria; phylum Myxococcota_A; class Polyangia; order Polyangiales; family Polyangiaceae; genus JAAFHV01. Next base: position 2,669 of record DAORJJ010000117.1, on the reverse strand, counting down.
ACGAGCTCGCGCGGCTCCTCGCCCGTGCCCTCGCGCGCGCCTTGCCGTCGATCGCGACCGTGGAGAGCGAGAAGGAGCGGCGCGGCGGGCGGCTGTTCGTCGATCACCTCCAGAGCTTCGTGGGCAAGTCCCTCGCGTGCCCGTACACGCTGCGCGCGGTCGACGGCGCGCCCGTCTCCGCGCCCCTCGCGTGGGACGAGCTCTCCGCGCGGCTCGAGCCACGCGCGCTGAACCTGCGGACGATCTTGCGGCGACTCGACGCGCGCGGCGATCTGGCGGCGCCGCTGCTCGCAGGCCGGGCCCGCCTCGCGCCGGCGATCCGAGCGCTCCGCGAGACCTCCGGTTAGGCGTGTGGCGCGAGAGCGGCGCGCGGTCGATCGCGCCGAACGGGCCGTCAGCGCGACGGGGCGGGCAGCCACGCCCGGAGCGCGGCCAGCACCTCGGGCTGCGGCGTGGCGTTGAAGTGCTTCGCGCCGGGCACCACCACGACCTCCGCGCCCACGCGCTCCTCGAAGAGGCGCGCGGTCGCGCCCGCGTCGGTGGTGTACGGATCGCCGTCGGAGAGGAGCACCTTCGTCGACCCGGCGGCGGCGCGCGCGCGCTCGAACGCAAACGGCGCTTGCCACGGCAGCAGCGCGGGCCAGGGCGCGTCGACCGACCACCAGCCCGCGACGCACAAGAGCCCGCGCACCCGCCGCCCGTCCCCGAGCCGCGCGAGCGCGCGCATCGCCGCTTGAACGCCGACGCTGTGACCCATGAGCACGGTGGCCGCGAGCGCCTCGGGATCGTCGCCGAGCGCGCGGAGGACCGCCTCGGTCGTGGGCTCGACCTCCGGCGCGCCGGGCGAAGGCAGCAGCGGCGCGGCCGTCACCGTCACGCCCACCTGCTCGCGCAGCCACGGGTAGAAGTCGCTCTCGCCGGAGCCCGCCCAGCGCGGCACCAGCACGATCCGGTTGACGTCGCGGCTCGGCATGCGCTCAGCCTAGCTTGACCAGCGCCTTGCCGAAGTTCTTCCCTTCGAGCAGGCCGATGAACGCGGCCGGGGCGCTGGCGAGCCCCTCGCTCACGCTCTCTCGGAGCCTGAGGCGCCCGCTCGCGACGTGCTCCGCCAGCTCCGCCATCGCCTTCGGCCACACGTCCATGTGGTCGCTGATGATGAAGCCTCGGAGCGTGACGCGGTTCACCAGCAGCGACGCGAGGTAGCGCACGCGGTAGGGCTCGGTCGCGTTGTAGTCGGAGATGAGGCCGCACAGCGGGACGCGCGCGAAGGGGTTCAGCCGCGCGAGCACGAGGTCGAGGATGGGGCCGCCCACGTTCTCGAAGTAGATGTCGACGCCCGCCGGCGTCGCGTCGCGGAGCGCTTGCGCGAGGTCCGGCGCGCGGTGGTCGAGGCACACGTCGAAGCCGAGCTCGCGCACCGCGTAGTCGCACTTCTCCGGGCCGCCCGCGATGCCCACGACGCGGCAGCCGTGGTGCTTCGCGAGCTGCCCGACGACGCTTCCCACCGCGCCCGTGGCGGCCGCGACCACGAGCGTCTCGCCCGCCTTTGGCGCGCCGATCGCGTGGAGCCCGTACCACGCGGTCACCCCTGGCATGCCCACCGCGCCGAGGTACGCCGAGAGCGGCACGGAGGCCGCGGGCTTGACCTTGAGGAGCCCCGCGCCGTCGCTGAGGGCGTGGGTCTGCCAACCGAGCGGCCCGACGACGGCGTCGCCCACGGCGAAGCGAGGGTGCTTCGACGCGAGCACCTCGCCCACGGTGCCGCCGAGCATCACCGCGCCGAGCTCCACCGGCGCCGCGTACGATTTGCCCGCGTTCATGCGGCCGCGCATGTACGGGTCCAGCGAGAGCCAAAGGTTGCGGACGAGCACCTGCCCGTCGCCCGGCGTGGGGACGGGCGCCTCCTCGAGCCGGAAATCGGACTCCTTCGGGGCCCCCACGGGGCGAGAGGCGAGCAGCACACGCACGTTCTTTTCGGTCATGGCCGGAGGATGCACGGTCGAGCCCGCGGGGGGAAGCAGCGCCGCTTCGCAGCGCGCCAGCGTCGCCCCTCAGCGCGGCAGCAGGCGCACGACCGCGGCGAGGATGCGTCGGCGGGTCCGTGGTACCTGTGGAGCATGGCCAAGCCCACCGCGTCGCCCGAGGTCCTCGTCGCCCAGGTGGAGGCCGCGCTCGTCGACCGCGCTGCGCTCCCTCCTGCGGCGCTCCGCGCGCTGAAGCGGCACCTGCCCGCCCTGCGTGAGCGGCTCGAGGCGCTCGGCCTCGAGGTGACGAGCACCGTGCGGCGCCCGCTCTCCGCGCAGCTCCTCGGCGCGCTCGAGGGCGGGCCGCTGCCGGTGAAGGGCCTGGAGAGGCGCGTGGCCGGCGCGACGACGAAAGAGGTCAAGGCCACGCTCGAGGCGCTCGTGGGGTCGGGGCAGCTGTGCGAGGTCGTGCGGCCGAGCGGGCCGTGCGTGATGCTCGCGTCGGCGGCGCGGGGTCGGGTGCTCTCTCACGACGAGCTCGCCGGGCTCCTCCGCGAGCTCACCGCCGCCCAGCGCCTCGTCAAGCGCGCCCTCGCGAAGAAGCGGGGCGCGCCGGGGCGCGCCGTGATCCTGCCCGACGACCTGGGCCTCGCGCGGCTCCGCGGCCGCGGGGGCGAGGCCGGGGCGCCGCGCTCGACCTCCGAG
>DAORJJ010000116.1:5680-14728 GCA_035439005.1 Polyangiaceae bacterium | reverse complement strand
CTGGATACCCTCGACGGATGCAGAAACGAACGCGCGCACCGAAGGCCCCGAAGCCGAGCCCCCGAGCCCCCGCCGAGCCCGCGAAGCCCGAGGGCGTCGCCGCGCCGCTCGCGGGCCCGGAGGGCGCGGGCCCGACCGAGCTCTTGCTTCGCGCGAGCCGGCTCCTGGGCGACCTCACGGTGCGCCGCATGCGCGCCCAGTTCCCTGGGTTCCGCGCCTCGCACGGGCGGCTCCTGCCGCTCCTCGACGCTGGCACCGCGCGCCTCACCGAGCTCTCGCAGCGGCTCGGCGTGAGCAAGCAAGCGGCCGGGCAGCTCGTCGAAGAGCTCGAGTCGGAGGGGCTGCTCCAACGCGAGGCGGATCCCGCGGATCGCCGCGCCCGCCGCGTGCGCCTCACGCCTCGCGGGAAGCGCATCGTCGCGGACGTGCGCGAGCTCCACGCCTCGTTCGACGCGGCGCTCGACGCGCGCCTCGGCGCCGGAGACCGCGCGGCGGTCGTCGCCGCCATGCTCGAGCTCTCGCGCTGGGCCGAGGGCGCGGGCGCCGCGCTCGAGTCCTCGGTCGAGTAGCCGCGCCGCTCGCGCTCGACGGCGGCGCGGCCATTTGCGAGAGTGCGCACCATGCAGCACGCGCGCACGATCGTGGTGGGGGCGGGGATGAGCGGGCTCGCGGCCGCCGCCGCCCTCGGCAAGGACCACGACACCCTGGTCCTGGAGGCCGACCGCGAGATCGGTGGGTACTGCAAGACCGTCAAGCAAGACGGCTTCGTGTGGGACTACTCGGGCCACTTCTTCCACTTCAAAGATCCCGAGATCGAGGCCTGGCTGCGCGCGCGCATGCCCGGCCAGGAGATCCGCACGGTCGAGAAGCGGAGCTTCATCTCGCACTCGGGCGGCGCGCGGCGCATCGATTTTCCGTTCCAGAAGAACATCCACCAGCTCCCGAAGGAGGAGCTCATCGACTGCCTCGTGGACCTCTATTTCGCGCGGGCGCCGCGCGAGCTGCTCGGCCCCGACGCGCCGCCGCCGGCCGCCGAGGAGAGCTTCAAGGACATGCTCTACGCCCGCTTCGGGCGGTCGATCGCCGAGAAGTTCCTCATCCCCTACAACGAGAAGCTCTACGCGTGCGATCTCGGCCAGCTCGACAAAGACGCGATGGGCCGGTTCTTCCCCCACGCCGACCTCACGGCGATCGTGCGCAACATGCGCGCGCCCGACAACAGCTCGTACAACGCGACGTTCACCTACCCGGAGGGCGGCGCCATCGAGTACGTGAAGGCCGTCGCCTCGGAGGTGGCGCCCTCCGCGCTCGCGCTCTCCGAGCCGGTCACGCGCATCGACCTCGACGCGAAGGTCGTCACCACCCCGCGCCGCCAGGTGCGCTTCGACCGGCTCATCTCCTCGGCCCCGCTGAACCGGCTCGCGGCTCTCACGGGCATCGCCCACGACCCGGCGGTGTTCTCGTGGAACAAGGTCCTGGTGTGGAACCTCGGCTTCGACCGCAAGGGGCCGGACGACGTCCACTGGATGTACTACCCCGACCGCGCCACCTCGTTCTACCGCATCGGGTTCTACGACAACATCTTCGGCGCCGATCGCATGAGCCTCTACGTGGAGCTCGGGTACCCCGCCGGCGCGGAGGTCGACGCCATGGCCATGCGCGCGCGCGTGCTGGCGGACTTGGAGCGCGAGGGCATCGTCGCCGGCCACGAGCTCGTGTCGTCGCACAGCGTGGTGATGGACCCCGCTTATGTGCATATTACACGCGCATCCATCGCCGAGACCGACCGGCTGCGCGGCGAGCTCGCGAAGCGCGACGTGCACTCGATCGGGCGCTACGGGGCCTGGACCTACTGCTCCATCGAGGACAACATCGTCGAGGCGCGCGCGCTCTGCGCGGCGCTCGGCGCCTGACGACGCGTGACGCAGGGACAAGGCAGACAAGGAGAGACGATGAGCTTCGAAGGAAAGGCGCTCCGCGTGGTGCGCGAGGGCGCGGTCGCCGAGGTCGTGCTGCTCGGGCCCGGCAAGGGCAACGCGATGGGCCCCGACTTCTGGGCCGAGTGCCCGGAGGTCTTCACGCGGCTCTCCAAGGACGACGAGGTGCGCGCGGTCGTGGTGTACGGCCAGGGCGAGCACTTCACGTTCGGCCTCGACCTGAAGGGGATGATGCCCACGCTCATGCCCCACCTCGCGCCGCCCAACCTGGCGAAGCAGCGCACCGGGCTCTACGAGCTGGTGCTCGACCTGCAGCGCTCGTTCGACGCGGTGGAGGCTTGCAAGAAGCCGGTCATCTGCTGCCTCCACGGCCACGCCATCGGCGGCGGCCTCGACCTCGCCACGGCGTGCGACGTGCGCCTCGCGAGCGCCGACGCGAAGATCTCGGTGCGCGAGGTGCGCGTCGCCATGGTCGCCGATCTCGGGAGCCTCCAGCGGCTCCCGCGGATCGTGGGGCAGGGCGTCACCCGCGAGCTGGCCTACACCGGCAAGGACATCGACGCGGCCCGCGCGCTCCGCGTGGGCCTCGTGAACGACGTGCTCCCGGACAAGGCGAGCCTCCTCGAGAGCGCCCGCGCGATGGCGCGCGAGATCGCGGCGAACTCGCCGCTCGTGGTCTCGGGCATCAAGGAGGTGCTCGATTTCGGCGAGCGCTCGCACGTGCGCGACCGCGAGCGCTTCGTGGCCGTGTGGAACGCCGCGTTCCTGGCCTCGAACGATCTGGCCGAGGCCATGGCGGCGTTCATGGAGCGGCGCGCCCCGGTCTTCAAGGGCGAGTAGCCCTCGCGGGCGAGGTGAGAGGAGCGGCGGACGGCGTCACCCTCGGCCGCTCGGCCTCCGCATCTGGAAGGCTTGCGTCCCCTGCTTGCAGAACGACGTGGCCATCGAGCGGAGCGCGCCGAGCCGTGGGTTCGGTGCCTTGCCCGCGCCGAGCAGCGCGAGCTGGTTCTCGTACCAGGTGACGTCGAGCGCGGCGATCCGGTCGAGGGCGCGGACGCCCGTGCTGAGCCGCCGCACCTGGCTCTCCACCGCCTCGCCGGCGAGGGCGCGCCGGGGCAGGTCGGGCTCCACGCAGAGCGCGCGCGCGAGCCCGACGAGGTCGACCGCGCCGCCGCGGATCGGCGCCGCCATGCCGCTCGCGGTGCGGAAGCCGCCGGTGATCGCGAGGGGCACGGCGACCTTCGCGCGGACGGCCTCGACGAAGGCGAGGAAATACCCCTCGCGCTCCTCGGTGCTCTTGCGCTGGGCCCCCGTCATCGCGGGCGCCTCGTACGTGCCGCCGGACACCTCCACGAGGTCGACGCCCGCCTCCGCGAGCCACGTGATCACCTGGAGCGAGTCCTCCTCGGAGAAGCCGCCCTTCTGGAAGTCGGCGGAGTTGATCTTGATGCCCACGGGGAACGTGGGGCCCACGCGCGCGCGGATCGCGCGGTAGACCTCCAGCACGAAGCGCGCGCGGTTCTCGAGCGAGCCGCCCCACCGGTCGTCGCGCCGGTTGTGGTGCGGCGACAAGAACTGGCTCACGAGGTACCCGTGCGCGCCGTGGATCTGCACGCCGGTGAAGCCCGCCTGCTTCGCGACCGCGGCCGTCGCGCCGAAGCGCGTGATGAGGTCCTCGATCTCCTCCTCGGTGAGGGCGCGCGGCGTGCGGAACGCGGCGGCGAACGCGGGGCCGAACGGCACCGCGGAGGGCGCCACGGTCTCCTTCGAGAGGAACGACGGCGACTGCTTGCCCGGGTGGTTCAGCTGCATCCACAGGTGCGCGCCGTCCGCGGTGCCGGCGGTCGCCCACGCGCGGAGGGCCTCGAGGTCGCGGTCGTCCTCCACGACCACGTTGCCCGGCTCGCCGAGCGCGCGCCGGTCGATCATCACGTTGCCGGTCACCGCGAGGCCGACGCCGCCCTCCGCCCAGGTGCGGTAGAGCCGCGCGTGCGCGGGCGTGGGCGCGTGGTCGCGCGAGCCGAGGATCTCGCTCATCGCCGACTTCATGAGCCGGTTCTTCAGCACCACGCCCTCGCGGAGCGTGAAGGGCTGGCCCAGCACCTGCGCGTCGGTGGTCGCCGCGCGCGCGTGGGCGTCGCTCCGTGCTTCGTGGCTCTCGGTCAGGCTCATGGTCGTCTCCGGGGGGGCGGTCGTGGGTGGGATAGTAGACCGGTCGTCTTTGAAGTGCGCGCCGCCGCTGGGGCGCGGGCAGGGCGGGGCGACGGCTCGTCGCGCGCTCGCCGCGGGAGGAAGAGGTCGTCGAGCACGAGCGCCACGGCGCGCTCGAGCGGGGCGCGCGAGCGCTCGATCTTCGCGCGGAGCTGCCCGCCCTCCCACGCGTCGAGCAGGAGATCGGCCAGCTCGCGCGCCGGGCGATCGTCGCGCACCGTGCCCGCCGCCTGGGCCTCGCCCACGAGCTTCGTCACGCGATCGCTCCAGCCGGTCATCACCCGCGACATGGCCGCGCGCGCGGGCTCGCTCGACGAGGCGATCTCGCCGGCCAGGTTCCCCACGAGGCAGCCCGCACCACCGGAGCCCGCCTGAGACTGGATCATGAGGCCGAAGGCGAACCGGAGGGCCTCGAGGGGCCCGCCCTGGAACGTGGCGAGCAGGCCGTCCCAGAGGCCGAGGAGGCGCTCCCCGTACCGCTCCACCACGGCCGCCACGAAGGCGTCTTTGCTCTCGAAGTAGTTGTAGAACGAGCCCTTCGGGACCCGCACCGACGCGAGCACCTCGCTGAGGCCCGTGCCGTGGTAGCCGTGGCTCAGGAACATGCTGAGCCCCTGGTCGAGCAGGGTCTCGCGGGTGGCTTCGCTGCGGCGTGGGCGGCCCATCGCGAAAGTATGTGACCGGTCGTCTTGGAACGCAAGGGGTGGCGGCGCCGAGAGGGCGCGCGTAGCGTGGACGCCATGGCGCGCTCCGAGCTCGGCATCGACTCGCCGTCGGCGCACTCGGCGGACGCGGGGCGCGTGCGCCTCCGCGTGTCCGACCGGCGGGCCATTCCATGGGGGGCGTCCCTCGCACCTCCGCTGGGCTGCGCGAAGCAGGAGGGCCTCTGCCTCCACCGCGCGTCGTGTCTTGCGCGCGGCGGCTCGCCACGGGCCTGGACGCGTCCACCTCGAACGTCCGCGGGCAGGCTCGGGGCCCCGCGGCGCTCGGGGTTGGCGCTCCCGCCCGCGTCGTCCGCCGTGCCCACACACGCGCGCCGCGTCGCGGGTCCCGGAGTCGCGGGGGGCGCCCTTTTTCTCGAAAGGACCTCTTCATGAGCCTCCTCACGCTGGGCAAGGAGCTCGCCGAGCGCGTCGCGCGCGCAGAGACCGTGAGCGAGTCGGAGATCGCGTTCGCCTTCCGAGACGGGCGCTTCGAGCGCGTCCTGCCGCCGGGCCGCCACTGGGTGCTCGCGCCGGAGCGCGCGCGCCTCGAGCGCGTCTCCCTCGCGGAGCCGCGCGTGCGGTTCGCGGAGATCGAGCGCGTGCTCACCCGGGACGACGTGCGCCGCGTCACGGCGTCGGTGCACGTGCGGGAGGGCAGCCTCGGCCTCGCGTTTCGCCGCGGCGTGTTCTTCGAGTTCCTCCCGCCCGGGCTCCACGTGTTCGCGCGCGCCGACGGCGACGAGGCGCTCACCTTCTCGGTCTTCGAGCTCGCGCCGGGCGCGGCGCTCGACCACCCCGCGACCGACGCCATCGCGCGCCACCCCGACGCGGCCCGCTTCCTGAAGGTCTTGCAGGTCGACGCCGGCGCCCTGGGCCTGCTCCACGTCGACGGTGTCTTCGCGCGGCGGCTCGCCCCGGGCCGGCACGTGCTCTTCGAGACCGGGCACGCCCTCCGCCTCGACCTCGCGCGCCCCTTCGAACCGCTCACGTCGCCCGATCACGCCGCCCTCGCGGCGCACCCGGCGCTCGAGGGCGCGCTCGTCGCGGTGAGCGTGAAGGACACCGAGCGCGGGCTCGTGTTCGCGGGGGCGAACTTCAAGCGCTTCCTCGGCCCGGGCGAGCACCTCTTCGCGCGCGTCGCCGGCCCCGAGCTCCGCGTCGAGCTCGCGGAGATCGAGCCGCCCGAGGTGCGGCACCCGCGCGCCCGCGTGCTCGCTGGCGCCGAGGGCGCCGCCGCCCACCTCGCGGTGCTCCCGGTGCCCGCGGGGCACGCCGGCCTCCTCTTCATCGACGGCGTCCCGTCGGGCCGCCTCGAGCCCGGCCAGCACGTCTACTGGAAGGCCCTCCGGCGGATCGAGGCGCGCGTGATCGATCTGCGCGAACTCGGCGTCGAGGTGCAGGGCCAGGAGCTGCTCACCGCCGACAAGGTGTCGCTGCGCCTGAACCTGAGCGTGCGCTACCGCGTGGCCGACGTCGAGCGCGCGCTGCTCGCCCACGCCGACCACCAAGAGGCGCTGCACCGCTGCCTCCAGCTCGCGCTCCGCGAGGAGGCCCAGCGGCTCACGCTCGACGAGCTGCTGTCGCGCAAGGAAGACCTCGGCGCGGCGATTGTCGGGCGCGCGCGCGAGGCGTGCGCGGCCCTCGGGCTCACGCTGGTCTCCGCGGGGCTCCGCGACGTGATCTTGCCCGGCGAGATGCGCGCGATCCTGAGCCAGGTCGTGGAGGCCGAGCGCCGCGCGCAGGCGAACCTCATCACGCGCCGCGAGGAGACCGCCGCGACGCGCAGCCTGCTCAACACCGCGCGGCTGCTCGACGAGCACCCGACGTTGCTCCGCCTGAAGGAGCTCGAGCACGCCGAGCGCATCGCCGAGAAGATCGGGAACCTCACCGTCGTGGGCGGCCTCGACGCCCTCGTGCCCAGCCTCCGGGCGGCGCTCGCGAAGCCGTAGCGGCGCGCTCGGGCCCAGGGGGTCGCGTCGCCGGGCGCACATTTTCGCGTGGGAGAGACACCCGAGGTGGTAACAGAGGGCGCGTGGGCACTCCCCTCGTCGTCGCGACCAACGTGAAGAAGTCGTTCGTCCACATGGGGCGCCCGCTCGAGGTCCTGCGCGGCATCGACCTCACGATCGACGAGGGCGAGTTCGTCGGCATCGTCGGGCAGTCGGGCGCGGGCAAGAGCACCTTCCTCCACTGCATCGGCACGCTCGACGTCATCACGTCGGGCTCGCTCAAGCTCGGCGTGGAGGAGCTCTCGGCGCTCTCGAGCTCGCGCCTCGCGGGCCTTCGTAACCGCATGATAGGGTTCGTGTTTCAGTTCCATCACCTCCTGCCCGAGTTCAACGCGCTCGAGAACGTGATGATGCCCGGCCTCATCCAGGGCCGGCCGCGCAAGGAGCTCGAGCGCGCCGCGAACGACCTGCTCGCGGAGGTGGGCCTCGCGAACCGCGCCTCGCACCGCCCGGGCGAGCTGTCCGGCGGCGAGCAGCAGCGCGTGGCGCTCGCGCGCGCCCTCGTGCTCCAGCCGAAGCTCCTCCTCGCGGACGAGCCCACGGGCAACCTCGACTCGAAGACCAGCGACCAGATCCACGAGCTCTTCTTCTCGATCAACGCGACGCGCGGCACGACCATCGTCGTCGTGACCCACAACATCGCGCTCGCCGACAGCATGCCGCGGAAGGTCACGCTCCGCGACGGCCGGGTCCTCCACGACGAGCGGCGCGACGACGCCCCCTACCGGAGCGAGAGCCCCCCGGTCGACGCGTGAGCGACGAGCGGCGCGAGCCGGCCGACGCGAGCGTGTGCCTCGACGGCTTCGTCATGCCCGCGCGCGGCCTCGACGACGCGGAGGGCGCGCGCGTGCCGGCGGGCCTCCCGCCCGTGATCGACGCGCACGTGCACCTCTTCCCCGACCGCATGTTCGAGGCCATCTGGCGGTGGTTCGAGGCCCACGGCTGGCCCATCCGGTACCCCCTGAAGACGCCCGAGGCCATCGCGTTCTTGAAGGCCCGCGGCGTGGAGCACGTGGTGGCGCTCACCTACTCGCACAAGCCGGGCATGGCGCGCGCTTTGAACGCGTACGCGGCGGAGCTCGCGCGCCGCGAGCCGTTCGTCACCGCCCTCGGCACGGTGCTGCCCGGCGAGCCCGACGCCGAGGCCATCGTGGAGGAGGCCTTCGCGCTCGGGCTGTCCGGCCTCAAGCTCCACTGCCACGTGCAGTGCTTCGCGCCGGACCACGACGACGTCGGCCCCATCTACGAGGCCTGCGCGCGCCGGGGCCTGCCGCTCGTCATGCACGCAGGGCGCGAGCCCCGCAGCGCCGCCTACCGTCGCGATCCTCACGAGCTCTGCGCGGCCGAGCGCACCGAGCGCGTGCTCCGCGATCACCCCACGCTCAAGCTCTGCGTGCCGCACCTCGGCGCCGACGAGTTCGAGCCCTACCTGCGGCTGCTCGAGCGGCACGAGAACCTCTGGCTCGACACCACCATGATGCTCGCGGACTACTTCCCCATGAAGCCGAGCCCGCTCTTCTTCGCCCGGCCCGAGCGCGTGCTCTACGGCACCGATTTCCCGAACCTCCCCTACGCGTGGGACCGCGAGCTCACGAGGCTGCGCGCGCACGGCGTGCGCGACGCCGACCTCGAGGCCGTGCTCGCCGGCAACGCGCGGCGCCTCTTCGGGCTCGGCGCGCCTACCACTTGAGCACGACCGACGACGGTGTCACGAACGCCTCGCAGCCGTCGACCGCGACCTCGACCGGCGAGGTGACGCTGCCCTTGGCCTCCTTCGAGGAGACCTCGGCGCGCGGCACCACCTGCTCGGGCCGCAGCGAGCGCACGAGCTCGGGCGGGCACACGAGCCGCACGTCCACCTCCGCGGGCTTCGCCTTCGCCTTCGCGTTCCCCACCACCACGACCGCGAAGCGCGGAAACGCGCGCTCCGCCGTCTCGCGCACGATGGTCGCCGTCACGAACACCGTGCGCGGCTCGGCGCGCATGCGCGCGGGGAGCCCCACGATCGCGAGCTCGCGCGGGTAGGCCCCCTCGGAGAGGCCGCGCACGTCGAAGGCGCCGATCTTCACGTCGGTCAGGGCCATCACGTCGGTGGCCGGGCCCGTGACGCTGACCTTCGTGGGCTCGGCGAGGGGCGCGCCCTTCACCACGTAGCCCGCCGCGGAGGCGATGGACTGGCTGCAGTTG
>DAORJJ010000116.1:0-5670 GCA_035439005.1 Polyangiaceae bacterium | reverse complement strand
CGGGGGTGCCGACGACGCTGACCTGCACGGGGACGTCACGCTTGATGCGGTCCTCCCACGCGACGTCGACCCCCGCGGGATCGAAGTCGACCACCTCGAAGCGGGAGCCCGCGGGGCCGTGCACCATCTGCGGCTCGAAGGTGACGTGCCCCGACTTCGCGCTGCGGAGGTCGAGCTGGAGGCCGAACGCGCTGGCGCGGAGGTTGTCGATCTCCGCGCTCGACCCCTTGATCGTGATGCGCACGTTCGTGAGCAGGGCGTCCACGAGGACCTTGTCCTCCCGGTCGGGGAGGCGCGCCTCGAGGTTCACGACGAGCGTGCGCTTGGCGTCTTGGCCGCCGTGGCCGAGGGAGAACAGCACGAGCGCGCACGCGAGGCTGAGGAGCTTCAGCCGCCAGTTCTCGAAGACGGCGGAGAAGAACGTGGGGCTCGCGGCGGTCATCCGGCCTTCCCCTCACCGCCGTCGCCGGACTGCGTGGACGCGGGGGAGACGTCGTCAACCACCTTGACGATTGGCTCCATGCGCTTCATGGGGCGCGACAGCTCGAGGCTCGACACGAGCGAGGGCACCGACTCGTCGGGCACGGGCGCCGACAGCAGCGGGGCCTTCAGCGTGCCCGGCATGGGGGTCATCTGCCGGGGGGCCTTCACGGGCAGGAGCGACCCAGGGAGCGGCGTCTTGCCCACGGGCGCGATGCTGCCGGGGACGGGGGTCTTGGCGGCGCGCGCGGGGCCCTTGCCCTTCTCGCTCGCGGGCGCGCGGCCCGCGGGGGCGGCGCGCTTCACCTGCGACGCCTTGCCGAAGAGCCCGACCAGGGCCTCCTTGAGGGCCGCGCCGTCGACGTTCGGGATGATGTTGCCGTTGAAGAAGAGGCTCACCGTGCCGCGCTCCTCGGAGACCACGACCACGACGGCGTCGGTCTCGTCGGTGATGCCGATCGCGGCCCGGTGGCGCGTGCCCATCGACTTGTCGAGGACCTTCGTGTCCGGCAGCGGGAAGAACGCGCCCGCCTTCGCGATGCGGAGGTTGCGGATGATGATGGCGCCGTCGTGGAGTTTGTTCGCCCCCTCGGGGACGAAGATCGACACGAGCAGATCGCGCTGCACCGCGGCGTCGATCGTGGTGCCCTGCGCGTTCGCGAACTCGTCGAGGTTGGCCTCCTGCTCGAGGCAGATGATGGCGCCCATGCGGTGGCGCGCGAGCTCGGTCGCCGCCGCCACGATCTCGTCGATGACGCGGGTCTCCTGCTGCCGCGAGAAGCCGCCCACGAGCGCGCCCGAGCCGACGCGCATGAGGCCGCGCCGGATGTCGTTCTGGAAGACCACCACGACGAGCACGAAGATCGACGAGAGCAGCGTGGAGAGCACGTTGAAGAGGGTCACGAGGCCCGCCCAGCGCGAGACCACGTACGCGAGCAGGATGAGCCCGAGCCCGAGGCCCATCTGCATCGCCCGCGTGCCGCGCATGACGAGCAGGGCGCGGTAGACCACGTAGGCCACGATGAGCACGTCGGCTACGTCGAGCAGCACCTGCTGCAACGGACGCCGCGCGAAGAGCTGGAGGAATCCCTCTAGCACGGGGCCTCGCGGGTCGGTGGGTGGTCACCACGAGGCGACGTACCCGCGTGGTCGTCGCGCTCGCCGCCGAGGAGCGCCTCGAGCGCGAGCGCTTGCCGTGTCTCGCGCACGTCGTGCACGCGCACGAGCGCGGCGCCGCACCGCTGCGCGTGCACGGCCGCGGCGATGGACGCGCCGAGGCGCAGCCGGGGATCGGGCTCACCGCACGCGGCGCCCAGGAACGACTTGCGGCTCGCGCCGATGAGCACGGGCGCGCCCGCCCGCAGCACGAGCTCGCGCGCGCGCCGCAGCAGCTCGAGGCTGTGGGCGGCGCTCTTCGAAAAGCCGAGCCCGGGGTCGAGCACGATCGCGCGCGGGTCGACGCCCGCCTCGATGGCGCGGGCGCGGGCGCGCGCGAGGTCGGCGAGGACGTCGTCGACCACGTCGCCGTAGGCGCGCTCGGGCCACGCGCCGAAGCCCGCCATGTCGGCCTGCGAGCCTCGCGCGTGCGACAGGATGAGCGCGGCGCCCCGGGCCGCGACGACCCGCGCCAGGTCGGGGTCGGAGAGCAGCGAGACGTCGTTGACGGCGTGGGCTCCGCGCGCGAGCGCCCGGTCCGCGACCTCGGCGAGCGTGGTGTCGACCGAGACGACGACGCGCGGTGCGGCGCGGGCCACGACCTCCTCGATGCGGGCGAGCTGAGTCGCCGCCGACACGGGCGCGGCGCCCGGCCGCGTGGACTCGCCGCCGATGTCGACGATGTTGGCTCCCTCGTGGACGAGCCGGTCGACGTGAGCGAGGGCGGCGTCGCGATCGGCCGCGAGGCCGCCGTCGCTGAAGCTGTCGGGCGTCACGTTGCAGACGCCCATCAGGGCGGCCACGCCTCGCGCGTTGGCGCGGGTGACCTCCTCGAAAAAGCGTGCGGCGCCGCTGCAGAGCCCTCCTTCCAATGAGCCTCCCCGGCGAGGCTCGATCGCGCGCTCCGCGCGCCGCCGGTGGCGGTCCCTGGAGAGTCGGAGACGGTCCTCGCTCTCACAGCCGTAGCAAGACCTGGGCCTGTGAGCAATTCGTTTGCGTTGGCCTCCTGATGGCCGAGGAGATCGTGCCAGATCCAGGGGCCCCGCGCAACCAGTTGCTACACAAATAAATCTCCTTGATTCCCAATATTTAGGTGGGAGTCTTTTATGTATGAGGAAGGTGGTTGATTCCTCCAACGGGTGGGCGCGCTGGGTCTGGGGCACGGCGCTGGTCATGGGCTTGCATACGGGCGTCGCTGGCGCCGCCGTGACGGGGCCTCCAGCGCCCGCCGCGGCGCCGGTGGAGCGCGTCCGCGAGGGGGCGCCCTCAGGGCGCGCGGGGACCCCCCTTGGGGCCGCCACGGCGCCGGTCGCCGGGCCGGCGCGCGTCGAGGCGACGTTCCAGGCGCCCGAGCGGCGCTGGAGGCTCCTCGACGGCGCCTTCTGGCAGGTCGTGGGGGCCGGCGAGGTCGAGGCTCCCTCGGTCACCGACGCGCGCGAGGGCACCCGCGGCGCGTGCGCCGAGGGCATGGTGGAGGTGCGTGGCCAGATGAAGGACGACGGCGGCGACTGGTTCGGGGTCGACGGGCTGCAGCAGCTCACCTGCAAGCGCTGGCTGACGCGAAAGTTCCCGGAGCGCTGCGCCGAGTACGACGCGGCGGCGTGGCAGGCGCGCGCGCGGTCGCTGAAGACGCGCCCCATGCACTACTGCATCGACCGCTTCGAGTACCCGAACCGCGCGGGCGCGAACCCGATCGTGATGGTCGACTGGTACGAGGCCGCCGCGCTCTGCGCGGGCGAGGGCAAGCGGCTGTGCACGGAGGACGAGTGGACCTTCGCGTGCGAGGGGGAGGAGGCCACGCCTTACCCCACCGGCTACGTGCGCGATCCGGCGGCCTGCGTCGTGGACAAGCCGTGGCGGCCGTGGGGGCGCTTCGGGAGGCGCGCCGCGCCCGCCACGCTCCTCGAGCTCGACAAGCTGTGGCAGGGCGAGGCCTCGGGCAGCCGGCCGGCGTGCCGGAGCGCGTTCGGCGTCTACGACCTGACGGGCAACGTCGACGAGTGGACCCGGAGCTCGCGCCCCGGCGAGCGCCCGTCGGTGCTGAAGGGCGGGTATTGGGGGCCGGTGCGCGCCCGCTGCCGCCCGGCGACGAAGGCCCACAACCAGAGCCACCGGTTCTACCAGCAGGGCCTGCGCTGCTGCGGCGACGCACCCGCGGGCCGCGGGTAGGCGCGGAAGAAATGGTTGCGCGTCCGCGGCGAGTCAGGGAGGGTCGCTGTCATGAGCCCCGATGAGTCGTTCGCCAAGGCCCTCTACTTCGGAGACGTGGCCGAGAACCTCGTCTTTCCGTGGCCCGAGCCCGCCCAGGCCGAGATCGACCTCGTGCACGCGCTCACGGCGAGCCTGCGGCGCTACGCGGCGAAGCACGTCGACTCGGCGGCCATGGATCGTGACGAGGAGATCCCCGCGGAGGTGCTGCGCGGCCTCGGCGAGCTCGGCCTCTTTGGCATGTTGGTGCCCAAGAAGTACGGCGGGGCGGGGCTCTCGCAGACCGCGTACGCGCGCGTGATCCAGGAGCTCGCGGGCATCGACGCCTCGCTGGGCGTCACCGTGGGCGCGCACTCGTCGCTCGGCACGATGGGGCTCGTGCTCTTCGGCACGGAGCAGCAGCGGGCCACGTACCTGCCGCGGCTCGTGTCCGGCGACACGCTCGCCGCCTTCGCGCTGACCGAGCCCGGGGCCGGCAGCGACGCGAGCGCGATCCAGACCTCGGCGGTGAGAGACGGCGACTCGTACGTGCTGAACGGCACCAAGATCTGGACCTCGAACGGCGGCGTGGCCGACCTCTTCACCGTGTTCGCGCGCACCTCGCCCGCGGAGTACGGCGCGAAGCCGCGCCTCACCGCGTTCCTCGTCGAGCGCGGCCCCGGCGTGACCAGCGGCAAGAACGAGAAGAAGCTCGGCATCCGAGGGAGCTCGACCACCTCCGTCACGCTCGACGACGTGCGCGTGCACGAGTCGGCCGTGCTCGGCGAGGTCGGGCGAGGCTTCAAGGTCGCGATGGAGATCCTGAACCGCGGCCGCCTGAGCCTCGCGTCCGGCTGCGTCGGCGCGTCGAAGCGCCTCTTGCGGCTGGCGGTCGAGCGCGCGGAGGAGCGCAAGGCGTTCGGGCGCCCGATCGGCGGCTTCGGCCTCATCAAAGACAAGATCGCGCGGATGGTCGCCGAGACCTTCGCGCTCGAGAGCATGACCTACCTCACGACCGGGATCGTCGACGCGCGCCCGGGCGATCACTCGGTGGAGAGCGCCGTGTGCAAGGTGTTCGGCTCCGAGACCCTCGACCGCGTGGCGAACGAGGCCCTGCAGATCGCGGCCGGTGCAGGCTACATGCAGTCGTACC
Organism: Polyangiaceae bacterium; assembly: GCA_035439005.1. Classification (GTDB taxonomy): domain Bacteria; phylum Myxococcota_A; class Polyangia; order Polyangiales; family Polyangiaceae; genus JAAFHV01. The sequence continues at coordinate 695 of DAORJJ010000116.1, read as the reverse complement.
CGTACGAGCGCATCTACCGGGACGCGCGCATCAACCTCATCTTCGAGGGCACCAACGAGATCCTCCGCTGCTTCATCGCGCTCTCCGGCATGCAGGGGCCGGGCCGCGAGCTCTCCGAGGTCGCCAAGGCGGTGCGCGAGCCCATCAAGGGCTTCGGCCTGCTGAGCGAGTTCGCCATGCGGAAGGCGCGGTCGGCGCTCTCTCGCGAGCGGCTCTCGCACATTCACCCCGAGCTCGAGGCCGAGGGCGACGTGCTCGGCGAGTACGCGACGCTCCTCGCGAAGCACGCCGATCGCACCATCCGCCGCCACGGGAGGATGGTGCACGAGATGCAGTTCCCGCAGAAGCGCGCGGCCGACATGACCATCGATCTCTACGCGATCGCCGCCGTGCTCTCGCGCACGAGCCGCGCGCTCGAGCGGCGCGGCCTCGAGGGCAGCAAGCGCGAGCTCGACATGACCCGCATGTTCGTCGCGTCGGCGCGGCGTCGCCTCGCGGCGTGCGTGGCCGAGCTGGAGGAGAACGACGACGAGCTGCGCAAGAGCATCGCCGAGCGCGCCTACGTCGATGGGGGCTACCCGTTCGACGTGATGTAGCCGGCCGGCGCGTGCGTGAGCGGGCCTTACGACGAGCCGAGCGGCGGGCTCGCGCGGCGCGAGGTCTGCGCGGGGGAGGGCGAGTCGCCGCGGGGGGAG
>DAORJJ010000115.1:0-14791 GCA_035439005.1 Polyangiaceae bacterium | reverse complement strand
GAACCGGCAGTGAGCCCCGCAGGGGCGAACGAAGGTCTATGGCGAGCCCGAGCCGCAGGCGAGGTCTCGCCATGAACCCCGTCGACGCGCACCGCGCCCGCGCGATCTCGCCCCTCGACGGGCGGTACGGCGCGCGCCTCGCGCCGCTCTCCGAGTACTTCTCGGAGCACGCGCTCATGCGGGCGCGCCTCGCGGTCGAGGTGGAGCACGCGCTCGCGCTCGACGACACGGGGCTCTTCGGCGCGCTGAGCGGCGAGGAGCGCGAGCGACTGCGGGCCGCCGCCGAGCTCGACGACGAGGGGTACGCCGAGCTCAAGGCGATCGAGGTCGAGCTCCGCCACGACGTGAAGGCGTGCGAGGTGTACCTCCGCCGACGCGCCGCCCTGCGGCGCCCGAACCGCGTCCACTTCGGCCTCACGTCGGAGGACGTCAACAACCTCGCGTACGGCGTGCTCTTCGACGGCTTCCTCGGCGACGTGCAGCTCCCGCTCGTGCGCCGGCTCGGCGCGGCGCTCACGGCCCTCGTGCGGGAGCACGCGGCGACGCCCTTCCCCGCGAACACCCACGGCCAGCCCGCCTCGCCCACCACGGCGGGCAAGGAGCTCGCGGTGTTCCTGGGGCGGCTCGTCCGCGCGCACGACGCGCTCGCGCGGCAGCGCCTCTTCGGCAAGCTGAACGGCGCGACCGGGAACCGCTCGGCCCTCCGCGCCGCGTGCCCGAGCTACGACTGGGCGAGCTACGAGCGGCGCGTGGTCGAGCGCCTCGGCCTCGTACCGAACCCCGCGACGACCCAGATCGAGGATCACGACGCGCTCGCGCGGTGGTTCAACGAGGTGCGCGTCACGAACAACGTCGTGCTCGATCTCTGCCAGGACGCCTGGCAGTACGTCTCTCGCGGGTGGCTCGCGCAGCGGGCGCAGCCAGGGGAGGTCGGCTCCTCGACCATGCCGCACAAAGTGAACCCCATTCACTTCGAGAACGCCGAGGGGAACCTGCTGCTCTCGAACAGCGCGCTCGGGTTCCTGTCGGACAAGCTGTGCCGCTCACGCATGCAGCGCGATCTCTCCGACAGCACCGTGCTCCGCAACGTCGGCGTCGCGCTCGCGCACCACGTGCTCGCCCTCGAGGAGGTGCTCGTCGGCCTCGGGCGCGTGGCGGTCGATCCGGCGGCCTGCCTCGCGGCCATCGCCGCGGTGCCCGAGCTGCTCGCCGAGCCCATCCAGACCATCCTGCGCCTCCACACCGACGGCGACCCGTACCAAGCGCTGAAGGAGCTCACGCGGGGGCGGGCGCTCTCGCGCGCCGCGCTCGAGGCCTTCGTCGCGACGCTCGAGGTGGGCGCGGAGGTGAAGGAGCAGCTCCTCGCGCTCGAGGTCACGACGTACCTCGGCGACGCCGAGGCGACGGCCCGCGCGATCGCGGACCTCGCGGACGAGGCGCTCGGACAATGAGCGCTCCAGGGGCCCTGAAGGCGGCGGTGCTCGGCCGCGGCGCGCGCGAGCACGCCCTCGCGCTGCGGCTCGCGGCCGACCTCGGGCCGGACGCGGTGGTCGTGGTGCCCGGCAACCCGGGCGTCCGCGGCTCGTGCGGCGACGTGCCCATGGAGGCGCTCCCCGGGGAGCTCCGCGCACGCGGCGTCTCGCTGGTGGTGATAGGCCCCGAGGCGCTGCTCGCCGAGGGCGTCGCGGACGCGCTCCGCGCGGAGGGCTTCGCGGTCGTCGGCCCGTCACGCGAGGCCGCCGCGCTCGAGACGTCGAAGGCGTTCGCGAAGGCGTTCCTCGCGAGGCACGGCATCCCCACCGCGCGCGCCCTCACGCTAGGACCCGGCGAGTCGCTGCCCGCGAAGACGCCGTGGAGCGACGGCGCCGAGGCGGGCGGCGTCGTGAAGTACGACGGCCTCGCCGAAGGCAAGGGCGTCATCGTCTGCGACGCCTGGGACGCGGTGCGCGGCGCGGTCGCCGAGCTCCGCGCGCGCTACGGGCGCGAGGCGCGCCTGCTCGTCGAGGAGCGCCTCGTCGGGCCCGAGCTCTCGGTCATGCTCCTCGTGTCGGACGGCGAGGCGGTGCTCCTGCCCGAGTCCCGCGACCACAAGCGGCTCCTCGACCACGACGAGGGCCCCAACACGGGCGGGATGGGCGCCTTCTCGCCGGTGCTCGCGCCGGACGACCCCCTCCGCGCGCGCATCGTCGAGGAGCTCGTCGCGCCCACGGTGGCTGGCCTCGTGGCGGACGGCCTCCGCTACCGCGGCTTTCTTTACATCGGACTTATGCTCACGAGCGACGGCCCGCGGGTGCTCGAGTTCAACGTGCGGTTCGGCGATCCCGAGGCGCAGGTGGTGCTCCCGCGGGTCGGCGGCAGCTTCGCGGAGCTCTGCCTGCGGTGCGCCGAGGGGCGCCTCGCGGGCGCGTCGGCCGCGACGCTCGACCACCACGCGGTGGGCGTCGTCCTCGCGCGGGCGGGCTACCCGGCGGCGAGCGAGGGCACGCCCGTCCGCGTCGCCGACGCGGCGCTCGCGCCCACCGAGGGCGTCCACGCGTGCGTGGCGGGCGCGCTCCGTGACGAGCCCGACGCGCTCACGTTCACCCGCGGCCGCGCGCTCACCGTGGTGGGCGTCGGGCCCTCACGCGCGGCGGCGCGGGACGCCGCGTACGCGCGGGTACGCGCGCTCCACGCGCCGGGCCTCGTGCACCGGTCCGACATCGGGGTGGGCTCGTGAACCTGAACGTGAGCCCCGCAGGGGCGAAGGCGCTCGGCGTGCTCGTGTCGGGCCGCGGCTCCAACCTGCGCGCCCTCCACGCCGCCACGCTCCCCGGCGGGGCCCTCGACGGCGTCGCCCGGATCGCCGTCGTCGCGAGCGACAAGCCCGAGTGCGGCGGCCTCGCCTTCGCGCGCGAGCGCGGGCTGCCGACGGTCGCGCTCCCTGCCCTCGGGCGCTCGCGCGAGGCGTGGGACGCCGCGCTCGCCGACGCGCTCGCCGCGTACGAGCAGGAGGCGCCGCTCGACCTCTTGGTGCTCGCGGGCTTCATGCGCATCCTCTCGGCGGGGTTCGTCGCGCGGTACGCGGGGCGCATCGTCAACATCCACCCCGCCGACACGCGCGTCCACCAGGGGCTCGGCGGCTACGCGTACGCGCACGCCGCGCGGCTCGACGAGACCTGGATCACGGTCCACCTCGTGGACGCGGGGCTCGACACCGGCCGGGTGCTCGCGCGGCGCGCGGTCGATCTCCGGGGCGCCGGCACCCTGGAAGAGATCGAGCGGCGGGGGCTGCAAGTGGAACATGCATTCTACAGTGAAACCCTCCGCGACCTCTTGCTCGGCGAGCTCGTGGCGGAGCGCGCGGGGAGATAAGCCATGTGCGGGATCGTCGGAATCTACGGGCGCGCGCCGGTGGCGGAGCGCATCGTCTACGCGCTGACGGCGGTGCAGCACCGCGGCCAAGACGCGGCGGGCGTCGTCACCTTCGACGGGCGGTTCCGGCTGCGGAAGGGGCGAGGGCTGGTCGCGGAGGTGTTCCGCGAGGCGAAGGACATCGCCGATCTCCGAGGCAACGTGGGCCTCGGCCACACCCGCTACGCGACGCAGGGCAGCACCGAGGTGCTCGACGCCCAGCCGTTCACCATGTCGTACCCGTTCGGGCTGGCGATGGTGCACAACGGGAACGTGACCAACTTCGAGGCGCTGCGCTCGGAGCTCCTGCGTGACCGCGAGCGCGTGATCGAGACCACCACCGACCTCGAGCTGCTCATCTACACGCTCGCCCACGAGCTCGAGCGCGTGGGCTTCAAGGCGCTCACCCCGGCGGGCGTCTTCGACGCGGTGCGGGCCCTGCGCGCGAAGGTCGACGGCGCGTACTCGACCATCACGCTCCTCGCGCACAAGGGCCTGCTCGCCTTCCGCGACGCCCACGGCATTCGCCCGCTCGTCTACGGCCGGCGCCAGACCCCCGAGGGCGTGGAGCACGCGTTCGCGTCGGAGTCGACCGTGTTCGACTACCTGGGGTTCGAGCTCGTTCGGGATCTCGCCCCGGGCGAGACGGCCTTCGTCGACGCCGACGGCGCCGTGCACTTCGACGTCGAGCAGGGCGTCGCGCCCGCGTTCTGCAGCTTCGAGCACATCTACTTCGCGCGCGAGGACTCGACCTTCGACGGGCACCTCGTGGCCGGCGAGCGAGTGCGCATGGGGCGCCTGCTCGCGCGCGCCGTGCGGGCGCAGGGGCTCGCGCCCGACGTGGTGATCGACGTGCCGTCGTCGGCCTACTTCGCCGCCTCCGGGCTCGCCGAGGAGCTGGGCGTCCCTTACCGGCGCGGGCTCACGAAGAACAACCACGTCGGCCGCAGCTTCATCGTGCCTTCGCAGATCGATCGCGAGCGCCTCGTGCGGCAGAAGCTGAACCCCATCGGCGACGTGCTCGCGGGCAAGAAGGTGGCGATCGTCGACGACTCGATCGTCCGCGGCACCACCTCGACCCACATCGTGCGCACGGTGCGCGAGAGCGGCGCGCGCGAGGTGTACATGGTCTCGGCCGCGCCTCCGCTCCGCCACCCGTGCGTCTACGGCATCGACATCGCGCGGCGCGTGGAGCTCATCGCCGCGACCCACGACCACGAGGCGGTGCGCAAGGCCATCGGCGCCGACGCCGTGGTCTACCCCGACGTGGCCGAGTTCAGGGAGCTGTTCGCGGGTCGCCCGCACTGCTTCGCGTGCTTCGACGGCCACTACCCCACGCCGGTGAGCGAGGCGGAGCGCTCGTCGATCGAGCGCGAGAAGATCGCCTCGCGGCGCTGATCGGCGCCGGTCGGCGGCTTCAGGGGCCGGCGTCGCGGGGCGGCGGCGCGCCGTACGGCGGGACCGCCGCGTCGGGCGGGGCGCCGTACGCCGGCGCGATGGGCGAGTCCGGCGCGGCGTCCTTCGGGGGCGGCGAAGCGTCCGCGGGCGGTGGCGAAGCGTCGACGGGCGCGCCATACACCGGGCCCGCCGAGTTGGTCGTGGTGGCGGTGGGCGTCGGCGTCGGGCCCGTGCCCGAGTCGGTCGTCTCGACCGTGCCGCCGCACGCGATCGCGGTCACCATCGTCGCCGTGCCGAACACCATCGCGGCGCGGCTCGAGCGAGAGTGGGGCACCGGGAGCGGCAGGCTCTCGGTAGCGCCGCAGAAAGGGCAGCTCGACTCACGCACGTGACGATTGCAGGATGCACACAGTCGAAGGCTCATCGTGCCCTCATCTTCCCCTCGGGGAGGCCCAGCGTCGAGCGCGAACTTTCTTGCCGCGCGCTCAGCGGCGGAACACGAAGAACGCCGCGCCCACGAGGCAGCACGCCGCCCAGAGGTGGTTCAGGGTCACGCGCTCGCGCATCCAGAACGCGGAGAACACGCCGAACACGACGAGCGAGATGATCTCCTGGGTGACCTTCAGCTCGGCCAGGGTGAACCTGCCATAGCCGATGCGGTTCGCGGGGACGGCGAGGCAGTACTCGAAGAAGGCGATTCCCCAGCTCACGAGCACCGCGCTCCAGAGCGGCGAGCCCGCCTGGTGGCGCAGGTGGCGATACCAGGCGAAGGTCATGAAGATGTTCGACGCGACCAGGAGCAGGACCGTGCGCACGTGCCGCGACCTACACCCTCTCGCGGCCGAGCGGAAGCGCGGTGAGGAGCGCGCCGTTCGTCTACACTCGGGCCGTGGCGATCCCTGCGCGGACGGCGGACGGCGGCGGCGCGAGCAAGCTCGTCGGGCTCGGGGCGCTGTACCTCGCCCAGGGGGTGCCCCTAGGGATCGCGGCCGAGTACCTGCCCGTCGCGCTCCGGCAGAGCCACGCCTCCTACAGCCTCATCGCGGCCGTCTCGTGGCTCCAGCTCCCGTGGGCCCTGAAGGTGCTCTGGGCGCGCGCGGGCGACACGCCGCGGCTCCGCGCGCGGGCGCGCTCCGTGGTCTTCGGCCTGCAGGCGGCGCTCGCGGGCACGCTCGCCCTCTACGCGGTCCGGCCGCTGTCGGAGGCGCGGGCGCTGTGGTTCACCCTCACGGCGGTCGCGGCGCTCCTCGCGGCGACCCAAGACGTGTTCGTCGACGGCCTCGCGGTGCGCACGCTGTCCGAGGGCGAGCGCGGCCTCGGCAACGTCGCGCAGGTGGGCGCCTACCGGCTCGGCATGGTCGCGGGCGGCGCGGGACTGCTCTCGCTCGGAGGTCGACTCGGGGAGCGCACCGCGATCCTCGGCCTCGCCGGGCTCGTGCTCGTGACCTCTCTCGGGACCACGCTCGTGGGCGAGCGCGTGGGCGAGGACGCGGCTCCCCCACATGGGGCGTCGGACGCGCCGTCGACGTCGCTCCGCGGCGAGCTCTCGGCGGCGTGGTCCGCGCTGCGCGCCATGCTGCGCCCCGAGGTGCGCGCGGTGCTGCTCGTCGCGTTCGGCTACAAGCTCGGGCTCCACGCCGCCGGCGCGCTGCTCAAGCCGGTGCTGGTCGACGGCGGGTGGTCGAAGGAGCGCATCGGCGCGCTCGCCGTCACCGTGGGCACGCTCGCCGGCGTCGCGGGCTCTCTCGCGGGCGGCCTCCTCCACCGCAAGCTCGGCGACCGGCGCGCGCTCACGGTGGCGGCCGTGCTCCAGGCCGCGGCGTGCGCGCCTCTGCCCCTGCTGGTGGGCCACACGAGCCAAACGGCGGCGGTGACGGCGGCGCTGGCCGCCGAGCACGCGGCGAGCGGCATCGGCACCACGGTGCTGTTCTCGGCGCTCATGGGCGCGACCAACCGCGAGCACGCGGCCCTGGAGTTCACGGTGCTGTCGACGGCGAACGCCGTCTCGCTCGCCGTCGCGGGGGGGCTCGCGGGCGTCCTCGCCGACGCGCTCGGACCGCAGGCCGTGTTCGTGATCGCGGCCGCGCTCGCGCTCGGCTCGCTGCCGCTCTTGCCGCGGTGGGAGGGCGCCGCGCGCGCCCTGCGCGGCGGCGAGCCCTGACGCCACAAGCCCCGCGTCAGGGCGTCGCCTCTTCGTGGATGACGTGCACGTCGTGCTGCTTGCCCTCGCGGATGGTGATCATGCCCACGACAAAGGTGAGGAGCGCCACCGCGATGGGGTAGACGAGGCCCGCGTAGATGTTGCCGGTCGCCACGGTGAGCGACGACGCGATGAGCGGGAGGAAGCCGCCGAACCATCCGTTGCCGAGGTGGTACGGCAGCGACATCGACGTGTAGCGGATCTTGGCCGGAAATAGCTCGACCAGGAACGCGGCGATAGGCCCGTACACCATCGTCACGTACACGACCTGGACCGTGAGGAGCGCGACGATGCCCACGTGGCTCATCTGCTTCGGGTCGGGGTGGGCCACGAGGTCGGGGTTCGCGAAGTGCCGGAGCCCCATGTAGATAGGCACGTAGGTGAGCGCGGCGAGGAGCAGCCCCGCCATCATGATTCGCTTTCGCCCGACGGTGTCGGAGAGGCGACCGAAATAGACGAAGAGCGGTGTGCCGATGGCGAGCGAGATCGCGATGTCGATCGTCGAGGTCACGAAGTCGACGTGCAGCGTGTTCTGCAGAAAATAAAGCGCGTAGAACTGCCCGGTATACCAGACGACGCCCTGGCCTGCGGCCGCGCCGAAGAGCGCGATGAGCACGTATTTCAGGTTGAGCGGGTTCGTGAAGCTCTCCTTGATGGGGTGCGCCGAGAGCTTCCCCTCGCGCTTCATCTCCGCGAACACCGGCGACTCCTCGAGGCGCGTGCGGACGTACACCGACACGGCGAGCAGCACCGACGAGAGCAGGAAGGGCACCCGCCACCCCCAGGCCTTGAACGTGGCGTCGCCGAAGGCGAGCCGCGAGACCAGGATGACCGCGAGAGACACGAAGAAGCCGATGGTGGCCGTCGTCTGGATGTAGCTCGTGTAGTATCCACGCTTCGAGGGCGGCGCGTGCTCGGCGACGTAGGTCGCCGCGCCGCCATACTCCCCGCCCAGCGCGAGCCCCTGCAGCAGGCGGAGGCTCACGAGCAGGATCGGCGAGACGATCCCGAGGGTCTCGTAGGTCGGCAGCACCCCGATGAGCGCCGTCGAGAGCCCCATGATGACGATGGTGACGAGGAAGGTGTATTTGCGCCCCAGCCGGTCGCCGAGGCGCCCAAACACGACCGCGCCGAAGGGGCGAACGGCGAACCCCGCGCCGAACGTCGCGAGGCTCGCGAGAAAGCCCGCGGTCTCGTTGCCCTTGGGGAAGAAGAGGCCCCCGAAGAACGCCGCGAGGCTGCCGTAAAGATAGAAGTCGTACCACTCGAAGAGCGTGCCGACGCTCGAGGCGAAGATCACCTCTCGGATCCGCGAGAGCTCGGCGGGGGACGCTTCGGGAGGTGGGGGCGCGGCGGGGCTCATGGGCTCTCTCTCGACCGGGTCGCGCCCAAGCGGGCTCGCGCGGATCGCACCAGCCTACCCGCAGCCCGGCGAGTTCACCCTCCTGAATCGATCGGCGCGCGGTGCGCCGGCCTCAGAGGTAGAGCTGGAACTGGAGCCGCGCCAGGTGACGGCCGTCGTCCTCGCCGGGCCCGAAGAGGTAGCTGTAGTCGGCCTGCAGCTTCAGCGCGTGCGCCGCGAAGTAGTAGCTCACCGACCCGGCGGCCTCCGATCGACCGAGGAGCTTCGGATCAGTGCTGCGGAGCGGCTGGAGGTGCGAGAAGCGGGTCGCCACCTGCACGTTCTCGGTGATCATCTGGCTCGCTTGCCCGAAGAAGCCGGCGCCGGAGCGCGACCACTCGCGGAGGGGCTTTCCGTCCACCATGCCGTCGCGGAAGTCCCGCTCCGAGTTGCGAATGAGCGCCTCGCCGGAGAGCGCCAGGCCGCGCCACTTGAACAAGAAGTCGGCGCCTCCGTGGAGGTAGTCGAAGCCGCCGAGGCGGTACGTGTCGCCCACGACGCTCTGCTTGCGGTAGCTGTTCTGGTTGTAGGCGACCGTCACGCCGCACGCGAGGCGCGGCTTCGGGAGCCGCTCGAGATCGCCCTCGCTGAGGTCTGAGAAATGGCCATTCGGCCAGAGGTCGACGCGCGCCACCCATAGGAGGCCAGCCGACTCGGCGACGCGGTTTCGGCCGTCACCGCCGAACACGCCGACCTGATAGCCGAGCGTGTCGCCGAGCCCGAGGAGGTTGCGTGAGAGTGCCAGCACGCCGACGTCGCGGTGGAGGCTCAGCTCCTCGATGATGATCGACCGATCGGCAAACTCGAGGGCGCTCGACGAGACGACGCGCTGGCGGCCGAGCGGCACCTTCATCTGACCGAACTTCAGTCCGAGGTCGCGCAGCGCGTTCCACTGGAACGAGGCGTCACGCAGCGGAAGCCGTAGGTCGGACTCGGTGTCGGCGTTCGAGAACGCGAGCTGCACGTAATACGTGAGCTTCGGCCCGAGGGCGTTGCCGGTGAAGGCGAGGCGCGCGCGGCGAATCACGAACTGCGTCGCCTCGTCCTCGGGGGCGAGCACGGGCGAGCCGGAGGTCTTCTCGGGCTCGGTGGCGAAGGCCGCCCGGAGCTGCACGCGCGGGCGGAGCTGGAGGCTGACGAGGTCGTCCTTCGAGCGGATCGTCACGCCTTTTCCGAGCCCGGCCTCCACCTGGGGCTTCTCGGCGGGCGGCTGGTGCTCCGAGGCGCGCGCGGGCGACGCCGCGAGCCAACACGCCACCACGGCCCTGACCCAACCGACCCTGCGGCACCTATACGTCACGCGCGCGACACTACGACCCCGGGCCGGTAGTCTCGGCAACATGTTGGTGAAGACCGCGTGCCTCTCTGCGCTGTGCGTCCCGCTCCGCGAGCCCTTCGTCATCGCGACGGCGCGCATGGACACGACGCGCGCGGGGCTCGTGCGCCTCACGGCCGAGGAGCGGGGGGGCCCCGAGGTGCGCGGGCTGGGGGAGGCGGCGTGCCTCCACCCGGTCACGCGGGAGGACCTGCCCGACGTCGAGCGCGCGTGGCCGGCGGCCGAGGAGCGCGTCGTCGGCGCGGAGGTGAACACGGCCGACGAGGCCCACGCGCTCGCCCTCGCCGCCTCCCCCTCCTCCCCGGTGCTCGCGGCGGCGCTCGAGTGCGCCCTCGTGGACGCCCTCGCGCGCGCGCGGGGCGTGTCGGTGCGGGCGCTGTTCGGGTGCTCCGCGCCGGCGGCGACGCTCGAGAGCGACGTCACGATCCCGATCGCCGAAGAGGCCGAGATGCTCCGCGTGGGCCGGCGCTGGTACGCCCAGGGCTTCCGCGCCTTCAAGGTGAAGGTGGGGCGAGACGCCGAGCGCGAGGCGCGCGCCATGTGCAGTCTACATACGTCACTGCCGGGGCTCCGCCTGCGGCTCGACGCGAACGGGGGCTTCACGGCCGAGGAGGCGCTCGCCACGCTGAGGGCGCTCGGCGCGCGCGGCGCGGCGGTCGAGTGTTTCGAGCAGCCCTGCGACCGCGAAGACCTCGAGGGGATGGCGCGCGTCGCGCGGGACGGCGGCGTCCCCGTCGTCGCCGACGAGTCATTCCGCGGGCCACTCGACCTCGACGACCTCGTGCGCGCGAAGGCGGCCACCGCCGTAAACCTCAAGCTCGTGAAGCTCGGCGGGTTCGGCCCGTCGCTCGCGCTCGGGCGCGAGGCGCGGCGACGCGGGCTCGAGCTCATGGTGGGCGGGATGGTGGAGACGCGCCTCGGCATGACGTGCGCGGCGACGTTGGCCACGTGCTTCGACGCGGTCGCCTACGCCGACCTCGACACGGCCTGGCTCCTCGAGAGCGATCCCTTCGAGGGCGGCTTCTCGTCGGACGGGCCACGTATCCGCGTGACGGGCGGCCTCGGGTTCGACGTGCGCGACGCGGGCTGAGAGGCCGGCGCTACTTGGGCGGATCCGGGAGCGCGCGCGCGGGCAGCCGGAAGATGAGGAACGTGCGGGTCGAGTTCCCGGGTCCCACATAGCGGAACGGATCGCTCGCGTCGGGCGAGTACCACATCCACTTCGCGCTGGCGGCGACGCCCTCGACGTTGCTCGCGTCCTTCTGGCACACGATGGGGAAGATCCCGGCGCTGTCCGAGTTGTCCTCACCAAAGGCCACCCGGCCCACCGCGCCCGGAGTCACCGCGGTGGTGGTGCCGACCCAGCCCGCGCTCGTCGTCGCCCGGTCGCCCGAGCCGGCGTTGCAGATGGCGAGCTGAGCGTTGACGATGGCCTGGGTTGGGTACTGCGCCGGCGTCTGAGGGTTGTACTCTACACCCGTCGCGCACGCCTCCCAGGCCCCGTCCCCGGTGAAGATGGGCTGACCGCCGCGGCGCTTGAACTGCCCAATGACGCCCTGCGAGGTGGCGCGATCGGCCCACGCCACGACGTACAGGTACGCGCCCGGCGGCGCGTCGGCGGCCGGCACCACCCACGCCTCCGGGCCGTTGCCGACGGGGCAGTTGAAGATCTCGGACGCGAGCTTGGCGGGGACGACGTTCCGGTAGGTGCCCACGGCGGTGGCGTCGCCCCAGCCGAACGCGTACGCGTTGTCGGCGGTGAGCACGACGTCGACCTCGGTCTTCGGGTCGGTCGGTGAGCCGCCCTCGACCGCCGGGCCGGCGTCGGAGAAGAGCGGGGGCGCGGGCGGCCCAGGCGCGTCGACGCCTGTCTCCGGGCTCACCCCCGCCTCCGGCGGCTCGTCGAAGGCCCCCTCCGGTCTCGGCGTGGCTCCGCACGCCGTCGCGATCATCGCGGCCGCGAGCGCGAGCCCCGCGCGCGACGCGAGGCGGGCGTGCGCGGTGGACCGGCAGGACAGATGGGAAGCGAGGCCAGCGGCGGAGGGCAAGCGCATGCGTGAGGAATACGCGATCCACGCGCGCGGTCTCCCCCCGAGACGCACTCTGGACACCGGCCCCCTCAACGCGCGGACACGACCGCCCCGGGGGGCAGCGCGATGCGGACCTGATCCTCGAAGAGCGCCTCGGGGGGTGGAGGGTCGTCGGGCCCGGTCTCGCCCTCGGTCTTGTACTTGACCACCAGCCGCTCGCCGTCGAGCACGACGCGGAAGTAGTCGCCGCTCCCCGCCCACCAGAACCCCTCCTGGAAGAGGACGCCCTTCTGCGCCTTCGGGCGGATGGGCCCGAGGGTGACGGGACGGTCGGTGGTCTCCTCGCGGAAGAGCTCCACGACCTCCTTCTTGCCGGCCGCGTCGGTCACGGTGAGGACGAGGTGGCGCGGCGGAGACATGCCCTCCGCGGGGGCCTTCCCGGGCAGCGCCTCGTAGGCGAGGCGCGCCACGAAGGGCGAGGTCCACGCGCGCAGATCGCGCTCCTTCGCGACGAGGCCGCCGTCGGGCGCGTCGTCGAACCCCGCGCTGCTCGTGAGCATGTCCTCGCCGGTGATGCCGTACGAGCCGTCGGCGCGGCGCACGAGGGTCAGGGTCTTCTTGCCGTGGTCCTCGTAGCGCCCCAAGCGCCACCGCTGCGTGAAGGTCGCGCGCGCCGTGTTCGCGGGGAGCGCGCCGGCGTGCCAGGTCTCGAACGTCGGCGCGTCGGCCACGACGGTCGGCTTGCCCTTCAGCATCTTCTCGCGGTCGGTCTTCCAGGCGGCGAAGGTGTAGGTCTTCTCGCCCCCCTCGCGCACGCGCTTCGTGCCCTTGAACGTCGCCGGCTCGTAGAGCGCGAAGTACGCCGCGGCGTCTCCTTTGCCCTGCGCCGCGCACCACGTCGCGAGGAGCTTGCGGAGCTCGCCCTCCACCTCCGACGCGCTCGGACCAGCCGCCACGGGCGCCTTCGGCGCCGGCGAGGCGTCGGACGTCTCCGCGGAGCCGGAGCCGGAGCCGGCCGGCTTGCTGCAGCCGACCGCCGCGAGCGCGGCGAGAACCATGACCACCCCGGCGCGCCGGGGCGCGCTCAGCGACTGTCGCATGTCCACGTGAGTCTCCTGTTCGGCTTCGCGCGCGGGCGTCCGCGGCGTGCGCCCAGCCTACGCGACGCGGCGCCGCGAGGTGGGGCTTTTGGGGCCCGAGCGCCCAGGCCTCAGGGCACGAAGCGGCGGCGGCCGATCTTGTTCTTCTCGGCCTCCACCTTCGCGCGGGCGACCACGTCGTCGACGCCGAACGCGAGGTCCACGGTCTGGTTTTTCACATACAGATCATAGAGATCCGAGAAGTGAGGCGAGGCCGGGTCGAACACCTGCCCGCCGGGGATCACGTTGCGCGCGACAGGCCCCTTCACGGGATCGAGCTCGGCGACGAACCGGATCGAGGCGCCGGAGCCGTACGTGTAGTCGTCGTCCTCGATGCCGTGTCCGCCGACGTCGACCGTGCCGTCGCCGCCGTGGCGGGCGACCTTCTTCTGCGCGAGCGACGGGAGCGGCAGGAAGAACTGCGGCTGCAGGGTGTGAACGTTGCCCCAGCGCCACGCCGCCGGATCGGCCCCTTGCGTCGTGAACACCGCCCCGAGCGCCCCGAGCGCGGCCTTCGCGAGCGTGAACGCCCGGGTCTCCACGGCCGGCGTGCGCACGTCGTCGAACAGCGCCTCTTTGGTCTTCAGCGTGCTCGGCGCGGAGAGGAGCGTGGCGAGGAGCTTCAGCGTCGGCGCGCGGCCGAGCTTCACGTTGAGGACCTCGGCCTCGTCGCCGAGCGTCACCTGGGCGAGGCTGGTCGCGAACGCCGCCATGATCGCCGTGGCCTTGGAGTCGGCGATCTCCTTCGGGGTCGCCGTGGGCTCGGTGCCCGCGGGGCTGTCGTAGCTCCACCCCGCCGCGAGCGTCTTCGCCTCGGCGAGGAACGCCTTCACATTGGCCGGCGCGGCGGCGAGCAGCGGCGCCAGCTCCGCGTGCGTCCCCGGGGTCGCGAGCTCGGCGGAGAGCTCCGTGACGGCCGCGACGAAGGCGGGCTGCCACGCCTTGCCCCAGTTCGTGACGGCGTCCGCCTGGATGCTCGCCATGGCGTTCGCGTCGAGCTTCTTGCCGCCGGCGAGCCCCTCCTTGATGCGCGTGGTGATGCGCGAGACGCGCGTCCCGGGGTCGTAGTCGGACCCCATGTAGAGCGGGAAGCCGCCGATCTCCGGCTCGTTCGCCGGATCGTTGTCCGCCGTCACGCCCACCGGATCGGCGTTCGCCGTGACGAGGTAGCCCTTGGCAGGGTTCTTCGCGTTCGGCGCGACCTTCGGGTCGAAGAAGCCGTCCCACTCGGCGGAGCCGTCGCCCGGGAGCACCTTCCAGGGCTTCGTGCCCTTGGGCCGGCGGGGCACGCGGATGGCCTGGGTCCACGCGATGTTCCCCGAGTCGTCGGCGAGCACCCAGTTCTGCCCGCCGTACGCGAAGTCCTTCTGCAGCGCGGCGACGCACTCGTCCACGTTCTTCGCGACGTTCACGCCGTAGATGGCGCGGAGGAGCGGCGCGCTCTCGTACCCGGTGTAGCGCACGGAGAGCTCCTCGGCGCCGAGCGGCTCGATGCCCGAGCCGGTGATGCGCGGGACGATGGGGCCGTGGTGCGGGACATCGTAGTACGTGACCTTGGTCTCGGTGCCGGGCCGGCCGAACCCGCTCGAGCGGAAGGTCTCCTCGCGCGGGACGAGCTTCACCTGCGCGCCCTTGAAGACCACGCACGAGCCGCCGCCGGCCGCGCACGGCACGACGGTCTCGCGGTACACGTCGGTCACGTCGACGTAGCTCACCGTGCTCCCCCAGCCCACGTGGCGGTTCATGCCGAGGGTGATGAGCGGGATTCCGGGGAACTGCACGCCCATCACGTCGAGCCCGTCTTTGGCCGACAGGTGCATGAGATAGAAGATCGGCTCTTCGTCGAAAGTCGGGCTGCATGGGAGTGCATAGTTTGTTAGGCCGCCCGACCGAGAG
>DAORJJ010000114.1:13644-14882 GCA_035439005.1 Polyangiaceae bacterium | reverse complement strand
CTGTCCTCGCGCGCACGGCGGCCGGCCCGGGCGGGCTGGAGTACGGCGAGCTCTACGACCTCGTGTCGCTCGAGTTCCCGCACGTCACCATGGTGGGCGAGGTGGGCTTCGGGGGCGTGGCGTACGTCGAGCTCGGCGCCGAGGCGCCGGAGGTCACGGTCGACTCCCAGCTCACCGAGCCGAGCCCGCCGCGGTCGTACATCGCGCTCGCGTCGCACGCGCCGCTCTCCCTCGACGGGTACGCCATCGTCCAGCTCCCGGACGACGCGCCCACCGTGTCCGACGCGGAGCGCCGGCGCCTCGAGGCGGGCCTCGCCGAGGTGGAGCGTCAGCGGACCCACGTCGAGACCCTCCTCGACACGCTCGATCGCGAGGGCGAGAAGGGCATGCGCCTCGCGATGGAGCTCGAGGTCGCGCAGAAGGCGCTCCTCGACGCGCAGGCTCAGGCGGCGGCCAACATCGCCGAGGCGATGCAGGCCAGCCAAGAGGCCTCGGTCGCGCTCCAGTCGCGCCTCGCCGTGGAACTCGAGGGCCAGCTGCGCGCCGCGCAAGCCGAGTTCACCTCGCGCATCGAAGAGGCGGAGGCCCAGCTCCTCGTCCAAGACGCCCAGATCGTTCGGCTTTCGAAGGACCTCATCGACGCGAAGGGCCGCCTCGAGCAGCCGCTCTCGACGCCGTCGCCGAGCACGGACGACTCGCACGTCAAGGCGCTGGAGGGCCGCCTCGCCGCGGCCGACGAGCGCGCCGCCGGCGCGTCGCAGGAGGTGGCCGAGCTCGCCCGAAAGCTCGAGGCGCTCCGCGCCGACAGCGCGCGGCAGGCCGCCGAGCTCGTCCAAGCGAAGGCCGACCGCGCGCGCGCGGAGGAGGCCGCGGCGAAGGCCGCCGCCACCCTCGAGAAGCTGCAGCACGCGCTCTCCGACGCCGAGAAGCGCTCCGCGGGCGCGATCTTGCTCGCGGGCGCGGCGGACGGTCGCGTGGACGAGCTCGCGTCGCTCGCGTCCCAGCTGCAGGCCACGATCGCGGACGCCGAGGGGCGCGCGTCGGCGGCTGAGCGCCGCCTCGAGGAGCTGCTGGCCGAGGTCGCCCGCGCCGACCAGGTCGAGGGGCGCATGCAGCGCGCCCTCGCCGAGGCGACGAGCCGGGCGGTCGCGGCCGAGGGGCGCGCGGAGGCGGCCGAGGGGCGTGTCGCCGAGGCGCAGGCCCGCGCCGCCGAGGCCGAGGGGCGCGCGGACCGGCTC
>DAORJJ010000114.1:0-13629 GCA_035439005.1 Polyangiaceae bacterium | reverse complement strand
AGGTCGAGGGGCGGGTCATGGAGCTCGTCCTCGCCGAGCAGCGCCTCGAGCAGCTCGCGCCGGAGCTCGAGCAGCTCGCGAGCGAGCACGCCAGGGAGATCACGTCGCTCGAGGCCCAGCTGCTCGAGCGCGCGCGCATGCTGAAGGCACAAGACGCCGAGCTCGCTCGCCGCGCCCGCATGATCGAGGACCTGCTGTCCGCGCTCGAGGACGTCCACGCGGCGCCCGCGCCAGCTCAGGCGCCGGCGGTGGGTGAGCAGAGCAGCGCGCCGCCCCCCGAGGCCGTCGCCGAGAAGGCGGCGCACCTCGCGCAAGACGACGCGCGCGTGGCCGAGCTGCGCGCACGCCTCGACGAGCTCGCCGCGGAGTGCGCGCGCCGCGAGGGTGAGCTCGAGGCGCGGGCCTGGCGCATCCAGGAGCTCGAGCTCGAGCGGGCGCTGCCCCCGAGCGAGCCGCTCCCGACCGCCGACGAGGCCGCCCTCCGCGCCGAGAACGAGCGCCTCGAGGCCGAGCTCTTCGCGCTCCGCCAAGGCTTCGTCCAGGAGCACGAGGCCCGGCTCGCCGCCGACGCGCACGCGCTCGCCAAGCTGCAGGCCGAGCTCGAAGAGAAGAACGCCCGGATCGAGGAGCTCGAGGGGCGCGTGGTCTCCGCGAACGCCTGAAGCACGCGCGTGACGCGCCGCTTGCGCGGTTGACAGGCCCCGCGCGGGCTTTATCTTGCGCCCAGAAAGCGGGCGCGCCGCTGCGGCCTCGTCACCGGCCGCCGAGCCTCCCCCACGGCGTCGCCCATCGCTCCGCCACGACCGCCGCCGTTCGCATCGCCCAGAGCGCCCGTCCTTATGTCCCAGAAGCGCGATTACTACGAAGTGTTGGGCTCGGCCCGCGGCGCCACCGCGGACGAGCTGCGCAAGGCCTACCGGAAGGAGGCCATGAAGCACCACCCGGATCGGAACCAGGGGAACCCCGAGGCCGAGGTGCGCTTCAAGGAGATCAACGAGGCCTACCAGGTCCTCTCCGACGATCAGAAGCGCCAGGTGTACGACCAGTTCGGTCACGCGGGCCTCGAGGGCGGTGGCGGGTTCGACCCGGGCGTCAACGACATGTTCTCGCACATGCAGGATCTCTTCAGCGAGATGTTCTCGGGCGGCCGCGGCGGCCGAGGCCGGGGCCCCGCGCGCGGGGAGGACCTGCGCGTGCAGCAGCGCATCACCCTGTCGGAGGCGGCGTACGGCTGCAAGCGCGAGGTGTCCCTGCGGACGCCCGCCGCCTGCACCGACTGCGGAGGCAACGGCGCCCGACCGGGGAGCAAGCCGGACGTGTGCGGACACTGCCGCGGCACCGGGCAGGTGTCGAACGCGCGCGGCTTCGTCATGTTCACCGCGCCGTGTCCGCGCTGCGGCGGCGCGGGCCAGCACATCCGCAACCCCTGCGGCGGGTGTCGAGGCCGCGGCGTCGTGGAGCGTCAGCGCAAGGTGAGCGTGCAGTTCCCCGCGGGCATCGACGCCGGCCAGCGCCTCCGCGTGCCAGGCCAGGGCATGCCTGGGCCGCCCAACTCGCAGGCCGGCGATCTCTACGTCGAGGTCGACGTCGAGGAGCACCCGCGCTTCGAGCGTGACGGCGCCGACCTGGTGACGCGCGCGCACATCAACTTCACCGCCGCCGCGCTCGGCGCCGAGGTCCTCGTCGAGAACGTGGCCGAGCCTGGCGCTGCCGAGGGGCCGCGGGTCTCCGTGAACGTGCCGGCCGGCACCCAGCCCGGGGCCGTGTTCACGCTGAAGGGCCACGGCCTCCCGCGGCTCGACGGCCGCGGTCGCGGCGCGCTGGTGGTCGTCCTCCAGGTCGACGTCCCCACCGAGCTGACCGACCGCGCCAGGTCCCTGCTCGAGCAGCTCGACGCCGAGCTCGCCGCGAGCGCGGGGTAGTGGCCTCACGAGGCGGGCCTCCTTCGGGCGCCGAGGAGTTCGCGCCCCTCAGCCTCGCGCAGCCGTCGACCACGGGGCTGCTCGGGTGGCTCGAGCGCATGTCGGCGCTCGGGGTGAAGCGCAGCCATCCGCCCGGGGAGCGTCGGCGCATCCGCCTCACGAACCAGAGCGCCCTCATCGGCGCGGTGAGCTGCGGCGCGTTCGCCGTCGGCTACGCGCTCGCGGGTCCCCGCTTCTACGCGCCCCTCGCCACCAACGTGGTCGCCGTCGTGTCCCTGTGCCTCGCGCTCGTGTGCGCGCGCCGCGGCGCCCTCGTGCTCGCGCGTGTCGCCGTGCTGGCGCCCATCAACGTGACCGTCGTCGTGGCCTCCACGCTGCTCGGCGGTCGCGTCGGCTTCGTCTACTACAACTTCCTCTTCGCCGCCGTCGCCTTCCTGCTGTTCTCCGAGCGGCAGTGGGGCTATCGCCTCGCGTTCGCCGCGCTCTCGATGGCGGGGTGCGTCTTCGTGGTCGCGGCGCCGCAGCTCCACGAGAGCCTGGTCTCCCCGCAGGCGGCCCTGGCGCTCGACGTCGTCTCGGCGGTCGCCGTGCTCGCCACGGTGCTGCTCATCGTTCACCTCTTCACGCGCGACACCGCGAACGCCGAAGAGCGCCTCGCGCAGGCGCACGCCCGGTCCGAGCGCCTGCTGCTCAACATCCTCCCTGCGCCCATCTCCGCGAGGCTGAAGGAGAACGGTGAGGCGATCGCCGACGGCTTCGCCGAGGTCACTGTGCTCTTCGCCGACCTCGTCGGCTTCACCGAGCTCAGCCAGCGCCTCACCCCCGAGCAGCTGGTCGTCATGCTGAACCGCACGTTCTCGGCCTTCGACGACATGGCGGTCGCCCTCGGCGTCGAGAAGATCAAGACCATCGGCGACTGCTACATGGTGGCGGCCGGTCTGCCGGAGCGCACCCTCGATCACGCGCCGCGCGTCGCGCGCATGGCGCTGGCCATGCGCGACGCGCTCGAGGACATCAACCGCGAGGGCGGCTACGCCCTGCGCGTCCGCATCGGCATCCACTCCGGCCCCGTCGTCGCCGGCGTGATCGGGAAACGAAAGTTCATTTACGATCTCTGGGGCGACACCGTGAACACGGCGAGCCGCATGGAGTCGAGCGGGCGCCCCGGGGAGATCCAGGTGACGCGCGACGTCTACGAGCGCCTCGACGCCACGTTCACGTTCGAGCGCCGCGGCGTGATCCAGGTCAAGGGGAAGGGCGACATGGAGACGTACCTTCTCCTCGGGGAGCGCGCCGAGGCCGACGTCCCGAGCCCTTAGCTGGGCGACCCCTGCTACGCTGCCCAGAGCGAGGTCCCCATGCACCGAAAAGTGAGCGCCGAAGGGGCGAACGAAGGTCGATGGCGGCCCCGAGCCGAAGGCGAGGTGTCCCCATGAGGATTCGGTGGTTGTTTCCATGGGGCGCGGCGGCCGCGCTGGTCGCCGCCGTCCCCGCGTGCGGCGACGAGCCCACCTCGCTCTTCGTCTACCCGGAGGCGGGCGACGACGAGGCCGGGAAGGAGGCGAGCACCTTCGAGCCGGGCAAGTCCGACGCGGGCCGCGGCTGCGGCGCCGGCTGCCCCGCCGGGCTCACCTGCGTGCGCGACGTGTGCGTCCCGCCGCAGCCGAGCTGCAAGCCCGAGGGCGGCGTGGCCACGCCCTGCCGGTACGACAGCTACTGCGACGACGCGTCCGGCCAGTGCGTGCCCTACGGCTCCGCGCCGGACGGCCGCCTCACCGATCCGACGTGCAAGCTCGGCGCCGTCGCTGGCAACTTCGCGCCGAAGACCAAGTGCGAGTTCCCGACGGCCGTCCCCATCGTCGGCGATCCGTTCCCGAGCCACGTCGACGTTCAGGCCACCCCCGCGGTCGCGCGGCTCGGCGGGCCCACGGCGCCCCCCAGCATCGTCGTCCCGTTCACAGCGCCCGTCCCCAACGGCTACACCGAGAACCTAGGCGTCATCCGCGTGCTGCGCGGCACCGACTGCACGCAGGAGGCCGTGCTCGGCGGCGTCGACGTCGACGGCGACGGGGTCGTCGACTGGGCGAGGTCGTCGGCCTCGGTGGCGCTCGCCGATCTCGACGGGGACAAGAACCCCGAGATCATCGCCTACATGACCGGCGCCGACGGCGAGACCCTGGTGGCCTTCACGAAGAAGGCCGGCGCGTGGGCGCCGCTCTGGCCGCGCAAGAAGGCGACCAACGCCGACGGCACGACCATCTTCAAGGCGACCCTCTCGGGCGGCTGGGCCGGGCCGAGCGTCCACGACCTCGACGACGACGGGAAGCCCGAGATCATCCGCGAGGGCTGGGTGTTCGACGGCCTCACCGGCAAGCTGCGCGCGGCGCCGCCGGCGACGTACGCGACCTACAGCCAGGGCATCGCCAGCGTGCTCGCGAACCTCGACGCCGATCCTCGCGTCGAGCTCACGAACGGCGCCCGCGTGTGGGAGTTCGACCCCGTCGCCAACGCGTGGGTCGAGGACGCCACCTACTCGCAGACCACGCCCTCCGGGCCAGGCTGGAGCGCGATCGCCGATTTCGATCCGTTCGACGGGCAGAAGAAGCCGGAGATCGCCGTCGCGACCGCCGACCTCTTGACCGTCTTCAAGACCGATCACTCCGTGTTCATGGGCATGCGCATCGCCGTGCCCGGCGGCGGCGGCGGCCCGCCCACGGTGGCCGACTTCGACGGCGACGGGCTGCCCGAGGTCGCGCTCGCGGGGCGCGCGTACTACACGGTGTTCGACCCCGACTGCCAGGCCACGCCGCGGCCCGGCGGAAAGTGTGCAGACCGCACGCACTGCGACTTCGCCGCGGGCGGCGCGTGCCCGGATCGCGTGCTCTGGTCGCGCGGCACGCAGGACATCACCTCGAACATCACGGGCAGCTCGATCTTCGATTTCGAGGCCGACGGCAAGGCCGAGGCCGTGTACGCCGACGAGTGCTTCGCGCGCGTGTACTCGGGCGTCGACGGGCGCGTGTTGTTCTCGCAATACCACTCGTCGTGCACGTGGCTCGAGAACCCCATCGTCGCCGACGTGGACGGCGATTTCCGCGCCGAGCTCGTGGTGCCGAACAACACGGCGTGCGGGCCCGTCGGGGTCGGGCAGGCGTGCACGCTGAACATCGACGCCCAGGGGGTGGACGCGCAGTTCGCGGGGCTCGTGTGCCAGAAGCCGACCGACTGCGTGTCGGGCGTGTGCGACCAGGGCTACTGCCGGTGCACCACCAGCGCCGACTGCTGCGGCGACAAGGACGTGACCAAGTGCGAGGCGTTCGGCACCAAGTGCGCGAACCCTCCCGCCGGTACGCCGGGCGCGGGGAAGACCTGCCGCGCGAACCACCCGAAGGGGCTGCAGGGCATTCGGGTGTACGAGGACGCCGCCGACCGGTGGGTCCGCTCGCGCACGATCTGGAACCAGCACGCGTACGCGGTGACCCACGTGAACGAGGACGGCACCGTGCCGAAGACCTCGGCGTGGGCGAACAACTGGGTCACGCCCGGGCTGAACAACTTCCGCCAGAACGTCCCTGGGACTGCGGACGCGAAGGACATCTCCGACCTCACCGCGCAGGCCGGTCCCACCTTCGCGTGCAACTCGTCGGGCGGCGCCCAGCTCACGTCGCAGGCGTGCAACCGCGGCACGGCGCCCGTGGGCGCGGGCGTGAGCGTGGGCTTCTACGTGGCCGGGGCGAAGGTGTGCTCCGCGCGCACGACCCAGCCGCTCGACCCGGGCAAGTGCGAGCAGGTGAGCTGCGCGTGGGCGTCGCCGCCGAGCACCGCCGCCTCCGCCGTCGACGTCACCGTGCTCCCGAACGACGACGGCGCGATCGCCGAGTGCAACGGCGACAACAACGCGGGCCTCGTTGTCGGTGTATTCTGCACGGGAATCCGCTGAGCGTGGACCTCGAGGCGCTCCGCCGGCGGCTCCAGGAGACCCCCACCGCGCAGGTCCGCGGGCGCGTGCTCGCCGTCACCGGCCTCGCGCTCCGCTTCGCCCTGCCCGGCGCGCGCGTGGGGGACGTGGTGCTCGTCCAGCGGCGAGGCGAGCCGCTCCCCTGCGAGGTCGTCGGCTTCTCGGAGGGCGTCGCCATCGGCATGCCGCTCGGCTCGCTCGTGGGGGTCGGGCCCGACGACGAGGTGCGCCCCACCGGCGCGCCCTTCCGCGTCCCCGTGGGCGACGGGCTCCTCGGGCGCGTGGTCGACGGGCTCGGGCGCTTCCTCGACGGCGGCCCGGAGCTCGACGCCGGGAGCGCGATGGTCGCCGCCGACCGGGCGCCCCCGCGCGCGCTCGAGCGCCCGCCCATCGACCGCGCGTTCCCCACGGGCGTGCGCGTGATCGACGGCCTGCTCACGCTCGGGGAGGGGCAGCGCGTGGGCCTCTTCGCGGGATCGGGCGTGGGCAAGACCACCCTCCTCGGGGCGATCGCCCGAGGCGCGGAGGCCGACGTGGTGGTGTGCGCGCTCGTGGGTGAGCGCGGCCGCGAGGTGCGGGATCTCCTCGACCAGCTCGGTGAGGCGGGCCGCGCCAAGTCGATCGTCGTCGCGGCGACCAGCGACGTGCCCGCGCTCGAGCGCGTGCGCTCCGCGGAGATCGCCACCGCGTACGCGGAGTGGCTCCGAGACCGAGGCATGCGGGTGCTCCTGGTCGTCGACTCCATCACGCGGTACGCGCGGGCCCTGCGCGAGATCGGCCTCTCGGCCGGCGAGCCGCCCACGCGGCGAGGCTTCCCGCCGAGCGTGTTCGCCGCCCTCCCGAGGCTGCTCGAGCGCGCCGGGCGCGCCGGCGGCGCGAGCGGCGGGAGCATCACCGCGATTTACACCGTGCTCGTCGAGGGAGGAGATCTCGACGAGCCTGTGGCCGACGAGGTGCGCGGCATCCTCGACGGGCACATCGTGCTCGAGCGCGGCCTCGCCGAGCGCGGGCGCTTCCCCGCGGTGAACGCGCCCGCGTCGGTCTCGCGGCTCATGGCACAGGTCACCACGAAGGAGCACCAGCGCCTCGCCGCGCGGCTCCGCGCGTTGCTCGTGGCCTACGAGAGCAAGCGTGAGCTCGTGCAGCTCGGCGCGTACGCCAAGGGCGGCGACAAGGCGCTCGACGAGGCCCTCGCCAAGCTCGCGCGCATCGAGCGGCTGCTTGGGCAGGCGCCGGGTGAGCGTGCGCCGTTCGACGCGACGGTCGCGGCGCTCGAGGACCTCGTGGGCTGACGGCTCACGCCTGGCCGCGCGTGCCCACGAACGCCTGCGGGATCGTCCCGATGGCCTGCGCGTACGCGCGCTCCCACAGCGTGCCGGTGTCGCCCTCGAAGAGCAGCTTCGCGTCGGCCGCCGCGGGCAGCCACGAGCCGCGCGACAGCTCGCGCTCGAGCTGCCCCGAGTCCCACCCGGCGTAGCCCACGAGCAGGCGAAACACCTCCGGGCCACGCGAGTCGAGCAGCGTGCGGAGCGCCTCGACCGAGGAGGTGACGGCGATCTCGTCGCCCACGGTGATCGACCCCGGCAGGAGCTCGTCGCCGGGCGCCCGGCGGTACACGATCCACACCGAGTTTGGCGACACCGGGCCGCCCCGCAGCGCCGGCCCCTCGAAGGTGTCGGGCAGCGCGTCGTCGGGCGCCACGAGGCTCGTGGCGCGGACGATCGAGGAGGCGTCGTCCACGAGCGCGCCGTTCAGCGTCCACCCGAGCGAGCCCGTCTCCTCGTGCACACCGAGCAGCACCACGGTGCCCTGGAAGTGCGGATCTCCCAGGCGGGGCGCGGCGAGGAGCAGGCCAGGCTCGATGGCGTGGATCGACACCCTCCAAGGGTAGCAGAGATTGGCTCCGGGCGTCGCGGGGCGCGAGGACGCCTCGGACGAGGTGACATTGTGCAGCCACGGAATCGGGATACGCTGCACGTATGTCTCGGACCGGCATGGCCTTCGGGGGTGCGGTCGTCGTCTTGGTCCTCGTCGCGTGCACGTCGCTCGAGGGCCTCGTCGGCGGTGGCGAGCCCGGGCCCCTCGACGCGGCGCCCGCGGACACCTCCCCCGAAGACGTCGAGGTGCGTGACGCGTCGGTGCCCCTCTACCGCCCCGAGGCGGGCACGTACCGCTACGTGGGCACCGGGGTCGACAAACTCACGCTCGCCGACGGCGGCCCGCTGAAGGAGCAGCTCCAGGGGCCGGTGATGAACGGCGAGGTGGCGCCCATGCCGCGCGGCGACGGCGGCGTCGTCGACGACTGCTACGCGTTCTCGCTCTCCGCCAGCGCGACCCACTCGTGGACGCTCAACCTCTGCCAGCGAGGCGACCGGCTCGTCGAGTCGAGCGGCCAGGACGAGCAAGTGTGGGTCTTCGGCACGAGCCGCAACGCGAACCTCGCGACCTGGAGCTGCTCGCCCGAGAACCTCATCCTCGGCCCGACCGTCGAGCGCGACAAGCAGGCTCCGCACCTCTGCGAGGGGAAGAACACGACCCCACCCGACAGCGGCTTCCAGCAGGGCGGGCTCCTCAAGTTCCTGGGCCGGGAGGTGCTGAACGTCGCCGGCCAGGAGGTCCCGGTCGTCCACGTCGAGGTCACGCGCACCGTGACGGGGACCACGCAGCGCGGCACGCAGGCCCTCGAGCTCTGGCTCGACGCGCGCTCCTCCCTCCCGGTGCGCGGCGTGCGTTCGAGCACCGTGACCACGAGCGCGCCGTTCTTCGGCGAGCTGCGCTACGCCGAGACCAGCGAATTTCAGCTCCAGTCGCTGAGCCCCACCCCGCCGGGTCCCCGAGACGCCGCGGCGGACGCGCCGAAGGACGGGCCCAGTGAGTAGCGCGTCGCGCTTCGCGCGCGCGGGGCTGGTCGTGGGCCTCGCCGCGAGCTTCGTGCCTCGCCCCGCCGTCGCCGCGGGGCCGAGCCCGAAGGCCGCGTGCCTCGCGGCCTACGAGGACGCGCAGCGCCTGCGCCTCGCAAGCAAGCTCGTGGCCGCGCGCGAGCAGCTCCGCGTGTGCCGCGCCGACGTGTGCCCGGCCCTCGTGCGCAACGAGTGCGAGAAGTGGCTGGGCGAGGTCGCGGAGAGCCTGCCGTCGGTCGTGCTCTCCGCGCGAGACCCGAGCGGGAGGGACCTGCTCGACGTGACGGTGTCCGTCGACGGCGCCCGTGTCCCCGCGCTCGATGGCAAGGCGTTCGACGTCGATCCCGGCTCGCACACCTTCCGCTTCCAGCGGGGCAAGGAGGTCAAGGAGGAGCAGTGGCTCGTGCGGCAGGGTGAGCACAACCGGGTCATCGTGGGGGTCCTCGGGGAGCCACCCCGCGCGCCCGCCCCCGCCGCCGCTCCGTCGGCGAGAGAGCCCGGCCCACAGCGCACCATCGGTCTCGTCGTCGGCGGCGTCGGGGTGGTCGGGGTGGGCGTGGCCGCCGCCCTCGGGCTCGCGTCGAACGGCGACGCGAGCACCCTGCGGGAGACCTGCGGCGTCGACCGGAGCTGCACCCAAGACCAGGTCGACGCCGTGGTCGGTACGCGCACGCTCGCCGGCGTCGTCGCAGGGTTCGGGGGCGCCGCGCTGGTCACGGGGGCCGTGCTCTTTCTCACCGCGCCGAGCGCGGAGCGGGCCGCGGCGGCGCTCGAGCGAGGCTCGTGGGCCTCGTGGCGCGCGTGGACCTGGGGCGCCGCGCCGGTGCCCGGCGGGCTCGTGGGCGGCGCGCGCGCCTCGTTTTGACCGCGCGCGCACCCGTGGCGTGCTAGGGCGGCTCCGTCATGACGGTCCTCCAGGTGGGCAACGTGCGCTTCGGCTACGCGGGCGACACGCTCTTCGACAACGTCACGTTCACCGTCGCCGCGGGCGAGCGGGCGGCGCTCGTCGCGCCCAACGGCGCGGGCAAGTCGACGCTCCTGCGCATCGTCGCGGGCGAGCTCGAGCCAGACGCGGGCAGCGCGGTCATTCGGAAGGGCGCGAGCGTCGGCTACTACCGACAGTCGCACGAGGTCCGGGCGACCGGCGACGTCCTGTCGGCGTTCCTGTCGGGCTTCGCCGACGTCCTCGCGCTGCGCGAGGCCCTCACGGCGGCCCAGGAGGAGGCCGCGTCGGGCGACGCGCGGGCGCTCGACGCGCTCGCCCACGCGCAAGACCGCTACCACCTCGCGCGGGGCGACGAGCTCGAGCGCGAGGTCTCCATCTTGGCGCAGCGACTCGGTTTTTCCGAGCGTGATCTCACCCGCCCGGTGGCCTCGCTCTCGGGCGGCGAGCGAGGCCGGCTCACGCTCGGGACGATCCTCGCGAAGAAGCCTGAGCTGCTCCTCCTCGACGAGCCCACGAACCACCTCGACCTCGACACCATCGCCTGGCTCGAGTCGTTCCTCGTCGCGTACCGCGGCGCGCTCGTCGTCGTCTCTCACGACCGCGCGTTCCTCGACAACGTGTCGAACCAGACCTTGGAGCTCGGCACGAAGGGGCTGCGCGTCTATCCGCTCTCGTACTCGGCGTACGCCGAGGCCCGGAAGGACGACCTCGCGCGCGAGCGGGCCGTGCTCGAGCGGCAGCAAGCGTTCATCGACAAGACGGAGGACTTCATCCGGCGGAACATCGCGGGCCAGAAGACCAAGATGGCCCAGAGCCGCCGCAAGATGCTCGACAAGCTCGAGCGCGTCTCTGGCCCCGAGGACGTGTGGGACGTCGCCGATCGCATCGCGTTCCGCTTCGCACCGGCGCTCCGCTCGGGCGACATCGTCCTCGACGCGAAGGGCCTCGGCGCGTCGCGCGGCGGGCGCGGGCTCTTCGCGGGCGTCGATCTGCTCATCCGCCGCGGCGAGCGCATCGGCGTGGTCGGCCCGAACGGCGCCGGCAAGTCCACGCTCCTGAAGCTCCTCGCGGGGCGCGGCGAGCCCTCCGACGTGGGCGACGTGAAGCGCGGCACGAACCTCCAGGACGGCTACTTCGATCAGCACCTCGGCGAGGTCGACACCGCGAAGACGGCCGTCGAGGAGGTCCGCCGCGTGCGGGCCGACTTCACCGTGGAGGCGGCGCGCCAGTACCTCGCTCGGTTCCGCTTCTGGGGCGACGATCCGCTGCGTAGCGTGGGGGGCTTCTCGGGCGGCGAGCGGTCGCGGCTCGCCCTCGCGAAGCTGCTGCTCGAGCCTCGCAACCTGCTCTTCCTCGACGAGCCCACGAACCACCTCGACATCCCGGCGGCCGAGATCCTGGAGGAGGCCCTGACGGGCTTCGAAGGCACGGTCGTGCTCGTCTCGCACGACCGGCGCTTTCTGGAGAACGTGACGACGCGCATCGTCGCGGTGCGCGACGGCGGGGTCGACGTCTACCCCGGCACGTTCCGCGAGTTCTCCGCGCACCTCGCCAAGCAGGCCAAGCAGGCCTCGGTGGCCGCCAGCGAGGAGGCCGCCGCGAGGTCGGCCAAGAGGTCGAAGGCGCCGCCCCCCAAGAAGGCCGAGCCCGCCCCCTCTACCTCTGCTTCGCGCGCACCCGCCGAGCCGCGCGCGTCGTTCGAGCAGCAGCGCCAGCAGGCGCGCGACAAGGAGCGCCGCAAGCGCCGCGTGGCCGAGCTCGAGGACCTCATCGCGGCGGGCGAGGTCACCCTCGAGAAGCTCCGGGCCGAGCTCCGCGAAGATCCGGGCGGCGACTGGGCAAAGCTGGCGGAGAAGGCCAAAGAGGAGCAATCTTTGCAGAAACGCGTGGAGAAGATGATGGACGAGTGGACTCGCCTCTCGGAGGGCAGCCCGTGAGCGGCCGCCCTCTCGGTCTCGCTGGCACGACGCGCTTCGTCGCGTGCGCGATGGGCCTCGCGCTCGCCGCGCCCGGCTGCGCTCGCAACGACGCGGATCTGCCCAAGAAAGAGCCCGTCGCCGCGGCGGCGCTGGTCGTGCGCGACGACTCCCAGGGGCTGCTCTTCACGTGGATCGACGCCAAGGGCGACTTCCACGTCGAGGAGACCGCGGACAAGGTGCCGCCCGAGCACCGCGACGTGGTGCGGGTCCTCGAGCCCACGCGGGCCGAGGAGCCCGACCAGATCACGACCGTCGACCTCCGCGCGAAGGGGCCGGACGGCGCCTACCCCGTGAGCCCCAAGCCCCGCGCGTCCTTCGAGGCCATCGCCGTGGGGCGTCGCAACGCGCTCCGCGCCGACCTCGCGGCCAAGGCGCCCGCGGGCCCCTCGGGGCAGGGCGCGAGCGCGGGCGGAGCGGCCGAGCGGCCCGCCGCGAAGAAGAGCGTCACGGTGTACGGCGCCTCGTGGTGCGGCGCCTGCCAGAAGACCCGCGCGTACCTGAAGCACAAGGGCGTGGCGTTCGCCGACAAGGACATCGACGCCGACTCGAGCGCGGCGCGCGAGATGCGCGTGAAGCTCTCGAAGGCCGGCATCGAGGGCGGGGGCATCCCGGTCATCGACATCGGGGGCGCGGTGATGGTCGGCTTCGACGCGCGCGCCATCGATCGCGCACTCAGCGGGGGCTGAGCCGCTCCGCGCGCGCCACGCGAGGCCTCAGCGACGGGGCGCGCGCGCCGTCGGGCCGCGCAGCTCGAGCGCGCCCTCGCAGGTCGCGGTCGCCTTCGCGTCGCGGATCCAGCAGGGCGACTTGAACACGGCGTTCGGGCCCTCGCCGTCGCGCGCGAACCGCGCCATCAGCTCGGCGTCGCCCTCGGGCGAGAGGAGGCGCGCGACGATGTCCTCCTGGCCGCGCTTCTCGAGCTTCGGCTTGTCGTCCCACACGAGGTGGTAGCCGTAGCGGACGCGCGGGCGCGTCCCCGGGCCCGCGCCGGGAGGCGACGTGACCGAGAGCTCGGCGATCATGCCGACGCGCGTCCACGCGTTCGCCGACACCTGCAGGCGGTCAGGGAGCACGACCGGGTTCGGCGGCCGCCAGGCGTACCCCTGGTTCGTCACGAGGTTGCCCACCGACGCGAAGATGGGGACGTGGCGGCCGTCCGAGGTGGTCGCGGTCTTGAGCGGCGACACGATGTGCGGGTGGTGGACGACGACGGCGTCCGCGCCCGCCTCCGCGAGGCGCGCGCCGAGCGCGTACACGCTCGGCGGCTGGGCCTTGTACTCCTGGCCGAGGTGCACCACCGCGACGACCGCGGCGCAGCGCGTCCGCGCCTCGGCGATGGCGTCTCCCACCTTCTTCTCCGCGACGCGCCCGAGCGGCGCGAAGGCCAGCGCGCCTTCGCAGGTGCGGGGATCGCCGTTCGTCAGCGTGCTCCACGCCACCGCGCAGACGTCGTGCCCGTCGCGCGACGCGATCACCTGCGCGCGCCAGGGGTCTTCCCCTCCGCCCACGACGGCGAGCCGGGACGCGCGCGCGGAGGCGACCGTGGCGAGCAGGCCGTCGCGCCCGAGATCGCACGCGTGGTTGTTCGCGAGGCCGATCGCGCTCACGTGCGCGCCCGCGAGCTCGCTGGCCCAGAACGGGGGCGCGGCGTAGGCGAGCTCGGCCTCGCGGCTGCGCCCGGCGGGCGTCGCTCCGGTGGACGACTCGTGGTTCACGAGCACGCCGTCCGCCGATCCGAAGAGCTGCGCCAGCGGCCCGAGCGCGCGCGCGAGCGCGCCCGGGTGGATCAGCACGGGCCTGTGGGCGATCACGTCGCCCGTCAGGAGGACGCGGAGCTCGGCGGCGCGCGCGGTCGCGGCCGGCGGAGGCGTGGGCGCCGGCGCGGTCGACGGGGCGGTCGTCGCGGAGGAGGTCGGCGTGGCCG
>DAORJJ010000113.1:0-14884 GCA_035439005.1 Polyangiaceae bacterium | reverse complement strand
TGGGCACGCGACGCCCGCCTTCACCGAAGGCGCCGCGAGCGCCGCGTCGGCCTTGAGCGCCGCCTCGGTGAGCGCGGCGGCGGCCGCGCTGTCGCCCTTGAGGTGCGCGAGCAGGAAGGCCGTCGCGTAGCGCGCGTGGACGGTCTGCCGGGCGGGCACCGCCGCGCCGCCGCAGAAGGGGCCGCACGCCACGCGCGGGCCGTTCTCGCCGTCGCAGTGCGTGGCGCCCACGACGTCGGCGAACACCACCGGGCCCGGGCTCGCGCTCGCGAAGGGCTTCCACGCCGCCTGGTTGTTGCAGCCGCCGGCCCCCGCGAAGAGCGACAGCGTCGGGCTGCACAGGGTGGCGTAGGCGGTCTTGCCCGCGTTGTCCTTGTCGACGGGGTCGAAGAGCACCACGGCCTGCGGCTTCAGCTTGGCGGCGGCCACGGTCGTCGCCAGCCCGCCGGCCGAGTGGCCCTCGAGGCCCACGCGCGTGGTGTCGGCCTTCGGCAGCGCGGAGCGGGCGTAGCCGATGAGCCCCTCGATCACCGCGGCGTTCTTGGCCGTGTCGGGGGAGAACGCGTTCGGGAACGTGGGCGCGACGACCACGAAGCCGTAGCTCGCGAAGTGCTCGGCCCAGCCGACCTGGTTGGCCGCGCTCGCCGAGAACCCGTGGCTCGCCACGACGAGCGGGTAGGGGCCGGGGCCCGCGGGGACGACCACCTTGCCGCCGTCGGCCCCGCCGGAGCCGCGCGGGAGATCGGTCGTGGCCGTCGTCTCCGGGCCCTTCACGCCGTAGTCGGCCGCGAGCGCGGCGCCCTCGAGCGCGAAGGTCGTGGCGAGGGTGGAGGCGAGAGCGAGGGTCGAGAGGGCTGCGCGCTTCATGCCGCGAAGCCTAGCCAAGCGCGGCGCGCCGACAAGAGTTAGTTTGCATGCGAAAGGTTTGTATCGAAACCTTTGGGCAGAGCTCGCCCGCGTGCAGCCCGCTGCGCGCCGAGCAACCCATTGCACAGCGCTCGGAGCGCTCGCGCGCGGCGGACCGCGACTCGCCGCGCGGCGGCCAGGTGGCACCTCCATTGCAGAGAGTCTTGGAAAATGAGCATCCTCCTCCCCATGGCCCTCACCCTCCCCGTCCTCTCCCTCGCGGGTGACCCACGCTCACGCCGCGCGCTCCGCGGTGCCTCGCTCGGGCTCGTGCTCGCCGTGGCCGCGGTCGCCGGCTGCTCCTCGGCGTCCCCTGCCGAGCCCGCCGACGGCGGCGTGTCCGTCCCCGTCGAGGCGGGCGCGCCCGACGCGGCGCCGGCGGGGCCGCGCATCGAGCACGTGGTCGTGGTGATTCAAGAGAACCACACCTTCGACAACTACTTTGGCCGGTACTGCACGGCGCCCGCGGGGTCGAACCCGGCGTGCAACGACGGCCCGGCGTGCTGCGAGGCCGTGCCCGCGACGGAGCCCTCGGGGGCGTCCCCGGTGGTGCTCGACGACACGTCGCACGCGAGCTTCGACCCGGACCACACGGCCGAGTGCGAGCTCGCGGAGATCAACGGCGGGAAGATGGACAAGTTCGTGACCGGCACCGCGTGCGCGCGGCCGCAGAACTTCGCGGTCGCCGATCCCGCGACCGTGAAGACGTACCACGACTACGCGAAGGGCTTCGCGATCGCGGATCGGTACTTCCAGCCCGTGGTGGGGCAGTCGTCGTCGAACGACATGTACTTCGCCGTCGCCAAATACGTCTTTGGCGACAACGCGGTGAGCCCGAACTCGGTGGGCAAGGCGTGCAACAGCACCCAGACCGAGCGGTACACGGGGCAGAAGACCCTGGCCGACGTGCTCGTCGAGGCGAAGAAGACCGTGGGCTTCTACGCGGAGGGGTGGGAGGCCGCGAAGGCCGCGGGCAACAGCTGCATGCCGGCCCCCGCCGACTGCCCTCTTCACCTGCCCACGTACCCCTGCGTGTTCGACCCGAGCGATATCCCGTTTTTGTACTACGGGCAGCACGTCGACGACCCGGCGTTCATGCGCGATTTCTCCAAGCTCCAGGCCGACGTCGCGGGCAACACGCTGCCCGACGTCGCGTTCGTCAAGGCGTTCGGCTTCCGCTCGGAGCACCCCGGCTACGGCACGACCCTGTCCGCCGGGATCGCCTTCACCGACGGGATCATCAAGTCCATCCTCGCGTCGCCCACCTACAAGGACAACACGCTGGTGCTCGTGGCGTGGGACGAGGGCGGGGGCTACTTCGATCACGTCGCCCCGCCGCCCACCAGCGCGGTCGACCAGCGCCCCTACGGCACGCGGCTGCCGCTGCTCGCGATCGGGCGCTTCGCGCGGAAGGGCTTCGTGTCCCACGTGACGATGGAGCACTCGTCGATCGTGAAGTTCCTCGAGTGGAACTTCACCGGCGCGACGGGGCAGCTCGGGGCGCGCGACGCCGTGGTGAACAACATCGGCAGCCTGCTCGACCCCACGACCGTCGCCGTGCCCGTGCCGTCGAACTGAGGGCGGGCGGCGAGCGGTCCGTGTGGCGGATAGGGTGTGTACAGGGTTGAGCGGACGACGGGGGAGCGCGCCATCCTCCAATTTTGCGTGAAAATGACGTAATCGACGGGGCGCGTGAACAAAGTGTGTTCACAGTCTTGACTGGTGTTGTGCAAAGGCTATGCTCCTCGTGTCCTCAGCGGTGGTGCCCCGGCCCGTCGCCTCGCCTCCGCGCTCTGCCCGCCCGTAGCGGCGGGTGAGCGCGCGAAGGAGCGCTCCGTCGCGTCTTCCTCGGGAGGCGCGACGCGGCGCTGCGCGCTCCGCCCGTCGAGGACTCGCGCTTCCCCTTTCCGCACAGACCCTCCCGTCCGCTTCACCCCTTTTCGGAGATTGCCCTCATGAACCTCGCCGTCCGCTCCATCGTCGCCTCGTCGCTCGCCGTCGCCCTCTTCGCCTGCTCGGACAGCGCCACCTCCGATCCGGCGCCCGCGCCCACCGCGACGGCGACCGCCACCGCGACGCCGACCCCCGCGCCCACCACGCCGCCGCCGGCCCAGCTCACGAGCATCGTCGACACGGCCATCGCGGCCGGGAATTTCAAGACCCTCGCCGCCGCGCTCACCGCCGCCGGCCTCGTCGACACGCTGAAGGGGCCCGGCCCGTTCACCGTGTTCGCCCCCACCGACGACGCCTTCGCGAAGCTCCCCGCGGGCACCGTCGACACGCTGCTCAAGCCGGAGAACAAGGCCGCGCTCACGAGCATCCTCACGTACCACGTGGTCTCCGGCAACGTGAAGGCGGCCGACGTGACGAAGCTCGCCTACGCCGAGACGCTCCAAGGCGGCGATCTCCGCGTCAAGGTCGTCGGCTCCGACGTGTTCATCAACGACTCCATCAAGATCGTGAAGACCGACATCGCCGCCTCGAACGGCGTCATCCACGTGCTCGACGCGGTGCTCGCGAGCCCGCCCGCGGACATCGTCGAGACGGCCAGGGCCGCGGGCTCCTTCAAGACCCTGCTCGCCGCGGTCAGCGCGGCGGAGCTTAGCGAGACCCTCAAGGGCAAGGGGCCGTTCACCGTGTTCGCCCCGACCGACGCGGCGTTCGCGAAGCTGCCCGCGGGCACGGTCGACAACCTGCTGCTCCCCGCGAACAAGTCGCAGCTCGTGGACGTGCTCAAGTACCACGTCGTGGCGGGGAAGGTGCGCTCCGACAAGGTCGTGGGCCTCACGTCCGCCATGACCCTGCTGCCGTCGAGCTCCGTCACGGTGAAGGTCGAAGGCGGCAGCGTGTTCCTGAACGGCGACACGAAGGTGAGCGCGGTCGACGTGGACTCGTCGAACGGCGTCATCCACGTCATCGACAGCGTGCTCCTCCCGAACAAGTGAGCACTCGGCGCTGAGCGGCGGCGGCCAGGAGCACTTGCTACGCGGGCGCTCGACTCACGAAGATCGTGGGTTGAGCGCCTCGCTCATTGGCTCACGGCGTTGATGCACGACGCGACGCCGACGATGCTGAAGACGAACAGGGCGATGGCGACGCGAATCCAAAAGATCGCGTTGCCGATGCTGCCGATGGTCGACATGAAGCCGCCCGGGCGCTGGCCCGTGGTGAACGTCATGCCGCCGCCAAACGGCTGCACCGGAGGTCCGCCGTACCCGTGCTGAGGCGGCACCGGACCCCCGTAGCCGGGCTGCGGACCGCCGTAGCCTCCGGGCTGCGGACCGCCGTAGCCCTGAGGTGGCGGCGGGCCGTACCCGCCGGGGGCCGCGCCGCCGAAGGGCGCGGGAGGCCCGTAGCCGCCAGGAGCTCCGTAGGCCTGCTGCTGCGGGGGCGCCGCCGCGAGCGACTGCCCGCAGTACATGCACTGCGTGGCGTTGGGGTTCTGAGAAGCGGCTCCGCACTTCGGGCAGTTCGGCATCGACATGGCAAACCTCGGGGCGACGGCCCAGCGTATCGCCTGCGGCGCCGTCGTCAAAGGCTCCGCACCCCGGCGCGAGCGAAGGCCACCGGGGGCTACCCTGGACGACCCAAAGTGCTAAGGGTTGCCGGCAGCTACGACAACCCGAAACCCTCAGCACGCGAGATCCCCATGGCCAAGCTGTCCAAGTCCATCGTCATCGTCGGCGCGAAGCGCACCGCCTTCGGCACCCTCCAGGGCACCCTGAAGGGCGTCACCGCGAACGATCTGGCGACCCACGCCGCCAAGGCCGCGCTCGCGCAGTCGGGCATCGCCGCGGACGCGATCGGCCACGTGGTCATCGGCAACGTCATGCAGACCAGCGCGGACGCGATCTACTGCGCGCGGCACGTGGGCCTGAAGGCGGGCCTCCCCATCACCACGCCGGCGCTCACGGTGAACCGCCTGTGCGGCTCGGGCTTCCAGGCGATCATCAACGGCGCCGAGCAGCTCCTCCTCGGCGAGGCCGACTCCGTGCTCGTCGGCGGCACCGAGAACATGACCCAGGCGCCGCACGTGCTCCGCGGCGCGCGCGACGGCTTCGCGTTCGGCAAGGCGCCGCAGGTGGGCGACTCCCTTTGGGACGCCCTCACCGACAGCTACTGCCAGACGCCCATGGCCATCACGGCCGAGAACCTCGCGCAGAAGTACGGCATCACGCGCGCCATGTGCGACGAGCTCGCGCTCTCCAGCCAGAAGCGCTGGGCCGCAGCGAACGAGCGCGGCGCCTTCAAGGACGAGATCGCGCCCATCGACGTCGCCCAGAAGAAGGCCACGGTGAGCTTCGCCACGGACGAGCACCCGCGCCCGCAGACGACGACCGAGGCGCTCGCCAAGCTGAACCCCGCGTTCAAGAAGGACGGCGTCGTCACCGCGGGCAACGCCTCGGGCATCAACGACGGCGCGGCGTGCCTCGTGCTCACCACCGAGGAGAACGCCACCGCCAAGGGCCTCAAGCCGCTCGCGCGCATCGTGCAGTGGGGCGTCGCCGGTGTGGAGCCCAGCCTCATGGGCATCGGCCCCGTGCCCGCCATCCGCAACGCGCTTGCCCGCGCCGGGCTCGAGCTCAAGGACATGGACCTCGTCGAGGTGAACGAGGCCTTCGCCGCGCAGTACCTCGCGTGCGAGAAGGAGCTCGGCCTCGATCGCGAGAAGACCAACGTGAACGGCGGCGCCATCGCCATCGGTCACCCGCTCGGCGCGAGCGGCGCCCGCATCGTCACGCACCTCGTCTACGAACTCGCCCGCCGCGGCGGTCGCTACGCCGTCGGCAGCGCGTGCATCGGCGGCGGGCAGGGCCTCGCGGTCATCATCGAGCGCATGTAACCTGCACGTAATGCGTGGGGGGCCTCGTCCCTCGCTCCGCAACGCGGGCAGCGCGCCGGGAGTCCCGGTGCCTGCCCGCGCCGCGCTTCGAAGCCGCTACTTCCAGCTGCCCACGGGCTGCGTGACGCCCGGGTTCACCTGGCCGGGAGGCGGCGGGGCGCTCTTCGCGCCGAACTGCTGCACGTTGCCGGAGGTGCTCCCGTCCGCCAGGAGGTTGCCGCCGAAGCCGACGCTGATGACGTCGAAGCCGGGCATCGCCGCGGGCGTGAACGTGCCCTTGATCTCCGCGGCGGGCGCCGTCGCCGACAGCTCCAGGGCGTCGCCGAAGCGGCGCGCCACCTGCGCCGCGCGCTTCTCGGCGAAGAGGCCGTCCGCGGTCGAGAAGTCCATCGCGGCGGTGAGCTCGATCCACGCGGGCATGTCGGGCGCGCCGCCGTTCGACTTGAACGCGCGGTGGCAGACGATCGCGCCGCCCTCGTACTTCAGCTTGATCGACAGCGCGCTCGCCGAGCCGGTCCGCGGCGTGAACGTCGCGGTGTACTCCGCCTTCATCGCGGCGAGGACCGCCGCGCCGGTGAGCCCCGGGACGCCGTCGCAGACCTCGTCGGGGGTCGCAAGCGGATAGGCGGCCGGCGGCGCCGTGGCGTCGCTCCCTCCGTCCGGCGGGTTCACGACCGCGTCGGGCGACGCGTCCGACGGCGAGGGCGATGCGTCGGACGCGATCCCTGAGTCGGGGCTGCCCGGGGTGGTCGTGACCGTGCACGCGGCGGCCGCGAGGGCGAGGGCAGGGGCGAGAGCGGCGAGGAGGAGGAGTCTCATGGGCGCCCAGTCAGCAAGACGCGCGCCAGCAATTGGTCCTATCTAATCGGGGGGATTGTGCGCGGAGGGCTCGCCGCCTGGCACGCGGTGGCACGCCCTCCGAGACACGCCGATCGCCCTCAGTTCGCGGGCTTCGCCGGGCGGGGCTTCGCGTCGTCGACGACGCCGTTCTTCGCCGGCTTCGCGGGCGCAGCCGCGACGGGCTCCGGCGTGGACGGCTTGATGTTGTTCTTCACGAGCACCATGCGCTCGAGCTTGTCCATGAGCTCGGGGTGCTGGTCGAGGTACGCCTTCGCGTTCTCGCGGCCCTGGCCGATGCGCTCGTTCTGGAACGAGAACCAGGCGCCGCTCTTCTCGACGATGCCGAGGTCGGAGGCGAGGTCGAGCACGTCGCCGGAGCGGCTGATGCCCTGCCCGTAGAGGATGTCGAACTCGACCTCGCGGAAGGGCGGCGCCATCTTGTTCTTGACGACCTTCACGCGCGTGCGGTTGCCGACGACCGTGGGGTCCTTCTTGTCCGACGTGGCGGCCTCCTTGATGGCGCCGATGCGGCGCACGTCGAGGCGGATGGAGGCATAGAACTTGAGCGCGTTGCCTCCCGTGGTGGTCTCGGGCGAGCCGAACATGACGCCGATCTTCATGCGGATCTGGTTGATGAAGATGAGCAGGCAGTTCGAGCGCGCGACGCTGCCGGTGAGCTTGCGCAGCGCCTGGCTCATGAGGCGGGCCTGGAGCCCCACGTGGCTGTCGCCCATGTCGCCCTCGATCTCCGCCTTGGGCACGAGCGCGGCGACCGAGTCGACCACGACGATGTCGACCGCGTTCGAGCGCACGAGCATGTCGGCGATCTCGAGGGCCTGCTCGCCGTAGTCGGGCTGCGAGATGAGCAGCTCGTCGGTCTTCACGCCGAGCTTGCGGGCGTACGCGGGGTCGAGCGCGTGCTCCGCGTCGATGAAGGCCGCGACGCCGCCCGCGCGCTGCGCGCTGGCGATGGCGTGGAGGGTGAGCGTGGTCTTGCCGCTCGACTCCGGGCCGTAGATCTCCATGATGCGCCCGCGCGGGTAGCCGCCGATGCCGAGCGCGATGTCGAGGCCGATGCTGCCCGAGGGCACGACCGCGACGTCGCCGCCGAGGTGCTCGCCCTCCTTCAGGCGCATGATGGAGCCCTTGCCGTACTCTTTCTCGATGCTGGCGAACGCGAGCTCGATGGCCTTCGCGCGGTTCTTGTCTTCCATCGGCGGGACTCCTAGGGTCGCGGTGCGGCGACGTGATTGGGACACTGAAAGTACTATCCGTGTGTTCAGCTGTCAAGGGCCGCCCACGCGAGGGCCGCCCGCGCGTGACAAGACGCTGACGGCGAGGGGCGGGACCCGGCACTACGCTCTCTCCCAATGACAGTCGCCGTCCTCGTCAACGTCAAGTCACGCCATGGCTCCACCGCGGTGGGCGAGCGCATTCGCTCGATCCTCCCCGAGGCCCGCGTCGCCGTCACGAGCTCCCTCTCGGAGGCGCGCGCCTGGGTGAAGGACGAGATCGTCGGCAACCGCCCGACCATCTTGCTCTCCGGCGGCGGCGACGGCACCGCCATCGCGCTGCTGAACGAGCTGCGCGAGCAGGGCATCGAGGTGCCCACGTTCGGCCTGCTGGGCCTCGGCACCGGCAACGGCTGGGCGCGGGCGACCGGCGGCGTCGGCAAGCGCGCCGTGTTCCGCGACCTGCGCGCGCTCTCGGCCGCGGGCCCGCACGTGCCCCTCCGCCGCTTCGATCTCGTCGAGACCGAGGGGCAGGTCACCCCCTTCGCCGGCACCGGGTGGGACGCGGAGATCCTCTCGGACTACAAGGCGGCGCTCGCGGTCACGCCGCGCTTCGTCGACCGCGTCGGCGGCACGCGGCTCGGGTACCTGCGCAGCATCGTCACCCGCACCATCCCCCGCCAGTTCACGCAGAAGCGCCCCGTCGTGCGGGTGGTGAACCTCGGCGAGCCCGCCATCATGTTGGACGCGAAGGGTCGCGCGGTGCCCATGCCTGACGGCGGGCGTGGGAAGGTGCTCTACGAGGGCCCGCTCGGGGTGGGCGGCGCCGCCACCACCGAGGAGCTCGGGCTCGGCTTCCGAGCGTTCGCCCTCGCGCACCTCGTGCCGGGCCGCATGCAGGTGCGGGTGTTCTCCGCCTCCATGCCGAAGACGGTGCTGCGCGTCCCGCAGATCTGGAACGGGATCCACCCCATCCCCCACGACCACAACTTCTTCCTCACGCGGTGCCGCTTCGAGTTCGATCGGGAGGTGCCGTTCGAGATCGGCGGCGATCTCGTCGGCAACCGGCGCGAGATCGAGCTGAAGCTCCACGCGAGCCCCATCTCGCTCGTCGACTTCCGCCGCGTGAACTGAGGCCGCGCGCGTCGTCGCGCGTCGCCGCCGCGGCTCAGTAGGTCGCGGGCGGGCCGTTCGCGAGGCGCAAGCCCTCGCGCACGTACGCCGCGACGTCGCGGGGCGCGCCGATGCCCTGGTCGAGGATCTCCATGGTGCGCGTGTCCACCAGCGCGTTCCACGGGAAGCCGTCGATGCCGAACACGCCGAGGCGCCGGCCGTCGACGTCGAGCAGCACGGCGTGCTTGGTCTCGTAGGTGTCGCACCAGGTCTCGAGGTCGGCGAGCGAGGGCCCGACGCTGCGCTTGGCGCCCTGCATGAGCACCTGGATGATCACCGCGCCCTCCGCGCGCAGCTCGCTCGCGGCGGTGCGGGTCTGCTTCGCCTCGCTGGCGCACACCGGGCACCAGCCCGCCACGCCTTGGATGTGGAGCAGCCGGCTCCGCTTGGCCTCGGGGTCGTACAGGTCGGCCATCGACAGCGTCTTCAGCGCGCCCTTCGGATCACCGTCGAGGTACCCCTGGAACGCGAAGTTGGCGAGGCGGTCGCCGACCCTCACCTTGGTGCGCGCGCGCGTGCCGATGTGGTCGGTCGGGTAGGGGAGGCCGTCGGGGTTCGCCGCCGCCGCGGGCGTGTCGGGGTCGTCGAAAGGCGTCGTCGGGGTCGTCGAGCAGCCCGCGAGCCACAGCGCGCACGCGAGGCCGAGGGCGGCGGCGCCGGCGAGGCGGAGGTGTGCGCGGAGCATGGCTCCAGTGTCCCGGATTCGCAGCGGAACTCAAGCGCGAGCGCGCGGTCGCGGCCGGACCGGGCTCAGGGGGTAACGCACACGGCGAACGCGCCGAGGTAGTCTTGGAACGTGCCGTGGAACGTCCCGCCGCCGGCGGGCCGAAGCTCGGCGCCGTTCACCGTGAAGTAGAGCTCGACGTCGGCCTCCACGTACTGGCCGCTCGGGTCGCGCCGCAGGGTGTAGCGCGGGCAGTCGGCGCGATCCCGCACGCGGGCGCTCGCGGGCCACTCGAACGGATCGAGGGCGCGGAGGTCGAGCGTGTAGTGTGCATTGTTTCCCCAGCGCGCGTCGAACGACACGTACTCGGTGGTGAAGGTCGGCTCGCCCACGAAGCGGCGGTGCACCTGGACGTCGAGCTCGCGCCACAGGTCGGGGTTTTCGCGGTCGGTCACGCCGGCCTTCCACACCTCGAAGCCGAGCTGGCGCAGCGCCGCGCGCTGGCGCGCCCACGTGTCGTACGTGAAGCCGCCCTCGAGCGAGCGCCACGCGCCGCCGCACATGCGGCCGTCGCAGGTGGCGCGCTCGATGCCGTAGCGCGCGTTGCCGACCCAGCCCGGCTCGCTGGCGGAGGGCGCGACCCGGAAGTGGTAGTTCTTGCCGAAGTCCGAGTCGAAGGCGTTGCAGCCGTAGCGGTCGTTGTTCTGAAACCACATCTCGAGGTCGCCGGTGGCGTCGAGCGCGATGCCGGGCTCGGGCGCCGTGGGATCCGAGCGCATGCCGGCCACCTGAACGGACCGCACCTCGCCGCCGTTCCAGCGGTACCAAGCGGTCACGGACCAGGCCGGGCTGCCGGCGTAGGTCGCCTGGCAGCGCGCGCGGCTCGACGCGTAGAGGACCTTGAGGCGCTTGCCGCGCTCGAGCGCGCCGCGCACCTCGGTGGTGTAGTTCCCGTGGAACACCACGGTCGCCTCGGCCGTGGCGGCCTGCCCGAGCTCGCCGGCCACGTCGTCGAGGTCGGCGCCCGCGCTGGCGCAGCCCGAGAGGCCGAGGGCGAGGGAGGCGGTCAGGGAGACCCACGCGGTGGCGCTGGCGTAACTCATGGGCGCGTTACTAGCTCCCGCGTGGCGAGAGTCAAGGCGCAATCGCACCTTGTGCGATGGCACCTCGAGAGCTAGGAGCGAGGCATGCGCCGCTCGTCCGTCTCGTCGCTTGGTCGCGCGACGCGCGGTCCGCGCGCGTGCCTCGTCGTCGCCGCGTCGTTCGTCGCGTTGGGCGCGGCGGGCTGCGACAGGGACGCCCGCCCCGACGCGGGCGGTCCGCCGCCGAGCCCCTCGGCGCTCGCGCGTCGCCTCGGGCTGGACGCCGCAGCGCTCGCTCCAGAGCCCTCGGATCCGGTCGCGCCGGCCGGCAACCTCCACGAGGAGGCCGCGCGCTTCACCACCCTCGAGGCGTGCGTCGTCGAGCGCGCCGCGAAGCTCGACCCGCTCTTCGGCGACGCCGTGCGGGCCATCGGCTACGACACCCTCTTCTACGACGGCTGCCGCACGATCCAGGCGGCCAAGGAGCGCGACGCGCGGGTGTGCGAGCCCATCGTCTCGAGCGCGCTCCGGGCTCGCTGCGAGACGCTCGCGGCGATCGCGCGCGGCGACGTCGAGGCGTGCCCCCGGGTGGAGGAGACCACCGTCGCGCAGGGGCGCAGCCCCACGTGCCTCGCGGCGGCCGCCGGCGACGCGAGGCTGTGCGCGGGCGAGCCCAAGATCGCGCGCATCCACTGCGAGGCGCTGGTGCTCCGCGATGAGCACCGGTGCGAGTGGGTCCCCGACGACGCGCTCCAGCCGGGGATGGGGCGGCGCTCGTGCCTCCGCGAGCTGCAGCGCCTCCGCGCGCTGCTGCCAGAGCTGCACACGAACCTCGCGCCCCTCGTCACGCCCAAGGCGACCCTCACGCTGTCTCTGTCGCCCGCGCGCGCGGGCCACGACGGGGGCGCGGGCGTCGACGCGGGTCGCGAGCCGCCGGTGGACACGACGAGCGACGTCGAGCGCGGCGCGGTGATCTTCCCCGCGTACGCGCGCCGGGAGATCTTCGACCGGACGCGGCTCGCCGTGGAGCTCGGCGATCTCGTGGAGCCGACGCCCGGGTTCCTCGCCTCCTCGCCGACGCGCGCGCCGCGCCTCGCCCTGCTCGTGTCGTTCGCGAAGGGCGGCGCGGACGCGCGGGTCGAGCGCGCCGAGCTCGTGCTCCCCGGCGCGCGCACGCGGGTCTACCCCGGCGAGCGGATGAAGA
Organism: Polyangiaceae bacterium; assembly: GCA_035439005.1. GTDB lineage: Bacteria > Myxococcota_A > Polyangia > Polyangiales > Polyangiaceae > JAAFHV01. The sequence goes on along the minus strand of DAORJJ010000113.1, from coordinate 2,940 downwards.
GCACCGTGTCCGTCACCAAGGCGGAGGCGCACCGCGGCGGCGAGCTCTCGCTGCGCTTCTCCGGGGAGATCGACGGCGTCGTGATGGGCCTCGAGGTCACGACCTTCGTGCGCGACGTCGTCACGCAGGTGCCCGCCAACCTGCCGAGCTCGCTCCTGGCCACGCCCCCGGCTGCGCCGGAGCTCGACGCGGGCCCGCTCGCGTGGCCGTACAAGGCACCGAGCCCCCGCGACGCGCAGTGAGCGCGCGGCGCGCAGCCGCTAGACGCCGATGAACAGGCGGTGCGCGAAGTTGCGCTCGAGCTTCGCGCGCAGCACCTTGTCGGCCGCGAGCTCGATGTCGTACTCGACGCGCTTGAACTCGAAGCGCTTCTTGTCGGTGTCGTAGACCGTGTAGCTCGCGCGGTTGTCGAAGTCGCGGGGCTGCCCCACGCTGCCCACCGACACGATGTACTTCTTGTCCGCCTCGAGGACGAAGTCGGCGCTGGGGAGCTCTTCGACCGAGTTCTTCGTGAGCGCGAACACCTTGCACAGGTGCGAGTGCCCGATGAGCGTGATGTGCCCGAGCTTCTCCCAGATGGGGAGGCACTCGCGCGCCTGCTCGGGCGCGAAGATGTACTCGAACTCCTCGAGGCGCACGGGCGAGCCGTGGCAGAGGAGCACGTCGGAGTCTTCGACCTTGTGCTGGTAGGGGAGGCCCTTCAGCCACGCCATGTTCTCGCTGGAGACCATCGACGCGTGGATGTCGAGCGCGTGGCGCGCCGCCTCGTAGTAGTACGAGTAGTCCATGCGCCCGGAGACCGCCGCGTCGTGGTTGCCGAGGATGGTGACCTTCGCGAGCCCGCGCACGATGTCGGCGCACTCGTTCGGCGACCCGCCGTAGCCCACGGTGTCACCGAGGCAGTAGTACGTGTCGATCTTCTCGTCGCGGTAGGCCTCCAGCACCGCGCTGAGCGCCTCGATGTTCGCGTGAGTGTCGCTGAAGATGCCGAAGCGCATAACTTCCTCTGACCGTAGAGCCTTTTCCGCTCCGATGGAACCTAATCGCGCCGATCTTGCGCGAGCGCTACCGTCCGCCCGCGCCCCGCGCCTTGCGAGAATCGGCGCGGCGTGCGATTCCCCGCGGCATGAGCGACGAAGAGACGAACGGGCGACCCCACGTGCGGGAAGACTTGCCACCTCCGGCAGAGCTAACGCCCCCGCCTCCCAGCGTCGCGGAGGCGCTGAGCGCGTGCGTGCGGTTCGTGCACGCGAAGTACGGCGTGCTCCTCGACGGCACGTCCGACACGCTGAGCCTGCTCGACCAATACGTGCGCGACGCGCGCGCGGAGATCGCCGCGAAGCCGGCGGCGCTCGAGCTGCTGGCGACGTCGGCGGGGGCGTACCTCGGCGAGGTGCTCCGGCGTGAGTACGGCGCGGAGTGGCTCGCGGAGGGCGATCCCTCGGGCTGGCGGCTCCTCTTCACGCACGTGTTCCTCTCGTTCAACCCCGTGGGGCTCGCGCGCGAGGCGCTCGTGTCCGCCGAGCAGGAGGGCTGGCACGCCCACCTCGCGACTGACCCCGCCGAACAGGACGGCGTGATGGCCAGGCTCGCGTCGCTGCCCGAGGTCGACGAGGAGGAGTACTACCTGCCCTCGACCCGCTTCGACGTCGTGGGGATCGTGTTCGAGCATCTCCGCGCCCGCATGGCGCGCACGGGCACGGCCGACGTCACCTTCTCGGCGGACGACTACTGAGCAGCTACTTCCCGGCCTCTCGCCCCGCGTCCGGGAGCCCGCCGAGCGCGGCCGCACCCGGGGCCGTCACCGTCTCCGGCGTCGAGGTGACGTCGCCGAGCGCGGAGCGCCACACGAGCTGGTAGCGGCCGGGCGCGAGGCCATCGAGCGCGAGCTGCCCGTACGCGCCCACCCACGCGACCGGGAGGCCGTCGAGCCACGCGACCGACAGCGCGGTGGTGGGGTTCGAGAGCTCGAGGATCGCGGTGCTCGTGGGCTCGCCGTGGCGGAGCGCGCGCAGCTCCTGGGGGGAGAGCATCCGACCGGCGCGCTCGCGCGGGAACAGCTCGTTCGAGGGCGCGGCCTGCGGCGGCGGCGTGAGGAGCGAGCCGCCAAGCACGTCGGGGCGGCGCGCGAACGAGGTCGCCTCCACGACGAACGTGCCCTGCGTGCTCCACCGAAACTCGGCGTAGAGCGGCACGTCCTCGAGGGCGCAGGCCGGAGTACGCGGGAGGGCGTTGGCGAGGTCGAGCAACAGCCGGCAGAGCAGGACCCCGCCCTCGCCGAGGTCGGCGACGTGGGCGATGTCGAGCGTGACGGTCGCCGAGCGGACGGCGATCTCGACGCGCCGCGTGCGGGCGCCGAGCCGACGAGGGCCCTCGCCCTTGAGCGAGACCTCCGCCTGATCGAGCGGGCCGACGTCGAGGCGGCGATCGGCGAAGAGCGCGCGGAGCGTGCCCGGCGCGAGCGCCCGGTAGCGGGGGCCGAGCAGCGCGACGTGCCCGAGGCGGTCGGAGCGCGCCCGGAGCTCGAGCTCGCGCGGGAACACGAAGCCCTGCCCCTCGGGGAGCACGCGCATGCGCGTCTGCGAGAGCTCGACCCGGGCGCGCTTGTCGACCTTCCGCCTCGCGAGGTCGAGGCCCGCGGGGTTCTGCTCGGGCACCTTCGGCGCGGCGGGCGGCTCGGCCGCGTGGAACCACAGCTCCACCACGTGCGCCGGGGACTCTTTCGTCGGCGCCACGTCCGCGCGGAGCACCTCGCCGGCGCGCAGCGGCACCGCCGGCGGCCCCGCGTCCGGACCCGCGTCGAGCTCCACGATCGCGCTGTCGACGGCGTTCGCGTTGGCGAGCGGCGCGGGCATCACCTGGGCCTGCGGGCTCGGGTGGTCCTGGACCTCTCCCGGGGCCGGGGTCTTGGTGCACGCGGCGAGCAGCGCGAAGAGCGCG
>DAORJJ010000112.1:0-14936 GCA_035439005.1 Polyangiaceae bacterium | reverse complement strand
CCCGGCTTCGCAGCGCCAGGCTTCGCGCCGCCCACGCGAGCGCCCGCCTCGGGCGGCGGCTCGACGCGCCTCATCGTCGGCGCGGTGCTCGGCGCCGTCGCGCTCCTCGTGGGCGCGGGCGTCGTCGGGACGGCGGCCATCGGCGCCGCGAAAGACAAGGCCGACGCCCTCGACGCCGCCGCGATCGCCGAGGCGCTCCGCCACTGGGACGACAGCGAGTCGCCGGTCCCCATCACCGCCGCCGACCCCATGTGGGGCGCGCGCGACGCCCCCGCGACGCTGGTGATCTTCTCCGACTTCCAGTGCCCCTATTGCGGCAAAGCCGCGCTCACGCTCGAGCAGCTCCGCGCCGACTACGGGCCCGAGAAGCTGCGCATGGTGTGGAAGAACGAGCCGCTCCCGTTCCACGACAAGGCGCGCGGCGCCGCCGAGGCCGCGGCCGGCGTGTTCGCGCTCGGGGGCAGCTCGGCCTTCTGGAGCTTCCACGACGCGGCGTTCAAGGACCAGGCCTCGCTCGGACCGGAGGCCTACAAGAAGTGGGCGGCCGCGGCCGACGTCGACGCGGCGAAGCTCGAGGCGGGCCTCGCCGCCCACACCTGGGCAGAGAAGGTCGACAAGGACCTCGCGATCAGCAAAGAGGTCGGCGCCTCGGGGACGCCCACCTTCTTCGTGAACGGCGTGAAGCTCGTCGGCGCGCAGCCGATCGAGAAGTTCAAGGAGCTCATCGACAAGGAGATCGAGAAGGCCAAAAAGGCCATCGCGGCGGGCACGCCGAAGACGCGCGTGTACGTGGAGACCTCGAAGGCGAACAAGAGCGCTCCCGAGAAGCCCGACGAGCACGAGCCGGAGAAGGAAGACACCACGACGGTGTACAAGGTGCCTGTCGGCGCCTCGCCGGTGCGAGGCAGCGCCACCGCGCTCGTCACGATCGTCGAGTTCTCCGACTACCAATGCCCCTATTGCGCGCGCGTCGAGCCGACGCTGAAGCAGCTCGGCGAAAAGTACGGCTCCCGGCTGCGCTTCGTGTGGAAAGACCAGCCCCTCGCGTTTCACAAGCGGGCCATGCCGGCGGCCGTGCTCGCGCGGGAGGCGCGAGCCCAGAAGGGCGAGGCGGGCTTCTGGCAGGCGCACGACGCGCTGTTCGAGTCACGCGAGAAGCTCGAGGACGACGACCTCGCGGCCCTCGCGAAGACCCTCGGGCTCGACAACTATCGCCTGAAGACGGCCCTCTCGATTGGCAAGTTCAAGACCGAGATCGACGCCGACGTCGCCCTCGCCGAGAAGCTCGGCGCGAACGGCGTTCCTGCATTCTTCATCAACGGTCGTCGAATGAGCGGCGCCCAGCCCATCGAGAAGTTCACCAAGATCATCGACGAAGAGCTCGCAAAGGCGAGCGCGCTCATCGCCGCGGGCACGCCGCCCAGCGGCGTCTACGAGGCGCTCACCCGGCTCGGGCTCGAGTCCCCCGAGCCGCGCGCGCCCTCCGACGTCGCGGCCCCCCCGGCCAGCGCGACGACCACCGCGAGCGGGCTCGCGTACCGCGTGCTCCGCAAGGGCACGGGCTCCCAGCACCCCGGGCCGACCAGCAAGGTGACTGTGCACTACGAGGGCTGGACGACCGACGGGAAGGCCTTCGACTGGTCGCGCAAACGGAGCTCGGAGCCCACGTCGTTCACCCTGGGGAGGGTGATCCCTGGCTGGACCGAGGGGCTGCAGCTCATGGTGCCTGGCGAGAAGACGCGCTTCTGGATCCCCACGAAGCTCGCGTACGGCGACACGCCGCGCCCGGGCGCCCCGAAGGGGATGTTGGTGTTCGATATCGAGCTCTTCGCCACGGCGGAGTCGGCGCCGACTGGGCTCGGGGCGGGCACGCTCCCGCCCTGACGACGGGTCCCGACTAGATTGCTCGGCGCCCTCGCGCCGATTGGCTCTATCCTCTCCGCATGAGCCTCTTCGGCGACGACCTGGACCCCGAGCTCGTCAAGCAGCTCTTGCAGCAGCTCCACGACGCCACCGCGGCGCTCACAGAGGCGCAGCAGGCGGCGGCGCACGCAAAGCAGGAGGCCCTCGAGGCCATCCGCCACGCGGCGGCCGAGGAGCAGGAGGCCCTGCGCACGGCGCTCGCGCACGCCGAGGAGCTCCGGACGCAGCTCGACCACGCGAAGGACGCCGCCGACGCCGCTGCGCGCCACGCCACGAGCCAGATCGACCACGCGCGCGACCAGGCGCTCCATCAGGCGAAGGACGAGATCACCGCGGCCGCCCACCACGCGACCGAGGGCGCGAACGACGCCATCGCGCACACCAAGACCGACGCCGTGCACGCCCTCGAGCAGCGCACCCAAGACCTCCAGACCGCCGTGCACGACGCCATCCAGGCGCAGCACGAGCGCGTCGAGCAGGGGCTCACGCAGTTCCAGGAGCACGCCGTCCAGCTCCTGCAGGGCACGCAGAACCACGCGGTCGAGGCGCTCCAGAGCACGGCGTCGCAGCTCTCGACCCACCTCCAAGACCGCGGCGAGCAGCTCCTCGAGGCGCTCCAGTCGCACCTCACCAGCGTCGCGGAGCAGGCCATGTCGCAGGTGAACCAGGCGCGCGACCAGGTGGTGCACTCGCTCGAGGGCGTCGCGGGCTCGCTCCACAAGAACATCGAGGACCACGCCGGCAGCTGGCTCGAGCGCATCCTCCACGAGGCCAACACGGTCATCGGCCGCATCCCGGTCATCGGGACGGTCAGCGAGATCGCCGAGGGCGTCGTGCACGAAGTCAACAAGCGATGAACGTCGCGCGGCCAACGCTCCTCATCGAGCCCGTGGCTGCGCTGAGCGCGCTGTTCATGTGCGTGCGCATGGCGAAGCTCACCGATCCCGAGCTCGCCGAGGCGTTCTCCTCCCTCGAGGCGCGCTCCCGCGCGACCAAGTCGTCCGAGAAGGCGGCGTGGGCCGCGCTCTACCGCGAGGCGGCGGAGCTCATGCCCCGGGTGATCGCGCACCAGGCCCGGCTCGATCGCGAGCGCGACGCCGCGCAGGCGTCCCAGGCCGCCAAGCAGAAGCTCGGCCAGCTCTCGATGTCGCTGCAGAGCGGCCTCTCGCGCGCCACGGGGGACTGGACGGCGCGGCTCGCGCAGCAAGAGCGAGAGACCCTCGCGAAAGCGCAGAAGGCCATCGAGGCCCTGGAGGTCACCTCGTTCGTGGACCCCAAGGTGGGCGAGCTCGTGTTTCAGTTCGAGCCGGCGATGGTCGAGCGCTTCTGGGCCTGGCTCCGCACCGCCGAGGCCGGGTGGACGCAGAACAACGCGAAGCTCGTCGCCGTGCGCGCGACCGAGTGCATCCAGGACGTGCTGCTCGAGCTGCCCGCGGGGGTGACGTTCGAGCTGGGGCCGGCGCCGCTCGAGCCGCCGCGCTTCGAGGCGCCGCGCCTCGAAGGGAGCCGCATCCCGAACCCTACGTTCTTCCAGTCGCTCGGCTCGACCTACCGCTTCGTGATGTCGGCCGTCACCGCGGTCTCGGGCTTGGGCTTCTTCGCCACGCGCGTGGTCGGCGCCGAGCACGTGAGCAAGGTCCTCCCCATCGGCCTCGGGGCGGTGTTCCTCATCACCGTCATCGTCGCCGCGCTGACCATCCCGAAGGAGCGTCGCCAGACCATGGCCCGCTTCGAAGCGCGCGCGCGCGACGCGCTCGCGCGGGAGCTCACCGACGCCGTGCGCGACCGCTTGAAGATCGTGGTGGAGGCGCAGTCCGCGGCGATTAAGCGCCACCTGAACGCCGAGGGCCTGCGGTTCAAGTCGGCGCACCGCGATCCCTCGGGCGACGTGCGCGGACCGCAGCCGTCGTTCGCGGCCATGACCCCAGGCATCCTCCCGGCCGACCTCGGCCGCATGCGGGGCGAGTGGAAGGCGGCCATCGAGGCGCGGATCGCCGAGCTCGAGGCCCCCGCCTGACGCGGGCCTCGCTCGCCTCGCTCGCCTCGCTCCTCGCGCCCGCGTCGGAGGCCGAGCTCGTCGACGCCTTCCTCGCGAAGCGCCGGCTGCACGCGACGAGCCCCGATCCGCGGCGCGCCGAGGCGCTCCTCCCCCAGTGGCTCATCGATCGCCTCGTCGCGTCCGACGCGCTCGCCCCCGGCGCCCTCGAGGTGCTCCGAGCGGGCGACGTGGTGCCACCCGGGCGCTTCCGAACGAGCGACGGTCGCCTCCGGCGGGATGCGCTCGACGCGCTGATCGCGGAGGGCGTGAGCCTCCTCTTCCACCGCATCGACGACGAGGTGCCCGCCATCGCGCGCCTCTCCGACGCCCTCGAGCGGCGGCTCGGCCACACGGTCTGGGCCAACGCGTACGTCACGCACGGGCCGGGCGGCGCGCTCGCTCCCCACTACGACGACCACGACGTGCTCGTCGTGCAGATCCGCGGCGCGAAGCGGTGGTTCGGCCACGGCGCCCCCGAGCCATCGCCCGTGGTGCGCAGCCCCGCGGGGCGCGAGTTCGGCCCGACCACGTGGGACCTCGTGGTGGGGCCGGGCGACGCGCTCTACCTGCCGCGCGGCGAAGTCCACCACACGGCGAACCTCGGAGCCCTGTCCGTGCACGTCACGTTCGGGGTGGACACGCGGCGCGCCGTCGAGCTCCTGACGACGCTGCGCGAGCGCGCGGCCGAGGAGCGCATGTTTCGGGAAGACCTCACGCGGCTCGCCGGCCCCGAGGCGCTCCGCGCCCACGAGCGAGCGCTCAAGGCGCGGCTCCACGCGCTCGTCGACGCGCTCGACGTGGAGGCCTTCCTCGCCGAGGACGACCGCGCGCGCGCCCTCCGCTCACTGACCGCGCTCGGCGGCGCCGAGGTCGCGGCGCGCGCGCCCGCGACGAGCGTCGTGGTCTCGGCGCTTCGCCGGCAGGTTGAAGTCCGCGACGACGGGACCGAGGCGGTCCTCCACGCGGCGGGACGCGCGTTCCGGCTCTCGCCAGGCGCGGGGCGAGCGCTCGCGCTCCTGACCACGCGCGGTCGCTCGACCCTGGAGGACCTCGACGCCGCGCTCGGCCTCGGGCTCGACGAGGTGCGCCGCTGCGTGGTCGAGCTCTCGGGACACGGGCTGGTCGGGGTGGAGTGGGCGGCGGAGGCGAGCCCGCGCGTCAGCCCGCCACGAGGCTGAGGCGCATGTGGACACGCGTGGACCAGTCGAGCCCGTCGGCCGCCTGCGCCGCCGAGAGGGCCGCGAGCGCGGGCCCCCACGCGTCGCGGGGGACGACCACGAAGCCGCGGCGCGCGTACCAGGGCGCGCACCAGGGAATGTCGACCTCGGTGTTCAGCACGAGCGAACGCTCCCCGCGCGCGCGCGCGTCCGCCACGACCTGCGCGAGGAGCGCCGAGCCGATGCCGCGACGGCCGAACGCCGTGGCGACGCTCAGCTGCCCGACGCACAGCTCGTCGCCGACGCGCCCCACCACCACCCACCCGACGACGCCCTCGCCCGCGAGCTCCGCGACGAGGAGCGCCTGCCGCGCGATGGCGCGCTCCGCCGCGTTGATCGGGATCGTGGAGCCGTCCGCGAGCTCGGGCCTGCCTACGGCCAGATACCGCGTGTCGGCGTCCACGCCGACGCGTCGGATCGCGGGGATGTCGGCGCGCACGGCCAAGCGGAGCGTAGGCGTCATGCGGCGAGAGGCTACGCGAAGCGGGCGCGCGCGGCGGCGGCGCGAGTCCGCGCTCGACGCAATTTTTCTCCCAGAGCGGCATCTTCGCGCCCTCGGAACTTGCGCCCGCGCGGCCTGTCTGTGGGCGCATGAAGCTTGGACGCCTCGCCCTCACGTCTCTGGCGCTCGCCGCCTGCGCGCCTCACGCCCCGACCCCGCGCGCGGCGCCCTCCCGCGCGACCACGACGGCCGCCGCCGCGACCCCCGCGCTGGACCTCGCGCCGCCGCAGCCCGCGACGCTCGGCTCCGCTCTCCCCCCGCCGGCCACGAGCGCCCCTCTGCTCGCGCCCTCGAGCTGCCTCGACCACGCGGCGGCCGTGCGTTCGCGGCTCGCCGACATGCGCGCCAAGATGGATGCAGAATACAAGGCTTGGCACGACGCCCAGCCCGAGTGCTGGGCCGAGGACCGCCGACGCGAGGCCGAGCGCAAGGCGCGCGAGCGGTGCCTGCTCCAAGGCATCTGCCCCACGGAGGGCTTCGGCAGCGGCCTGGGCAGCTACGGCGAGGGCGTGGGCTACGGCTCGTACGGGGCCATCGGGCACGGCAGCGGCTCGGTCGCGACGGCGAAGGTCACCTCGAAGACCAACGTGCAGGTCGACGGCGTGGACGAGCCCGACATCGTGAAGACCGACGGTCGGTACGTGTACATGATCTCCAACGGCGCGCTGCACATCGTCGAGGCGCTGCGCCCGCGACGGGTCTCGACCACCCGCCTCTCCGGCTTCGCGCGCGACATGGTGCTCGAGGGCGATCGCGTCGCGGTGTTCGCGTCGAGCCGGCAGGGCACCGAGCGGTGCACCTACGGCTACGACTGCGAGGTCGCGGGCGACGGCACCTCGACGACGATCACCACGCTCGACGTGTCGAACCGCGCGGCGCCGCGCAAGGTGCGCACCCTCGCGCTCTCGGGCTCCCTGATGGCGGCCCGCCGCATCGGCCGCACCGTCCACGTGGTGGTCGCGGACGGTGACACCGCCACGTCCGACTTCGCCGCCTGGCCCGACGACGTGCCCCAATGCGGCACCGCGGAGCGCGTGGTGAACGCGAAGTTCTTCGCCCTCCGCGCCAAGAACGAGCGCATCGTCCGCGCCTCCACGTCGCTCCCCACGATCACCGATCAGGGCGTCACGAAGGAGCTCTGCGCGGGGCTCCTGGAGAGCCGCTTCGACTCGGCCCACACGTTCACCTCGGTCGTGTCGTTCGACCTCGCGGACGCGTCGGCGCCCGCCGCGTCCGCGACCGTGCGCAGCCGGCCCGGCGTGGTGTTCGCGTCGCCCGACGCGCTCTACCTCGCGACCCATCGGCGGCGGCGCGCCGGGGCCCTCTGGTACGACGACCAGCCCGCCGTGACCGAGGCGACCGAGGTGCACAAGTTCCACCTCGGGCCGAGCCCCCGCGACACGCGCTACCTCTCGAGCGGCACGGTGCCGGGCCACGTGCTCAGCCCGTTCGCGATGGACGAGTGGCGTGGAGATCTTCGGGTCGCCACGACGCGCGGGAAGGTGCCCGACCCGAAGGTCGAGAGCCAGGTCACCATCCTCCGCGAGGGCCCGCGTGGCCTCGCGCGGGTCGGCGCCCTCGAGCACCTCGCGCGGGGCGAGGACCTCCGCGCGATCCGGTTCGACGACGACCGCGGCTACCTCGTCACCTTCAAGAAGACCGATCCGCTCTTCGTCGTGGACCTCGCCGACGCGCGGAGCCCCAGGGTGCTCGGCGAGCTCAAGATCCCCGGGTTCTCCACCTACCTCCACCGAGTGTCGCGCGATCGCCTGCTCTCCGTCGGCTTCGACGCGAACGACCACGGCGACTACGCGACCTTCGACGGCCTGCTCCTCCAGCTCTTCGACGTGACGAACCCCACCGCGCCGCGGCTGCTCCACCGCGAGAAGATCGGCTCACGCGGGTCGAGCTCGACCGCCGCCACCGACCACCTCGCGTTCAATTACCTCCCGGAGCGCGGGCTGCTCGCGCTCCCCGTCACGCAGTGCGAGCACGGCGGCGACGGCGTGGCCGGCACCGAGGTCGCGTTCTCGGGGCTGTCGGTCTACCGCGTGAGCGAGGCCTCGGGCTTCGAGCGGCTCGGCGGCGTGTCGCACCCACGCGCTCGTGACGCGCGCGCCTGCGGCACCTGGTGGAGCCGGGCCACCTCGGAGGTGAAGCGCAGCGTGTTCCTCGACGACCTCGTGTATTCGATGGCCACCGACCGCGTGAAGGTGCAGCGCCTCGGCGCGCTCGGCGTCGACGTCGCCGACGTGTCCCTGGCCCCGTAGGCGGCCCGTCAGCGGGCCGCGTCAGCACAGCGTGAGCTGGGCGCCCGCGGCGTCGGGCACGAGGCACTCCGGGCCGTCTTCCCCGACGCGGCCTACCCTCGCGTTCGCCTCGTGGAGCTCGACCGCCGGGGCGGGCTCCCGTAGCTGCGCGAGCAGCGCCGCGACGTCACGGACGCCCGGCTCGATCCATCGGAGCGCTTGCGCGCGCGTGGCGAACATCACCGGCTCGCGATCGTGCAGCGCGGAGAGCGCGGGGCTGGCCGCGCGCGTCAGGATGGCCGCTGACTCGAGCGCCTCGCCGGAAGGCCCCTCCCAGCGCTCCCACACCCCTGCGAGCATCATCACGCCCTGCGTGACCACGCGGTACGGCACCCGGCGACGGCCCTCCCGCTTCCACTCGTAGAAAGCGTTCGCCAGGCCCACGCAGCGCCGCAGGCGGAGCGCGGCCTTGAACGCGGGCTTGTCGGCGGCCGTCTCGGAGCGGGCGTTGAACATGGCGCTGCCAGCGCGCGGGTCCTTGGCCCACGCGGGGACGAGGCCCCAGCGAACGAGCGCGAGCTCGCGCCCGCGCGGCCCCGCGCGCAGCACGAGGATGCGCTGGGAGGGGGCCACGTTGTAGCTCGCGAGCTCCGCGAGCTCATCGGGGCGCGGCACGAGGCGCGTCTGCGACCACCCCTCGACCAGCGCTGCAGGATCACTCGCGACGAGCCGACCGCACATGCCCCGAGCGTAGCACCTCGAGCCCTCCCGCTCGCGGGGTCGCAGGGAGTCGCCGCGCGTTCACACAGGCGCGACTCGCGTGTCGCCGCGCGCGCGCCCGCCCTCGCGCTCTCGGCGCCCCCGTGACCGTCGATCGTGCGCTGGCACGCCGAATGCTGAAGCGTCGAGACCACCGGCACCGCCGCCGCGCCCCACCTCTGGAGGTCCCCATGAAGTACACCGCCCTCGCCTCGCTCCTCGGACTCACGGCCCTCACCGCGTGCACGCTCCCCGGGAGCGAGCCGCAGGGGGGCGCGAACGTCAATGAGCGCACGAACGGCGGCGCGCAGGGCGAGGCCCTCCTCACGGGCGCGATGATTGTGTCACCCGACGGGCGCTTCGTGCTCGCCCAGCGCAACCAGACGACGGTGCTCCTCGACGTGGAGGCAGGCAAGGCGCGCGAGCTGCCCGAGCAGATCGAGCGCTTCGTGTTCTCCAAGACAGGCAACTTCGGCCTCGCCGTCCTGCCCTCGCGCGCCGGCGTCGTGCGCTACGACCTCGCCACGCTCACTCCGAAGTGGCGAGTCGTCCCGGCGTTCAAGTCGGGCAGCGGCGCTCGCCTCGCGCGGCTGTCGACCGACGAGAAGAGCCTCGTCCTGGGCGACGAGGACCGCGTGCTCGTCGTCGACGCCGAGAGCGGCGACGTGCGCGGCGCGGTGCCGCTCGGCACGCCGGCCACCGAGCTCACGTTCGTGCCGAACACAAGCCGCGCGCTCGTCGTCGGCACGACCACCTGGCGCGACCACGCCCCCAGCACGGCCGTCGTGGACTTCGATCTGACGACCCTCGCAGAGAAGGCGATCACCGTGCCGAACTGCACCGCGCCCGTGCTCGTGCTGCCGGACGGCAGCCGCGGGTTTCTCTCTCCGACCTTCTGCGAGGAGGGGCGCGCGAGCAACGCGACCCAGACGTGGACCAACCCGGATCCCGTGAGCGTGATCGATCTCGCCCCGTCGGGCCCGAGCTTCCTCAAGAACCTCCCAGGGTTCGGCCCCGTCGTCGCCGACGAGGGCGGCGCGCGGATCGTGGCCTATCTCGACATGAAACGGATCGACGAGTCGATGTTCGACGACAAGGCGCAGATCCCCTCGAAGAGCGGCGCGCAGTTTCACATCATGACGATCGAGCCGCGCTCGCTGGCGTTCTCCCTCACCCCGGTGGGCAACGTGCTCCCTCGGTTCGCGATGGCCAAGAGCGGCCAGCAGCTCCTGGTCGACGCCACGGTGCAGAACCTGCGCGCTGAGGCGAGCGTGAAGGCCACGATCGACACGAGCGGCAAGATCACCGTGGCCTTCAGCGTGTTCGGCCAGCAAGACTCCCTCTTTGGCGCGTTCGACCTGGGCGCGAAGAAATACACGCCATTCTCCGGCGACGCGGCGCGCCTCGACCGCTTCGTGCAGATGGGCGACAACAAGCGGCTGTTCTCGCTCGCCACGAGCTGGGATGGCATGGGCGGCGAGCTGCACCGCGTCGACCTCGACGCGCACACCTCTACCTCGCTGGGCAAGAACCTGCGGGACCTCGGCGTGCTGCCCGACGGCAAGACCCTGGTACTCCGCGAGCGCCTCCCCGCCCTCCGCGTCGACGTCTCGGGCGGCGTCGAGTGGTACCGCCGCGAGCAGTTCTGCTTCTCGCTCGACGGCGTCAGCTGCCTCCGTACCGTGGTCCACCAGGACAGCGTCCCGTTCCAGCGTGGCCCGACCTGCGTCGAGAGCCACGACTGCTGAGGTCGACGGCCTCGGCGGCGGCGCGCCTTCCCTTCGGGAGGCGCCCGTGGCACTCCAGGGCGTGATGACCTCCACGCTCCGCTCGCGCCTCACCGAGGCGCTCGTCGCCGTCGATCTCCACGACCTCGCGCCGTTCCTCGCGGAGGTGCGCGCCCTCTACGCCGACGACGTCGTCTTCCGCGACCCCATGCAGTCGAGCCGCGGCCTGGAGGCGTTCCTCGAGGTCAACCGACGCCTCGCGCGCATGGCGCGGACCCTCCGCTTCGACGTCACCGACGCGACCGGCGACGACGAGCTCTTCTACCTGCACTGGACGCTGCACCTCACGCCCCGCGTGGGGCCCTCGCTGAAGGTCGAGGGCGTCTCGCGCCTCCGCGCGCGCGACGGCCGGGTCTTCGAGCACGTCGACTATTGGGACCTCGGCGAGCTCTTCGCCTCGCCGGTCGGCGGCCAGCGGCTGCTCCACGCGCTCTTCCGCCCCTTCGTGTAGGCGCGGCCCGCGCGTCGTGGCGGGCCGCCCCGCGGGCCTCGTACGCGCGCCTGAGCTACGCTGAGCGGCGATGGCAGGCGGGGCCTACGCGGAGTCGACGGAGGTGCGCCTCACGCGCGGGTGGGTCCCCGTGGGGCTGCTCGGGGGCTGCGCGCTCGTCGTGTTGGCTCGGCTCTCCCCGCTGTTCGACCGGCCGGGGGCCGGCGTGCTCGTGGCGCTCGCGCTCGGCGCGGCGGGGCTCGTCGTGCTCGTCGCGACGGTGCGCCTCGGCACGCTGCGCCGCACGGGCGCCGTGCGACTCGACGCCGAGGGGCTCTGGCTCGACGGGGCGCGCGTGCTCGACGGCCTCCGCGAGGGCGACCACGTGGTCCGCGGCGCCAGCGCCTGCGTGCGCCTCGCGGGGCGGCAGGGCACCGCGCTCGTCCGCGTCGCGAGTCGCTCCGCGGGTGAGGAGGCCCTCGCGGCGGCGGGGCTGGCGGGCAGGTCCCGCGCGTACACCGTGCGCAAGGCGGGGATGGCCGCCGGGAGCGTGATGGGGGTGTTCACCCTCGCGCTCGTCGCGGCGTTCACGCTGCTGTTCACGCTCGGCGTGGACGGCGCCGTGATCGCCGCGCCGCTGGTCGGCGGGTCGATCGCGCTCGCGGTCTGGCAGGCGCGACGCGACGCGGTCACGCTGCGTGTGGGCTCGGACGGTCTCGTGCTCGTCGAGGGGCAACGCGCGCCGCGGTTCCTCCGCTACGGCGAGGTCGCGAGCGTGGAGCTCACTCTCCAGGGGCGCGTCGCCGACGGGCTCATCCTTCGCTTGTCCGACGGGACGTCGCACGTGCTCGACGTGCCCTCCGTGCAGGTCGAGAAGCGCACTGGCGAAGTCGAAGAGCCCGCGCGCCCGCTCCGAGAGCGCATCCTCGAGGCGAAGCGCACGGCGGACGCCGAGGGCTCCGCCACGACGGAGCGCGCGTCCGTCGCGACCACGCTCGACCAGGGGGGACGCTCGACCGCCGAGTGGGTGCGCGATCTCCGCGCCGCGCTCACGGCGCCGGCGTCGTACCGCACCGCCCCGGTGAGCCGCGACGCCCTCGCCGCGGTGCTCCGCGACGGCGAGGCCGGGCCGAGGGTGCGCGTCGCGGCCGCCATCGCGCTCGCCGCCGTGGAGGGCGACGCCGTCCGCGTCGTCGCCGCGAGCTGCGCGGACGAGGATCTGGCGCGGCGCCTGCGCGTCGCCGCAATGGAGGCGCCGAGCGCAGAGCTCGAGGCCGCGCTCGACCGGGCCGACGCCAGCAAGACCAGCGAGTCGAGCGGGGCTCCGTGACACCGGAGGACGCCGACGTCGCGTTCGCGCTCGACGGCTTCCCCGGAGTGGAGGCGGTGTACGCGGTGGACTCCACCACACCCGGGGAAATTCGCTACGTCGTGATGATTGATCCGGAGCGGTACGCGTACCACATCGGGGCGATTCACTACGCCATCGCCCGCGCGCGGGGGCGCAAGACCACAGAGGACGTGGAGCTCTGCTACGCGGAGCGACCGCGAGATCCGCGCGTGGCCCTCCGCCCGCTCCGGCTGGACGCGGGTACGCGGGCCGACGCGCGCGCGCGGGCCGAGCGCACTGTCGATGTGTTCGCCGAGGACCTCCCTCCGCGCGCCCCGCCCCCGGCGCCCTACTCCGTGTCGGCGCTCTTCGATTCTCCCCCACCACCCGACTGCTCCTTCGACGAGCGAGGGTGGACCTCGAGCCTGTTGGCCCTCGGCTGGGACGTGCTCGTGGCCGACGACCGGATCACCGAGGCCGTCGTCCGCAGGGTGTACCGCGCACCTTCCCGTGTGGAGGCATTCCCGACCCTCGCCCTCGCAACCGAGGCCGTGCTGGCCCGGCCGTTCGATCGGCTCGTGGTGAGCGCGCCCTTCGCGTTCGGGCCGCAGGGGCTCCTCGCGCGCCTCGCGACGCGGCCGTGGGGACGGCTCACGCAGGTCGCGATCATCGCCGAAAGCCCCGTGTCCGCCCGCTGGGAGACCTTGGCCCGCGCCCAGCGCTGCGTGCTCCTGGCGCGCCCGCTCACCGCCCCGTACCTCGACGCGCGCGCGGGGCCGCGTGTCACCCTCGAGGGGATGAAGCGCAGCGCGGCGGCGACGCAGCGCGCGGCGCGCCCGCGCGTGCTCCTCGTGGACGCGGAGCCTCTCGCCGACACCAGCGACCGCTACGCGCTCTTCTGGGCACCCACGGTGCCCGAGGCGGAGGCGGCGCTTCGCGCGGGCGAGTTCCGACTCCTCGTGTGCGACGCGTCGATGCCCACGGGGCACGGCCGCGAGCTCGCGTACCGAAGGCTGTGGTCCGCGTTCCCCTCGATGAAGGCGCACACCGTGCTGCTCACCACGGCGGCGGCGGCGGCGGCACTGCCGCCCCCGTCAGGCCGGTCGCCGCGACCGCGACCGCTCCTCTCGCGGCCGCTCACTCACCGGGCCCTGGAGGACGCCCTCGACGCCTTCGGGAGCCGAGGCGCGGACGACCGCTGAGGCGTCCAGGTGTGTGCAACCTACATAGGACGTCGCGCTGGACAGCGCGGAGCCCGGGGGAAGGTTCGCGGGGCCCCGGCGTAGATCGCCGCATGAGATCTCTCGCCTTTGCCTCGCTCGTCCTCGTCCTCGCGCTCGCCGCCTGCACCGTGGCCTGCACCGTCAGCGAGACCATCGTGGAGCAGCCCGGGCAGGGGCAAGGCCCGGGCGCGGGCGGGCCGGGAGGCGCCGACGCCGGCAAGAAGCCCGTGGTCCCGGGCACTCACTTCGAAGCCGAGGGCGCCTGGTCGGTGCCGCTCGGCGGCTTCGCGGGGACCGCTTCAACAACGTCGCGTCCGGTCGGTGGGCGACGATGGATCTCGACGGCGATCGCAAGCCCGATCTGGTCGTCCCCTCCGACCCCAGCGACTCCACGTCCAAGGTCTGGGGCTTCGACAAGGCGCCGTATTGGAAGGTCTACAAGAGCGGCAGCGGCGGCTTCGCCGAAGAGAGCACCTGGACCGTCCCCGCCGGGGGCTTCGCGGGCACGGGGTTCAACAACGTCGCGAGCGGCAGGTGGGCCACCCTCGACCTCGACGGCGACGGCAAGCCCGACCTCGTCGTCCCCTCCGACCCCAGCGACTCCACCTCCAAGGTCTGGGGGCAGGGCAAGAGCCCCTACTGGAAGGTCTACAAGAACACCGGCGCCGGCTTCGCCGAGGAGTCGCAGTGGAGCGTCCCGCTCGGCGGCTTCTCCGGCACGGGCTTCAACAACGTCGCCAGCGGCAAGTGGGCGACGCTCGACCTCGACGGCGACGGCAAGCCCGATCTCGTCGTCCCCTCCGACCCCAGCGACTCCACCTCCAAGGTCTGGGGGCAGGGCAAGAGCCCCTACTGGAAGGTCTACAAGAACACCGGCGCCGGCTTCGCCGAGGAGTCGCAGTGGAGCGTCCCGCTCGGCGGCTTCTCCGGCACGGGCTTCAACAACGTCGCCAGCGGCAAGTGGGCGACGCTCGACCTCGACGGCGACGGCAAGCCCGATCTCGTCGTCCCCTCCGACCCCAGCGACTCCGCCTCCAAGGTCTGGGGCTTCGGCGACTCCCCCTCGTGGAAGGTCTACAAGAACACCGGCGCGGGCTTCGGCGAGGAGACCGCGTGGTCCGTCCCAGAGGGGGGCTTCACCGGCGCGGGCTTCAACAACGTCGCGTCGGGCAAGTGGGCCACGCTCGACCTCGACAGCGACGGCAAGCCCGACCTCGTCGTCCCCTCCGATCCGGCCGACTCCGCCTCGAAGGTGTGGGGCTTCGGCGACTCGCCCGCTTGGAAGATCTACAAGAACACGGGGGCGGGCTTCGGCGCCGAAGCGCGCTGGACCGTGCCCGAGGGCGGCTTCGCCGCGACCGGGTTCAACGGCGTCGCCTCCGGCAAGTGGACGACCCTCGACCTCGACGGCGACGGCCGGCTCGATCTCGTGGTGCCGACCGATCCGGCGGACTCGAGCGCCAAGGTGTGGGGAAATG
>DAORJJ010000111.1:0-14946 GCA_035439005.1 Polyangiaceae bacterium | reverse complement strand
GCCGTCACACCGGTCGCTGTCGATCGCCGCGTCATCGTGGTCGACCTTAGGGGGGGCACGCGCGCCCGCACATCCGACAATTGCCGGAGGCGGAGGCCGCTGCCTGCGAGCTAGGATGCTCGCGTGCCCCACGCCTCGCGACGCGGCGCCACGCGCGACCTCCACGCCGACCTCCACTCGCTGCGCTTCGTGCTGTTCGGCGCGGCCGCGGGGACGGCGTACGCCGCCCTCAACACCGCGATGGACTACTGGCACGGCCAGGGCGTGGTGGCGCGCGCCTTCGTGGCGCTCCACAAGGTCGTCGACGACGTGATCCCCCTCGTGGTGGGCGCGCTCCTCGGCGTCGCGATCCACTACCTGCGCGTGCGATCGCGGCTCGCGCTCGAGGAGCGGGGCCGGGCCGACGCGCTGACGACCCGCCTGCAGCACGTCGAGCGGCACCAGGCGGTGTGGGTCGTGGCCGCGGCCACGCTGCACGAGCTCAAGAACCCGCTCCACTCGATGGGCCTGCTCGTCGACGAGCTCGAGGCCGCCGCCGACGACGAGCCGCACCGGGTGCGGGATCTCGCGCGCCGCGTGCGCGCCCAGTTCGACCGCGCGCTCGTGCCGCTCGACGCGCTCCGCGCGCTCGCGGGGAGCCAGCGCCACGGCGGCCGCGACGAGCCCATCTCCGAGGTCACGGCGCAGGTGCTCCGCGAGCTCGAGCCGGTGCTGCGCGAGCGCAGCGTGACGGTCGTCGTCGAAGGCTCGGCGCCGCCCACGGCGCGCGCGGCGAGCGCCTACCTCCGCATCATCCTCGAGAACCTCATCGGCAACAGCATCGAGTGCCTGCGCGGCGACGCTGGCGGACCGGGACCGGGCGGCCACATCCGCGTGGCCGTCGAGGTCGAGGGCGGAGGCGAGGGCGAGACCGTGCGTGTGTCGGTCAGCGACGACGGCCCCGGCCTGCCGGCGGCGACCCGCGAGGCGCTGTTTCGCCCGCTCGAGACCTCGAAGGAGGGGGGACTCGGCCTCGGCCTCCCGATCGCGCGGGCGCTCGCGCGCGCGATGGACGGGGACCTCGTGCTGTCGTCGACGGAGGGGTGGTCCACCACCTTCAGCCTCACTCTCCCCGTGAGCCCGCCGTGAGCCCGCCGTGACCCGCCCAGGCCCCAGCCACGCGCCGGTCGCGCTCCTCGTGGAGGACGAGCCCGAGGCCCGGGAGCACCTCGCCCGCGCGCTCCGCAAGGCAGGCCTCGACACCGTGGCCGTGGCCGACGCCGCGTCGGCGATGGAGGCGCTCCGCGCGCGGCCCGTCGACGTCGCGATCCTCGATCTCGTGCTCGGCGACGACGAGCGCGGCGGCCTCTCGGTGCTCACGGCGATGCGGGCCATGGGCAGCCGCGGGCTCGCCGTGGTGATCACGGCGTTCGCCGACGTCGTGCGGCTGAAGAAGGCGCTCAACCTCGGCGCGTCGTATCTCCTCGAGAAGCCCTTCCGCGCGGCCGAGCTTGTCGCGCTCGTCCACAAGCTCCTCGCCGAGCGGGACGACCTAGGCGCGCTCGTCGCGACAGCGCTCGCGCGCGCGGGGCTGACCGAGCGCGAGACGCAGGTGGCCCTGCTCGTGCTGAAGGGCCTCCCGAGCGCCGAGATCGCCGCGGTGCTCGGCGGCAGCGACAAGACCGTGCGCCAGCACCTCTCGAGCATCTACGAGAAGTGCGGGGTGACGAGCCGCCCGGAGTTCTTCCACCACGTCTTCCCGTTCTGACGCCGACTACAGGCCCGCGAGGTAGTCGGCGATCGCGGGCAGCGGCAGCACCTTGTCGACGACGCCCGCCTTGATCGCCGCGTCGGGCATGCCGTTCACCACGGCGGTCTCGGCGGACTCGGCGATCACGGTGCCGCCGGCGGCGCGGATGGCGCGCGCCCCCTCGACCCCGTCGTCCCCCATGCCCGTGAGGATCACGCCGACGGCGCGCTCCTTCGCCACACGCGCCAGGCTCGCGAACAGGCGGTTCGCGCTCGGCACGAAGCGGTCGTCCGCGCCGGGCTGGACGAGGGACAGACGCAGCTCACGGCCGAACTCGCCCTCGAGCTCGAGGCACTGGCGCCCGGGGCACACGTACGCCGTGCGCCGCGCGAGCGCCTCGCCGCCCGCGGCCTCCGCGACGCGGAACGGCCCGCGCTTGTCGAGCCGCTCCGCGAACGTGCGCGTGAACTTGTCCGGCATGTGCTGGGCCACGAGCACGGCCGCCATCGACCCGCGCGAGAGGCGCGAGAAGATCTCGAGCAGCGCGCTCGGGCCGCCCGTGCTCGCGGCGACCCCGACGACCGTCCTCGGCGGATCCGCGGCCGGGCGGGGCTCGACGGCGAGGCGGCTGATGGAGCCCGAAGACGCCGGCGGGACGCTGCGTTTACGTGCACCCTGCATGGATCGAACGAGGAGCACCTTCTGCAGGACCTGCTCGCGGAGCGCGTGCGCGTCCTCGCCGATGTTCTGGGTGGGCTTCGCGATGAAATCGAGCGCGCCGAGCTCGAGCGCGCGAAACACGTTCTCCCGCTGCGAGTAGCTCGACACCACGATGACCTGCGCGGGGAACTTCGCCATCACGATGCGGAGGAACGTGAAGCCGTCCATGCGGGGCATCTCGAGATCGAGGGTGAGCACGTCGGGCTTCAGGAGCCCCACCATGCGCAGCGCCTCCTCGCCGTCGGCCGCCTTGCCGACCACCTCCACCTCCGGGACGTGCTCGAAGATGTCGGCGATGATCCGCCGGTTGTAGGCGGAGTCGTCGACGACGAGCAGGCGGAGGGGGCGATCGAGGGTCAAGGCGTGTTCCAGGCGGCGGTCCTATGAGATGCGAAGGGCGACGTTTTGTAAACCCGCGGCGCGCCGTCACTCCCTGCGCCCGCCGACGGGTGGGCTCGGCTTCGACGCGTCGCGCGCGACCGACACGCTGCGCACGAGCTCGGCGAACGACTGCTCGTCGAGCACGAAGGCCATGCCCGACGGACCCTCGGCCACCCCCGCGATGCCGCGCTCCGCGTCGCCTTGGCCCAGGAAAGGGGCCTGCCGCACCCCCGAGGCGCCGAGCCCGAACACCTCCGTCACGGCGTCGACCACGAGCGCGACGAGCCGGCTGCCGGCGTCCATGATGACCCACTTGGTCTTGCGGGTCGCGGCCACGGAGGGCAGGCCGAACTTGGCGCGCAGGTCGACCACCGGGACAATCGCGCCGCGGTAGTCCGCCACCCCGACCACCGCGGGGGGGGCCTGCGGCAGCGCCACGACGGGCAGCGGGTTCGTGACCTCGCGCACCGCGCCGATCTCGAGGGCGTAGGTGACCTCACCCACGACGAAGCCGACGAGGCTCTTGCGCGGATCGATCCGCTGCCTCACGCGCTCGCCTCCAGCACGGGCCGCAGGTCCAGAAGCATGCACCATACATTCTTGTTCCGGGCGATCCCGGAGACGTGCGGCGGCGGCTCCCCGCCCAGCACGTGCGGCGGCTCGATCTCGGCGTCCTCGAAGCGCTGCACGCCGCGCACCTCGTCGACGAGCAGCCCGAGGGTCTCGTCCCCGCCGTCGACGAGGAGGATGCGGAGCCGCTTGTCGCGCCCCGGCTCGGCCAGCCCGAAGCGACGCCGCAGGTCGAGCACGGTGACGAGGCGCCCCCGCACGCTCGCGAGGCCGGCGATGCCCTTCGGCGCGCGCGGCACCTCGGTGATGGGCAGGGGCTTCAAGATCTCGGTGATGACCCCGATGGGGAGCGCGTACGGATCGCCCCCGAGGGAGAACAGGAGGTAGTCCGCGCCGCGCGCGTCGCCGCCCACCGCGAGCCCCTCGCGGGCCTCGACGTGCGCGTGGCCGCGCGGCGCGAGGTCGCGGCTCACAGGCGGGCCTCGGGCAGGAGGCGCGTCTCGCCGGAGGTGACGACCTCGTCGAGCAGCGCGCCGACGTCGATCACGAGGCCCACGCGCTGATCGCCGAGCTCGGTGGCGCCGGCGAAGCCGCGCACGCCGCGGAGCGACCGGCCCAGCGCCTTGATGACGATGTCCTGCTGGCCGAGCAGCTTGTCGACCACGAACCCCACGCGCTTCGAGCCGACCGACACGATCACAACATAGCGCCGCGCGGGCTCGGCGGTCTGCGACTCGTCGATGCCGAAGAGCCGCGCGAGGCGCACGAGCGGCAGGGTCGCGCCGCGCTGGGTCATCACCTCGCGCCCCTCCACGACGCGCACGTCGCGCGGCTCGAGGAAGATGGCCTCCTCCATGTTCGCGAGGGGCATGCAGAACGTGCGCCCGCCGGCCTCGAGCACGAGCACCGAGATGATCGCGAGCGTGATGGGCAGCGTGATCGTCATCTTCGTGCCGATGCCGAGATCGCTCGCCACGTCGACCACGCCCCCGAGGCGCGAGATGTTCGTCTTGACCACGTCCATGCCCACGCCGCGGCCCGAGAGCAGCGTGGCCTCCGAGCGCGTCGTGAACCCGGCCGCGAACACGAACGACAGCACCTCCTTCTCGCCGAGCTGGGCGGCGTCGTCGGCGGTGGTGAAGCCGAGGCGGAGCGCGGCGGCGAGCACCGCGGCGGGGTCGATCCCGCGGCCGTCGTCCTCCACCTCGATCACGACCTGGTTGCCCTTCTGGAACGCGTTCAGGGCGATCGTGCCGACCGCGGGCTTGCCGACCGCCATGCGCCCGTTGCGCGACTCGATGCCGTGATCGATCGCGTTGCGGATCATGTGCATGAGCGGATCGGAGAGCTCCTCGACGATGAGCTTGTCGATCTCGGTCTCGGCGCCGGTGACCACGAGGTTCGTGGGCTTGTCGACCTCCCGCGAGATCTGGCGCACCGCGCGCGCGAGCTTCTCGAACACCTGCCCGAGCGGCACCATGCGCACCTCGAGGATGCCGTCCTGCATCTGCGTGAGGTGCCGGTCGAACGCGCGGTGGAGCCGCTGCACCTCGGCGTTGATCTCGCGGAGGGCCGGCGTGCTCCTCGTGCGCTCGGCCAGCCGCGCCACCTGCCCGCGCACGATGGCGAGCTCACCGACGATGTTCATCAGGTGGTCGAGGCGCCGAATGTCGACGCGCACGGTCTGGCTCACCGACCGGAGCGCGACGTCGCGCCCGGCGAGCGGCCCGTCCCCGGCCGACAGCTCATCGTGTTCGGGCGAGGCGACCTCGGGGTGCTCCCTCGCGGGCACCTCGGGCGCCCGCCCCGCCGAGGCGCGCTCGGGCGCGGCGGCGCGCTTCTTCAGCTCCTCGACGACGACGTTCGAGGACGCGAACGCCCGGGCGAGGGCCTCCGGCTCCGACTTGCTCGCGATGAGGATCTCGAGCTCGACCGCGTCGGGATCACCGCCGTCGCCCGTGGGCAGATACGTGATGATCTCGCCGTGCGGGCGCGCGCGATCCTTCAGCTCCTCGAGGGCGGTGTCGATCGTCGCGAGCGGGAAGCTCACTTGGATGCGGCAGAGCCGCGTGCCGCTCTGAAGGCTCACGCGGAGCCTGTGCTCCTCGTACTCGGTGAGCACCCCGAGCACGCCCGGGTCGATCTCGTACTGCGAGCCGGCCGCGGGCGAGGCCGCCGGGCCTGGATCGCCGACCTGCGCGAGCGCCGCGAGCAGCTCGCGCACCTCGTCCTCGGGCTCGGGCCCCTCCCCGCGGGCGGCGAGGAGGATGCGCCCGTAGAGCTCCACCGCGCGGAAGAGCACGTCCATCACCGACGGCGTGAGCTCGGCCCGGCCGAGGCGCAGGTCGTCGAGCAGCTCCTCGAGCTCGTGCGAGAGCCCGCTCATGATGGCCACGCCGAAGAGGCCGGAGAGCCCCTTCATGGTGTGCACCGCGCGGAAGAGGTCGTTCACCAGCTCGGCGTCGGTCTCGCCCCGGCGCACGAGGTCCTCGAGGCGCAGGAGATCGCCGCTCAAGGCGTCGATGATCTCCTGAGCCTCCGAGAAGAAGTCCTCGCGCGCCTTGTCGCCCAGGTCCGGCACTTCAGCGCTCGCAGCGCGCGGCGCGCGCGAGGGGCGGCGCGGGGAGCGGCGCGGTGGGCACGGGCGCGAGGGGCACGGCCGCAGTGTATTCAGCTCGCCCGCCCGGGCCAAGACCGCGGCGGTCGCGCCCGCGGCGCGCGAGGCCCAAGAGCCGGTTTCGAGCCGGGCCAGGACCGAGTAGCGTGGAGCCGTGCCCCAAGCCCCGCAGACGGCCGCGCTCCTCCTCATCGGCGACGAGATCCTCTCGGGCAAGGTCGAGGAGGCGAACCTCGTCGTGCTCGCGCGCACCCTCCGCTCGCTCGGCATCGCCCTGCGCCGGGTGGTGACGATCGGCGACGACGTCGACCTCATCGCGCGGGAGGTCGCCGAGCTCTCGCGCACCCACGACCACCTCATCACCTCCGGCGGCGTGGGGCCCACCCACGACGACGTCACCGTCCCCGGGGTGGCCCAGGCCTTCGGCGTCGCCGTGGAGCTCGATCCCGGGCTCGTCGCCATGCTCCGCGACCACTACAAGGAGCGCTGCACCGAAGGGCACCTCCTCATGGCGCGCGTCCCCGCGGGCGCGACCCTCGAGGTCTCCGAGAGCGTGCGCTGGCCCACCATCCGCCTCGGCAACACCTGGCTCTTCCCGGGCATCCCCGAGGTGTTCCGCCTGAAGCTCCCGGTGCTCGCCGCGAGGCTCGCGGGCGGCCGGCCGTGGGTCTCACATGCAGTCTACACACAAATGGACGAGGGCGATCTCAAGCCGCTCCTCGACCCGATCGTCGCCCAGCACCCCGAGGTGAGCGTCGGCTCTTACCCGAAGTGGTCCGACCCCACCTACCGCACGAAGCTCACCTTCGACGGGCAAGACGCCGACGCCGTGCGCGCGGCGGTGGCGGCCTTCGTGGCGCTCCTGCCCGCGGGCGAGCCGCAGCGCACCGAGCCGTAGCGCAGCGCCGTCAGTTGCCGCAGCCGAGGCCGGTGTCGACGATGTCGACGCCGGTGACGAGCATGACCATGCCCGTGCCGTCGCCGTTCATCAGCTTGAGCTCGTGGGCCCCGCTCGGGTTGCCCGAGCGGTCGAGCCAGAGCGACGCGATCTTGCCGTTCGGCAGGAGGCACGGGGTGTTGTCGTTCCCGTAGGTGCCGTTGACCCGCGTGGGCGCGCCGGTGCCGCGGATGCGCCAGACCTGCTCGCGGGTCCACTCGCCCTCGAACACGATGCTGCCGTCGCGGTCGTAGGAGGGGCTGTGAGTGTTCGCCCCTCCGCCGGGGCCGCCGTCCGGGCCGATGACCTTGCGGAAGCCGGTCGCGTCGAGGTTCACCTCGCAGATGTTCGTGCCGCTCGACCCGTACGGATCGCTGCCGCAGTCGAACACCACCTTCAGGCCGTCGGGCGAGATCTGCGGCTTGAAGTTGTTCGCGTAGGGCGACGCCGAGGTGAGGAGCTTCGAGGCGGACCACGCGCCGCCCGTCTTGCGCGTGACGTAGAGATCGGTGCTGTGGCTCCCGCGGCCCCCGTGGACGATGATCGTGCCGCCCCCCGCGACCGAGGGCGTCACGTCGCGCATCTCGCGCACCGCGGCGCCGCCGGGCAGCACCTTCTCGCCCGCGCTCAGGGTGGGCGAGTAGACCGCGAGGCACGGGGTGGAGCAGCCGAAGCGGGTGGTCTCGCTGACGAGCGAGCCGTCGGCGCCCATGTTCATGCGCGCGTCGCTGCCCGGGGACACGCTCGCGAGCTTCGGGAGCACGTCGAACGGCACCGCCCCAGCCCGCGCCTCGATGAGCTTGTAGCCGCCACCGTAGCGGTAGAGCACGCGGCCGGCGCCGCTCACCGGGGGCACCTGCGCGTCCCCGGGCGGCTTCGTGCCGCCGTCGCCGCCCGCGTCGCCGCCAGGCTCGACCGGCACGGCCCCGTCCTCGAGCGGGCTAGGCACCACCGCGCCGTCCTCCGCGACCACCGCGCCGTCCTCGAGGGTGCGCGTGGTGAACGGAGGGGCCGCGGGGTCGTCCGAAGAGCACGCCACGAACAGCGGGAGCGCGAGCGCGAGCCCCGTCGCCGCGACGCCGAGGCGACGCGATCGTCGCCCGCCGAACCGAGAGAGCTGCAAAGCCAAGCGAGCCTCCTACCAGGTCACGCGCGGAGGCGCGTGCGCGCGGATCTGTCTACACTACGGCGCCCAGGCCACAAGGGCCCCCCGGCCCCGATGCCACCGCAGCCTAGAACTTGATGCCGTTCTCGGCGCGGTGCTTCCACCACTGGTAGCCGAAGTAGAGCGCGGGCACGGCGGCCACCGCGCCCACGACCGGCGCGACCAGGATGCCCGCGGCGACCGCGCCCGCCGTGGCGGCGCCCGCGACGATGCCCTTGCGTTGCCCCTCGGCCATGACCTCCGACCGCGTCTTGCTCATGGAAGAGAGGGTATCCCGGGAGGGAGCGGCGTCAACCGCGCGCGCGTCGAAAGCTCGCCGAAAGCGCCGCGGCGCCGCCACCAGGCCCCCACCCCGCGCCCGTCCGGGCGTACACTCGGCGGGTGGCGCGATCACGCGCCGCCGGAGGTCGACATGCGTAGCCCCAGGTTCGTGAGCGGGAGCACCTTTGGTGTCACCTCGACGATCGCCGTCGCCGCCGCGCTCGTGGGCGCGCTCGCCGCTGCGTGCGGCTCGAACGAGGTCCCCTCCGGGTTCCCGCCGGCCGACCCCTCGACGACCCCAGGCGACGGGCCGGGGCGCCCGCCCCTCTTCGGCGACTCCGGCCCCGCGGGCGACGCCGCCCAGCGCCCGTGCACGGGCCTCTGCCTCCAGCAGGTGACCTGCGAGGGCGGCAAGACCACGTCGGTCACGGGGAAAATTTACGATCCCGCCGGCAAGGTGCCGCTCTACAACATCCTCGTGTTCGTCCCGAACGCGCCGCTCGCGCCCATCAAGCCGGGCGCCTCGTGCGATCGGTGCGGCGACGTCTCGGGCTCGCCGCTGGTCTCGGCGATCACCGACGCCTCCGGCACGTTTCAGCTCACCAACGTGCCGGTGGGCAAGGACATCCCGATTGTCATTCAGGTCGGCAAGTGGCGGCGCCAGCTCACCCTCCCCGAGGTGAAGCGCTGCGAGGAGCTCGCGGTCACCGATCCCCAGACCTTCCGACTGCCAAAGAGCAAGGCCGAGGGCGATCTCCCGCAGATGGCCATCGCCTCGGGCAGCGCCGATCCGTTCGAGTGCCTGCTCACGAAGATGGGTATCGCGCCCACCGAGTTCACGAGCGTCCTCGGCGACGGGAAGGTGCATTTTTACCGCGCGAACGGCGTCGACATGAGCCCGCCCACCGCCGGCGGCAACACGCTCTGGAACGACGTGGCGACGCTCAAGAAATACGACATCGTGATGCTCCCGTGTGAGGGCGCGGAGGCGGCGCGGCCCGGCCCCGACACGAACCTCCTCAACTACACGAACGCCGGTGGCCGCGTGTTCACGACCCACTACGGGTACTCGTGGCTCCACCTCGGCAACAAGCCCTTCGAGTCGACCGGCAACTGGAACCCGGAGCGGGCCTCGGGCGGCTCGGGCTCGCGCGACTTCACCCTCGACACGTCGTTCCCGAAGGGCGCCGCCTTCGCCGACTGGCTCCAGAGCGTCGGCGCGACCACCACCAAGGGCACGCTCAGCGTGGCCGAGTGGCGGCACGACCTCGACTCGGAGCGCTCGCCCCCGTCGCAGCGGTGGATCCACGGCCCCTCCACCGCGGGCGCGTCGGTGCAGCACATGACCTTCAACACGCCGCTCGCCGCCGCGGACGACCAGAAATGTGGACGTGTAGTCTACAGCAATTTCCACGTCTCGGCGAACGCGAAGACCTCCTCGTCCACCTTCCCCGCGTCGTGCAAGGCGGGCGACCTGTCGGCTCAGGAGAAGGCGCTCGAGTTCATGTTCTTCGACCTCTCCTCGTGCATCCAGAACGACAAGGACCCGCCCAAGCCGCCGCCGGTCATCAAGTAGCGCGGCGCGCCTCGTGCGCGACCCAGGCGCGTGCGCTAGGCTGAGCGCGCGTCTCCGGACGCTCCTTGACCTCTCGTCCACGCCAGGTGCCCCCTTGATCCGACCCCGGCTGCTCGCCGCCTCGCTCGTGTCGCTCGTGTCGCTGGTCGCGTGCGGCGACGCGGCCACCGATCCCACCCCGCCGCCCCCAAGCGGAGAGCTCCTCCCGGACGGCGCGCCCGTGGACCCGCCCACCCCCGACGGCGGCGCGCTCTCCGACGGCGCGGCTTCGTCCCCGGACGCCACCGTCGACGACGCGCGCGTGCCGCCTGGCTCGTGCGGCACGCCGAGCCCCAAGACCGGCTTCCAGGCGAGCCTCTCGGTGCGGGTCGGCAGCGCGACGCGCACCTACGCGCTCTCGGTGCCCGCGGGCTACGACGGCACGCGCCTCTACCCACTCGTGGTGGGCTTCCACGGCGACGGCGGCAACGGCGCGGGCTACCGCACGTCGTTCGCGATCGAGTCGCAGCCAGGCGCGGCCGAGGGCGCCATCTTCGCGTGGCCCAACGGCACGAACAACAACAACGGCCACTCGTTCGACCAAGACCACAGCCCGCCCACTCCCAACGCCGACGTCGCCTTCTTCGACGCGATGACCGCGGCGATCAAGACCACCTACTGCGTCGACACGAAGCGCGTGTACGCCCACGGCATGAGCGGCGGGGCCTACTTCGCAAACCAGCTCGGTCGCTGGCGCGGCGACGTGCTCCGCGGCGTCGCGCCGCAGTCGGGCGGCGGCCCGTTCGGCAACGGCGCCGGCGACTTCGACCCGCAGACAGGCAACCTCAAGCTCGGCGTCCCCGTGGCGGCGTTCATCGTGCACGGCGCGAGCGACACCGCGGTGCGCCTCGCCGAGGGCCAGAAGAGCCTCGCCTACTGGCGCCTCGCCAACAAGTCCGCGACGGGCCAGACCGCCACCGCGCCGAGCCCGTGCCAGCGCCAGAACGGGGGGACGAAGCCCGTGGTGTTCTGCACGATCCCGGGCATGGGGCACACGATCTGGACCGGCGCGCCCGCCGCTATTTGGCAGTTCTTCCAAGAGAACTGATCCCCGCGAAGCGCGCACCCTCGCTATGCTCGGGGGATGACCGCGCCCGCCGTGCCCGCCGCTGAGTTCTCACGTCGCCACGTCGCCGCGCTCGGCCGGGAGGTCGGGCGCCTCGGGCTCGCCACCAACTTCGGCCTGCCCGAGCGCGCGGTGAGCCTCGCCCTCGAGCGCGGCGTCGACTACTTCTTCTGGACCACGTTCCGGAGCGGCCCCTCCACGCGCGCGCTCCGCGCGACCTTCCCCCAGCGCCGCGAGAAGGTGGTGCTCGCGGCGGGCACCACGGTGGGCTGGTTCGCCGGCACGCTGCGCGGCACGGTCGAGCGCACGCTCCGCACCCTCGGCACCGAGTACCTCGACGTGTTCCAGCTCAACTGGCTCGGCGTCGCGTCGAGCTACAGCGAGGCACACATGGCCGAGCTCGCGAAGCTGCGCGACGAGGGCAAGCTCCGCAAAGTGGGGATATCCATCCACGACCGCGGGCGCGCGGGCCGCCTCGCCGAGGACTCCCCGCTCGACCTCTTCATGATTCGCTACAACGCCGCGCACCCCGGCGCCGAGCGCGACATCTTTCCCCATTTGGAGCGGCGCAAGCCCGCGGTCGTGGCCTATACGGCGACGGCCTGGCGGAGGCTCCTGCGGAAGCCGAGCGGCTGGGACGGCGCGCCCGCCACCGCGGGCGACTGCTACCGCTTCTGCCTCTCGAGTCCCCACGTCGACGTGGTCCTCTCGGGCCCCAAGACCGAAGAGGAGCTCGTGGCCAACCTCGACGCCGTCGCCCGTGGCCCGCTGACCCCCGAGGAGGACACCCGCCTCCGCGCGTTCGGCCAAGCCGTGCACGGGTAGCGCTGGCCAAGAGGGGCAGGGCGGGGGCGGCAGCGGAGCCCGCCCTGGCACGCAAGGACGCGCTGGCCTGAGCGGGTTTCGGGGAACCCGGTCACCGCGGGTGAATCACGATCCGACCCACGAGGTCCCAATTCGATGCGGCCGCGGGCAGCCCACGTCCGACCTCCGTGACGAACCGACACCCGGCCACGGAGTCGCGCATCACTATCGCCTCCAGCCCCGCGCGCACGCCGGCGCCGCCCCCGGCCACGTACTTGGCGCCCTCCGCGTGGAACAACACCCGCACCGTGCCTCCCTTCTTCAGCGCGATCGGCGGATCGATGGTCCAGCGGGAGCTCGCGCTCCCGGCGCGGCGCTGCTCCGCGACCTTGGTGACGCGGCCGCCACACGGCGCGTAGACGGTCATCACGATCGCGTCGACCTCGCCCCCGGCCCCCACCGCGGCTTCGACCCCCTCGAGGTCTCCGTCCGCGTCCACGGCGCACTCCATTCCCTCGGGCTCGTCGTAGAGCCCACGGAGCAGCTCGTAGGGCGTGTCGAGCGGGAGCCCGACGAAGCGATGACAGCGCCCTTCGGCGCAAACCTCTCCCGCCCGGCAGACACCGCACGCCCCGTCGCTCGAACACTCGGCGGGTGCACAAGAGGACGCACGCGTGACGCGTGACGCGCGACAGGTGGGGTCGCCCGTGTCGCTCGACTCGGCCCCCTCGCCGCCGAGCTCGGTGCCGCTCGTTCGCGCGCCACACGCGACCACGAGCCCCAACACCAGCGCAACACAAGCTCTCATCGGACGATGTTCCACCGACCGCCGCCCCCGCGCAAGCGGGCCGCGCGACGAGGGCACCACCGCCTCACGCCCGCGGCGCCCCCGAAGGCGTCGATCCCTCGCCAAGTCCGGCGCCCATCCCGCCGATCCCGCTCAGGCCCCCGACGCCACCACCACCTCGCCCAGCGCCCGCGCGAGGCCGGCGCGCAGGGCCTCACGGAGCGACGGGCTGCCCTTCTTTACCGCCTCCGCGAACGCCTCGCCGAGGGGCGTCGCCTCCACGGCGGCCACGTCGTCGCGCTTGTCCTTGAAGGCCTCGAGGATGCGGCCCAAGAGCTCGGGGCCCTTGTCGCGGAGGGCGCGCCACGCCGCGTTCACCGCCCCGTTCGTGGGGCGGGTGTCGACCGTGGCGAGCACCTGCGTGACCGCCTCGCCGAGGCGCGCCGCGCCGTGCTTCATATACCAGCCCTCGCCAAACCCGATATCGAGCAGCACCGAGTGGACATAAGCCTTGCCCACCAAGTCGGTAATTTCCTTCGCGTCGAGCACCACGAAGATGGCGCGAAACAGCAGGCGAAAAGGGAAGAGCAAGAGGCCCTTGGCGGCGCTCTTCAAGAACTCCAGGAGCCCCTCGTCGGGCTCGCTCGCGAGGAGCCGCACCTCGTCGTCCGGCACCACCAGGCTGTGGGTGCCCGCCACGGTGGTCACCATGGTGCGCGCGAGCTTGCGCGACAAAATGCCGTCCAGGAACGGCACGGGCACGAACCCCGTGAGCGCCTGCAGGAGCGCGAACGTGCCCAGGAGAGCGTCGGGCGTGGCGGCGGGCTGGCTGGCGGACGCGGCAGGCGGCGGGGTGCTCACGCGCGGAGTCTATCGGCCCGGCGGCCTGCGCGATAGCGAGGCGCCTCGCGCGCGCGTCGCGCAGACGCTCGGCGGCGTGCTACGCGGGAGCGATGCCCACGACGCCCACCACGCCCACGGTCCGCGATCTCACCTTGGCCATGGAGTCGCTCGCCCCCACACGGCTCGCCGCCGACTGGGACAACGTCGGCCTGCTCGTGGGCGATCCGGCGCGGCCGCTCACCCGGGCGCTGCTCTGCGTCGACCTCACGCGCGCGGTGTGGGACGAGGCCGTGGAGGCGGGGGCCGACGCGATCGTGGCCTATCACCCACCGCTCTTTCGCGCGCAGAAGCGCTTCGTCGCGGGCGATCTCGCGTACGAGGCCGCGGCCCGGGGCGTCGCGCTCTACTCGCCGCACACCGCGCTCGACGCGGCGGCGGGCGGCACGAACGACCTGCTCGCGGAGGCGCTCGGGCTCCTCGATCCGCGCCCGCTCGGCGCGGCGATCACGAAGGATCACGAGCACAAGCTCGTCACGTTCGTCCCCGAGGAGGCGCTCGAGCGCGTGGCGGCGGCGCTCGCGTTCGAGGGCGCGGGCGTGATCGGCGAGTACACGTCGTGCTCGTTCCGCTCGCCGGGCACGGGCACCTTCCGCGGCAGCGCGAGCGCGAACCCCGTGGTGGGGCAGCGCGAGAAGCTCGAGCACGCGCCGGAGGTGCGCCTCGAGGTGGTCGTGCCCATCGCGAAGACCGCGGCGGTCGTGCGCGCGCTGCGGGCGGCCCACCCCTACGAGACGCCCGCGTTCGATCTCGTGCGGCTCGCGCCCGCCCCCGACGGCCCGGGCTACGGCCGCGTGGGCCGCGTGGCGGAGCAGCCCGCGCACGCGCTCGTCGCCCGCGCCAAGGCCGCGCTCGGCCTCGAGCGCCTCCTCGTGGCGGGCGATCTGTCGCAGGTCGTGCGCTGCGCGGCGGTGGGCGCGGGCGCCTCGGGCGAGCTCTTGCCGCAGGTCATCGCGGAGGGGGCCACGTTCTTCTTGCTCGGCGAGCTCCGCCACCACGACGCGCTCGCCGCCAACAAGGCCGGGGTCGCCATTGCGTGCACTCTACATTCGAACAGCGAGCGCGCGGCCCTCGGGCGCCTCGCCGAGCGCCTCGCCGCGCGGGTGCCTGGCGTGGTGTTCACGTGCAGCGCGGCCGATCGCGATCCGTTCGACTACGCCTGAGCGCGCCCTCCGCGCCCTCCGCGCCCTACGCGCCACACGGCGTGGATCGCGGCGAGGCCGTCAGCGGCCGCGGAGGAGGAGCGCCGCGAGCAAGAGCACCGCGAGGCTCGAGATCGCGATGGCCACGATGAGGAGCGTGCGCGTCGACACGCCGGGCGACGGCGCGCGCGCGGCGGGGGCGGGCCCGAGCGCGCCGCGGGGCAGCTCCACCGTGACGCTCTCGCGCCGGCG
>DAORJJ010000110.1:0-14949 GCA_035439005.1 Polyangiaceae bacterium | reverse complement strand
CGCGAGCGCCGAAACGGGAAGGCCGCGTCGGCCTGGTCGAAGCCGCCGTAGAGGCTCACGCCGGAGGGCAGCTCGACCGACTCGGCGTATTTCTCCGCCGAGACACACACGGGCCGCTTCTTGGTGCCCGAGCCGGCCACGAGCACGGCGCGCGCGAGGGTCTTCAGGGGCTTTTGCCGGGTGCCGTCGCCCGCGTCGTCGCCCTTCGACACCGAGACGTACACGCAGGTGGCCACCACGCCGTCGGAGCCGTCGCAGTTCGCGTCCTCGAACGCGGGATCGAACTCGTCGTCGTCGCTGCGCTTCGTGCAGCTGTACTCGCACCCGCAGTTCTCCCCGTCGGTCTTTCCGTCGAGGTTCCAGGTATTGGGCGGGCATTTCCCCGGCACGCAGGCCCCCGGCGGAGGCTTGGGCGCGCCGTCCGGTGCGGTGCCTCCGCCGTCGGGCGTGACCGCGCCGGGCTCCTCCCCCTCGTCGGGCGCGGCCTCGCCGGTCGCACATCCGAGCGGGGCGCCCACGAACCCCAGGCCGACCACCACTATCCACCACGCGGAAGACTTCATTTTCGAGACGCGCTCCAAGAGACAAAAGGCGCGGGCGATCACCCACCCCCCAAGTCTAACCGGCCTTGCTGAAAGAGCCCGCGCCTTCGCGGGGGAGCGTGCGCGAGCGCTTCAGGGGGCGTTCCACGGGCGCATCTTCGGCAGCAGGTACAGCGACCAGTCGTCGCCCGTGCCGCTGTGGCCGCCGGCGAGCTCACGGTACTGGACTGGGAAGCCCGCCGCGACGAGCTTCGCGCGGTCGGCGCGGACGGTCGCGATGGGGTAGTCGCCGTCCTCGGTGCGCGCCGAGATCGCGACGTTGAGCTTCCACGCGGCCGCGGCGAGCGCGGCGTCGGTGCCGGCCCCGAAGGTGCTGAGGCTCGAGTTCTCGATGAGCACGCCGGCGAAGCGGCCCGCGTTGTGGAGGGCGGTGCGGTAGGCGAGGCCACCGCCGGACGAGTACCCGGCCATCGTGGTCTGCTTCTGGTGCAGGTAGAGGCACGAGCGCGCGTCGTCGAGGACGGCGAGCACCTTGGCCTCGTCGGCGGCGGTGTCCCAGCACTGGCCGTCGCGCCCGGCGCCGACCGAGATGGCGATGTAGTCTTGCGTGGCGCGCACGTCCCACGGGGCCATGGCCCAGGTGGCGAAGTTGTAGGCGTTGTCGCCGCAGCCGTGGGTGCCGATCACCGCGCGCGTGGGCTGCGGGTTGGCGGTCGAGTAGGACGCGGGGACGCGGACCCAGTAGTCGAGGCCGGAGGGCGTGGTCAGCTTGAAGAAGCCGTTCGCGTCCTTGTTGATGGCGCAGCTGCGGCTCGGCGGGCTACCGCTGTCCACGACGGGCGCCCCGCCGGACAGCTCCGCGCAGGTGGCCGCGCCGAAGGGCGTGGCGGCCGTGCGCACGCAGGTGCCGTCGCACAGGCCCGACGCGCACTCGAGCCCGGCCGAGCAGAGGCTCCCGTCGGGGAGCGGGGGCACGCACTGGCCGTCCGCGCACGTCGCGCCCGCGCCGCGGTAGGAGCACTGATCACTGGCCGTGCACGCCGCGCCGACCGCGCGGAGCGCCGCGCAGCGCCGCGAGCCCGCGTCGCAGAAGTTGCCGGGCGCGCACTCGATCGACGCCGTGCAGGCGGCGCCGGCCGCGAGCTTGCCCTGGTAGACGGCGAAGCATGACTGGAGCGTGGACTTGTAGCCCGCGGCGGCCATGTTGCTGCAGCCGAGGCCTTGGATGCCCGTGAGGCACTGCGTCGCGGCCGCGTCGTTGTAGGTCACGTTCGGGCCCGTCACGACGCCCGCCGAGACGCCGTCGAGCTCGTTCGAGAGGCCCTTCACGCTCGCGATGAGGGTGCGGCAGGTCGCCATGTCGCTGCCGTAGCCGGCGGCGGCGCAGCAGCCGGTGGTGAGCTGGCACACGGCGTTCACGTCGAGAGACGCGAACGTGGACGCGGTCGCGAGGGACACGTGGCCGACGCCGGGCTCGACTTCGGAGGCGCACGCCGTGGCGAGCACGGAGGCTGCGATGAGTGCGAGCACGGAGCGTAGGCGCATGAGTTCTCCCGTTCAGCCCCCCGCGCAGTCTTCTGACACAATTTGGCGGGCTTGCGACGAACTAGTGCGCACTGACGCCTCGCGCGAACAGCCTCCACGGAATGCTCCGCTTCCACTGGAAGCGTCGATGCGACTTGCATGCATCATGCATACATGAGGCGGTTCACACCGCGCGGAGCCAGGCGCCGAGCTCGCGCTTGAGCGCCTCCTCCGACGGCGCGACGAAGAGCACGCCCTGGTAGTCGGTCGGGTCGAAGGGCGTGGCTGCGACGCGCTCGAGGTCGAAGGGGCGCAGCTCGGCCTCCTGCGCGAAGCGCCCGAGCTCGCCGAACGACGAGAGGAGCCCGGCGCCCACCACGCGGCGCGCCTCGGGCGGGCCGTAGACGCCGAACTCGAGCACGTACCAGTAGAGCCGGATGAGCGCCTCGGTCTGGTGAGCGTCGGCGCGCAACGTCGCCTCGCCGAAGAGGCGGTTGAGCTCGGCGAAGCCCGGGTCGGCCAGCATGGGCGCGTGGCCGATGAGCTCGTGGATGATGTCCGGCTCGGGCGTGTAGAGCGGGGCCGACTCGTGCCGGATGTACTGCGTCGCGAGGAAGACGCCGTCCGCGAGGCGCTCCATGAACTGCCGCGGCGTCACGAGGCCCGCGACGGGCTCGAGGCGGAAGCCCGTGAGCGGCGCGAGCGCCTCGTTCACCTCGGCGAACGACGGCACGTGCCCGGCGTGGAAGCCGAGGCGCGGGGCGCGCACGAGGTACGTCGGGCAGGCGTACCGCTGGTGCAAAGGCGTGAGGTGCGCGAGCGCGGTGCCCCACACGCCGACCTCATGCGGTTCGTACTCCACCACCGGCGGCGGCGCGCCCGGCCGGTGCGCGAGCGCGAGGGCCGCGATGCGGTTGCGCCGCGCGCGGTAGGCGGGATCACGAAACCCCGGGTGGTCACGGTCGAGCTCGACGAGATCAGGCACGCGCGGCGGTCTAGCACCGCGCGGAGCGCGTTCGGTCGGAATCAGAAGAAGATGGGGTTCGACACGGCGAACGGCTTGTCCCCCGCCGAGACCGGCGCGAGGTCGCGGCCGCCCTTGGCGACGAACACCACGTAGTGCCGCGCGCGGCTCGCGGTCGGCGCGACGTCGACCGTGAGGTCGAAGCGCTTGCCGGGGCCGGGGCCGACCGACGCGCCAAGCGGGAGCTTCTTGGCGGTCTCGCCGTCGACGAGCACCTCGAGCTCGGTCGCGTCGACCCAGCTCGCCGCGGACACCGTGACCTTGTACGCCCCGGCCTTGTCGGTGCCGCCTGGCCCCGCCCCGCCCGGCCCCTGGACGGTCATCGAGAGGCCGCCGGAGATGATCGCGGCGCCGGTCTTGATGAAGTCGCGCACCGACTCCGGCG
Source organism: Polyangiaceae bacterium (assembly GCA_035439005.1). Classification (GTDB taxonomy): domain Bacteria; phylum Myxococcota_A; class Polyangia; order Polyangiales; family Polyangiaceae; genus JAAFHV01. The sequence continues at coordinate 11,474 of DAORJJ010000110.1, read as the reverse complement.
TGACCTTGTTGGGGTCGTCGTGGCCGAAGTTCATGCAGGTGCGGGGATAGCCAATCCTCGAGCTGCGCCAGTGGTGGCTGTCGGAGCTGCCGACCGCCCACGTGGTCTTTCCGGCGTTCAGCATCGAGAACCACGACTTCACCGAGGCGTCGCGGTTTCGGTCGAAGTCCGAGCTGTTGAACACCTCGAGCGCCTCGAACTCCTCGCTCCACACGCCGTCGCGCCCCTTCGCGGTGGCGTAGTCGTACACGGCCGCAGAGAAGTAGCCGCGGAAGCCCGGGTAGTTCGGGTGATTGACGATCAGCGCGGGCTTCTCGGGCCGCTCGTGCACCAGCTTGAAGATGTCGGGCGGGGACTTCCCGATCCAGTCGACCGCGCCGCCGTTCTGCGCGCCCGGGATGGGGTTCAGCGGGATGACCCCGAAATGCCCATACGCGAACGTCGTGAGCTCCTCGGAAGGGAAGCTCGAGGCCCACTTCGAGAGCCCGAGCTTCGCGATCACCGGCTTGAAGTCGATGATCCACTCGTGCTCACTCGAAATAGGCAGCTCGAGGCCCTCGCCCACGGCGGCGCGCACCTTCATGGGCACTGTGTCGTCGGAGTCGGCCGAGAAGTTCGAGTGGATATGGAAGTCGGCGCACATGACCCCCGTGGTGTCGACGCTGCGGAGCAGCGTGACGGGCACCTCGGTCACCTTGCCGGCCTCCGCGGTCACCACCTGGTCGAAGAGCTCGTAGTCGAACCCGCGCGACACCACCACCCGGTGCGAGCCCGGGGGCACGACGACCCGCGCCACGCCGTCGGCCGGGAACTCCTGAAGCAGCACGCCGCCCGGCTCTTGCACGAGGCCCCACTCGGCGGGCGCCTTCGCGACGGCGGTCTGCGGCAGGATCTGCACGCGGACCGGCAGCGGCTCGTTCGTGCCCGCCTCCTTCGCGACGATGTTCAGCGTCGCGCCCTTCGCGAGCACGAGCTTCGCGGTGGTCGCGTCGGCGGCGAGGGTCACCGCCGGGCTCGTGGGGTAGCCAGGCACGACCGCGTAGGCCGTGGCGGCCTGCGGCGGCAGGCGCAGCGAGAACGCCCCCTCCTTGTCGGCGTGCCCGCGCGAGAGCACGCGCCCGTCTTGCCCCGTGACCACGACGGCCGCCCCGCCGAGCTTCGCGCCGTCGTCGCTCTCGACTGTGCCCTTCACCTCACGGCGGGCCGGGCCACCGTTCGCCGCTTGGACGGCCTGGAGCAGGCCGTCGAGCTCGGGCCCGCCGCCGATGACCTCGGCGTAGTCGGTCTCGACGGTCTTGCACGCCTCCACCGTGAGCCCCGAGCCCTGGAAGTACTGGAAGCCGGAGACCTCGAGCGCGAACTCGAGCTCCTTGCCGGGCTGCGCGATGGCGAAGCTCGTGCGCTCGCCGTCGTAGCCCACCCACGGGTGCTTGCCCTTGGGCACGCCGTAGCCGCCGCTCTCGGTGAAGAGCGACGAGCGGTTGGAGTGGAAGAAGCCGAACATCTGCTTGCCGTTGAACAGCACCTCTTCGGGGCGCGTGTTCATGAACGAGAGCCGCAGCTTCACCTTGGAGGCGCCGGGCTCGAGCACGTAGTCGAGCGCGGCCGGGAAGTTGTACTCGTCGGGCAAGAGGCCGCGGAAGGTCTCGAGGAACGGGATGTTCTTCAGCACACCCGACGAGCGCACGACCGCGGCCTTGCCGTCGGAGCCGTCGGCCAGCACGGTCACGGTCTCGGGAGCCACGACCTGCCGCGAGAGCGCGAGGAGCATCTCGCCGTATTGGCTCACGCCGGCGGGGCGGCCGTCGGCCCCCACGACCTCGATGGCGTTGATCTCGCCGCCGAACGGGTTGTAGCCGTCGCTCGCGCGCGCGCCCTCGATGAACACCGCGATCTTGTCGTTCGCCAGCACGAAGTCGGCGTCGACCAGGCGGTTTCGCGCGTCGTCCGGGCGCTTCACCCCGCTGAGATCGCGGAGGCGACCCGCGCGCGCTTGGCCCGCCGCCTTCGCCCCGAACGGGTCCATGTGGCCGTTGGGATCGCCGCCGGGGAAGCGCTTGGCCGCCACGCCCTCGCCACACGTGGGCTCGGGCGGCTCGTTCGTGGTCGGGGGCTGCGGATCGCCGGTGGCGTCACTGCCACACGCGAGGGCGGCGAGGGGGAGCGAGGCGAGCGCGGTGAGGGCGAAGAGCGAGCGCATCTTCACACCTTGCCACGAGACCCCGCCTCACGTCGAACGGCGCGCCCCCGCGCTACTGCCACACGACGAGGTAGGAGCTCAGCACGATGTTGCCGCGCGCCACGTCGACGGGCTTTCCTCCGAACGTGGTCTTGTAGGAGAGGGTGTTCGCCTGCCCCACCTTCGCGGCGCTCGTCACGTCGAAGATCGCGGGCGCGACGTCTTGCCCTGGGCACCACCCGCCGCGGCCGAAGTACCAGGTGCCGAGCTGGTTCGGCACGACGCCTTTGTCCACGTCGTTCGCGCAGCCGAGCGCCGAGCGCGCCCCCGGGAAGCTCCGCTTCTGCACCGCGCCGTTCACGGCGAAGAGGTGCTCGTGGTCGCAGAACTCTGCGCAGTTGCCGGTCGCGGCGCCGTGGCCCGTGATGAGCGTGTAGAGCTCCACCTTCTTCGCGCCGGCGGGCACGTCCACCTGAAGGTCGGGGTGCGCGTCGTCGTAGCTCGGGTTCCAGTTGCCCCCCTGCCACAGCGGGATCGCGGCGACCGGTCGCATGCCCCGCTTCTGGTTCGAGAGGCGGAGCGAGAGCGAGACGACGTAGTTGGTCTTGCGCGGATCGAACTGGCCGTTCGCGCGCCACCTGAAGTGGGTCGCGCCGCCCTTCAAGAGCGGGAGGACGCCGGAGATGTCGGTGACCCAGCGGCCCTCGCGCCAGTACGAGGTGATCCACCGCGCGAGCTCGGTGTCGCAGCGCCACGGTGGCGGCCCCGCGTCGCCAGCGCCCGCGTCGGCCGCAGCGGGCGGCTCGCACACCCAGAGGTGCGAGAGGTAGTCCCACGCCCCGCACTCGCCGTCTCGGTGGTCGACGCAGTCTGTGGTGAGATCGGCCTCGAGCGTGTCGAACGTCGCCATCGTCGCCGGGTCGGGCAGCGTCACGTCGGTCTCGAAGGTGTCGTAGACCGTCTGCGCCTTGGCGAGGGAGACCACGGTCGCCGGGCGCGCCGCGAGGGCGCGCTCGCGGGCCCACTCGAACTCGTAGTGGAGGGGCTCGTTCACGAGGAACGAGAGCTTCGGGAGGATGCCGTTCGAGCCGAGCTGGCCGAGCATGCCCACCTCGCGGATCCGCTGGAACCGATCGATGGCGAAGCCCATCGTGTCGTACTGTTTGTAGGCCGGCCGCGAGGCGACCCGGGCCTTCATCATCTCGCCGATCCACCCCGGCAGGTCGACGGCGAAGGTGTCTGTAAAGTGCACGCGCTTCGCCCAGTCACCCTCCGCGCCCTCGAGCTCGGCCTGCCAGCGGTCGCGGGCCTCGGCCCAGCCGGTGTCCCGGCGCAGGGGCAAGAAGAAGTAGTGCACGTGCGGCGGCGACTTCGCGAGCACGTCGCGCACGAGCGAGCCCTTGTAGAGCGTGGTCGAGTAGTCGCCGAGGTCGCCCGGCGCGTACATCAGGAAGACGTAGCTGTCCTCGCCGGTCCACTCGCGCTTGAAGTCCCAGTCGCCCCTCGTGGTGGGGAGCACGAAGGGCCCGGCGGTGTCCTTCGGCTTGGTGCCGTAGGGGCCCTCGTGGAACGGCTCGAGCGGCGGGAGGCGGAGGCAGTCGGCCACGGCGGCGCAGTCGCTGCCCGCGGCCGCGAGGCAGCGCGCCACGTCGCGTGCGACGCCGCCGTCGCGTCCCTCGAGGCGGCCCGCGGCGCACGCGCTCTCGCACGCCCCGAGATCGAGCGATGCGCACGCCTGCTTGGCGCTCGCGCACACGGCGCACGGCGCGACCGCCGCCTCCGGGAGCGCGGGCGGCGGGGCCGCGTCGCCCTGGGGGTCGACCCCGGAGTCGCCACACGCGATGAACAGCGCGCCCAGGGTCGCGAGGCCCGCCGCGGCGCCAAACGCCAACCTTCGCCGTGTCGCCATGATCGTTCCTCCGGAGATCACCTTACCCCACCGCGGGGGCCCGGCCGACGCGGCGCGCGCCGCACCGCCCAGAGGCACACGAAGTGACGGCGAAAAACTTGCATTTTCGCCTACCACTTTCGCCCACATGGGCCACGTTAGGGGCATGCGCATCCGGAAGCTCGCCCTCGCCCTCACCCTCGCCCTCGCCCCCGTCTTCGTCGCGTCGTCGGGCTCGGCCGACGCCCCGCGCTGGGAGCGCGTCACGGAGAGCGGCGGCGTGACGGTGTTCAAGCAGGAGGTCGAGGGCAGCCCGGTCATCGCGTTCAAGGGCATCGGCGTGGTCAACGCGCCCATCGCGCGGGTGGCGGCGGTCGTGACCGACTCGAACCGCACGCCGGAGTGGATGGACAGCGTGGCCGACGCGCACATCGTGCGGCAGGTGTCGCCGTTCGAGCGCATCGTCTACACGCACCTGAAGTCGCCGCCGCTCATCGCCGATCGCGACTTCGTGACCGCCGCGAAGGCGGAGTTCGATCGCGCCAACAAGCGCGTCATCATCCGCATCCACTCGGTGGCCGACGCCAGCGCGCCGCCCACGTCGCACGTGCGCGGCCAAATCCTCCACAGCTCGTTCGTGCTCACCTCGGTCGAGGGCGGGCAGAAGACCCTCGTGGTCACCGAGATCCACGCCGACCCCAAGGGCTCTCTCCCCACCTGGGTCGTCAACCTGTTCCAGAAGGACTGGCCGGTGAAGACCATCCGCAACCTCCGCGCGCAGTGCGCCAAGGGTGACATCAAGGAGGCCCCCGCCCTCGCCGCCCAGGTCGCCGGCTTCTAGCCCGGATAATTCATGAGGTTCTTGCGACGAGGCACCGAGACCGCAGCGAGAAGCTCGCACTCCGCACCGCAGGACCGAGGCGTACTGTCCGTACGCCGCAGGTTCGAGGAGCGCAGTACGAGCTTTGCAGCAAGAGGATCGGATGGCTCGCGCGGAAGCCTCATGAATTATCCGGGCTAGCGGCCCGCGCGCGCAAAGTTTCGCCCCGCGCGCCGCCGATCGAGTACCCTCGCGGCAGTGCGCCAGAACGGCGAATCGAGGAGGGAGCGGCTATGCGTCACGGGGTAGGTGGTCGAGCACGAGCGTCTTCGCGCACTTCGCGCAGCGGAGGGCTGCGGGCGCTCTCGAGCCTCGCGCTCGTCGGCCTCTCGTTGACGGGCGGCGCCGCGGCCTGCGTGCCCATGCCCGCCTACAACGTCATCCGCAGCGACGTAGGCACCGAGGTGCCGAAGCCGGCCGGCTGCCGCCTCGAGCTCATGCCGCGCCCGCCGAGGCGCCGCCACGAGCAGCTCGGCATCATCGAGGTGAAGACCTCGCCGGTGCGCTCCGAGAACGAGTTCCGGGCGCTCGTCGGCGACTCGGTCTGCCAGCTCGGCGGCGACGTCATCGTGGCCGAGAAGAAGCACGGCGAGTTCCTCGGCGGCGCGATCCTCCGGTACCTGCCCGAGTAGGACCGACCGGGCCGCGCACTCGCGCGCACGACGGCCGCGGCCGCGCACTCGCGCAGCCGCGGTCGCGTTTTGTGGCTACCAGACCTCGCAGCGCTCCTGGCGCACCATCTTCTGGCCCGCCTTGCACTGGAAGGCTTCGGCGAAGGCGGCCGTGTTCGAGAGCGGGCCGTTGACGCGGAGCTGGGGCGGCGAGTGGGGGTTCGTGGCCACGAGCAGGCGCATCGCCTCGTCGCGGTAGCTGCCGCACCACGCCTGCGCGAACCCGAGGAAGAACTGCTGGCGCGGGGTGAACTCGCCCTCGGACTGCTTGGCGTCCTTGCCGATCTCCTTCTCGAGCGCCATGAGCGCCAGCTTCACGCCGCCGAGATCGGCGAGGTTCTCGCCGAGGGTGAGCTTCCCGTCGACGTGGGCGTCGCCGAGCACGGTGTACTCCGAGAACTGCTTCTCCACGCAGGAGGCGCGCTTGACGAACTCGGCGTCGACGGCGGGGGTCCACCACGACTTCATGTTGCCGTCGGCGTCGAACTGGCGCCCCTCGTCGTCGAAGCCGTGGGTGAGCTCGTGCCCCATGACCATGCCGATGCCGCCGAAGTTCGCGGGCACGGCGACGGTGGTCGAGTAGAACGGTGGGCGCAGGATGCCCGCCGGGAAGACCATCTCGTTCAGGAGCGGGTCGTAATACGCGTTGATCGTGGGCGGGCTCATCTGCCACTCGGCGCGGTCGACGGGCTTGCCGACCTTGCGGAGCTGCCGCTGGATCTCGAAGGCCTCCGCCGACTTGGCGCTGCGGTTGTAGCTCGCGCGGTCGGCCGTCAGGCCCTCGTAGCTACGGAACGTGTCGGGGTAGGCGATCTTGTTGGCGATCTTCGCGAGCTTCGCCTGGGCGAGCTTTCGGGTCGGCTCGTCCATCCACGCGAGCCCGTCGAGGTTGCCCTTCATGACGCCCTCGATGGCGAGGATGAGCTTCTGCACGGCCTCCTTCCCGCCGGCCCCCAGCGTGCGCTTGACGAACGGCTGGCCGAGCGCCTCGGGCAACGCCGCGTCGGTCGCGCGCACGCACCGCTTCCAGCGAGGCGGGAGGTTCTTGGCGCCCGAGATCGCTTGCCGCCACGCGAAGCCCTCGTCGACGAAGCGCTTCGGCAGCCGCGAGAGCGCGTCGCGCGTGACGTGGAAGCGCAAGTAGGCCCGCACCTGCGCGAGCGGCAGCTTCTTGCCGTCGAGCAGGCCGGAGAGGCCCTTGAAGTAGGTGTCTTGGGCGACGTTGAAGTCGACCGTGTTCTCCATCCCGAGCTCGGTCAGGTAGCGGTCCCAGCTCAGGTTCGGGGCCGCGGCCGGCAGGTCGGCGCGCCGGACGAGGTGGTAGTTCTTCTTGGGCTCGCGCAGATCGGTGTTGGTGAACGAGATCTGGGCCAGCGCGCGCTCGACGGCGAGCACGTCGGCGGCGCTCTGCTGCGCCTTGGCCTGGCTCTCACCGAGCAGGCCGAACACGTTGGTCACGAACTTCGTGTATTTTGCACGCAGCTCGACCGCCTTCGCGTCGGTCTTGAGGTAGTACTCGCGATCGGGCATGCCGAGGCCGGCCTGGTGGAGCGCGAAGATGACGCGGCTCGCCTCTTTGAAGTCCTGCTCGGGCCCGTAGTCGAAGAACACCGTGGTGCCCGACTTGTGGAGCTTGCCGATGACGGTCGAGAGGGACCGCACGTCTCTCGCCTGCTCCACGAGCTTGAGGTCGGCCTCGAGCGGCTTCGTGCCCGCGGCCTCGATGGCGGCCTCGTCCATGCAGCTGCCGTAGAAGTCACCGAGCAGCTTGGCGTAGGGCTCGTCCTTGTCCCTCCCCGCCGCGTACCCCTCGAGGATCTCCTTGAGGAGCTTCTCGTTCTCCTCGCGCATGACGCTGAAGCTGCGCATCCAGCTCGCCTCCTCGTCGGGGATGGGGTGGGCCTTCACCCAGCCGCCGCACGCGAACGAGAAGAAGTCGTCGCAGGGGCCGACGCTCCGATCGAGCGCGGCGAGGTCGACCCCGGGCGCGCCCGGCACGACCTTGGCGGCAGGCGCCGGCGGCGCGGTCACCGGAGGCGCCGGCGGGATCACGGGCGGCACGACGGGCGGCTCCGGCGGCCCGCAGGCCACGAACAGCAGAGGGAGAAAGAGGCCGGCGGACAGGCCGCGCGCGCGTGTGCTCCAGGGCTTCATGCGCGGGACGATACATGAAGAGGGCGCGCCTTGCCTCCCGAGTCGGACGGCGGCGCGTGGCGCGGACGCGCGCGCTACCGGAAGCCGAAGCGCGACCAGTCGGTGTACCACTCCGCGTTCGGCCACCGCGTCTTGCAGTAGCCGGCGGGCACGGCCGTGAGGCCCTTCTGGCGGAGCCACTTCTTGTCGAGCGGGCACACGAACGAGCGGTACTCGGGTGCGCTCGCGTCCCACGAGGGGAACATCACCGCCTCGCTCGCCGCGGGGCGCTTCACGCGCGCCTCGTACCCCGGGTGCACGGGGTAGTCGGAGTCGACCGCCTTGCCGCCCCACGACACCTGCGCGTCGCGCACGAACACGGGCACGCCGACGCCGTCTTTGCCGGCGGTGCGCAGCACCGTGTTCTCGGCGTAGTTGCGGGTCGCCATGTCGGTGCCGATGAGGTGCGCGAGCTCGACGACGTGCTCGCCGTTCATGCGGTTGCACCCGTGCGAGAGGGGGCCGCGCTTGAGCTTCCACACCTCGCCGCCCTCCTCGGCGGGGGCGACGTCGATGGGGCCGTGGAACGCGTGGCCGACCGGCGAATACTTGATGAACGGGAAGCCGCCCCACATGGTCGCGTCGGTGTTCTCGCTGGAGCGGTTCGACGGCGTGAAGGGGATGGAATAGAGGGTCTTGTTGTCGCCCGGCCAGTTGCGGTACGGCGCGTTGCGCGTGCGGTCGATCTGGTCGGTGGCGGCCGTCGCCACCGGGTAGCCCACCGCGACGCGGGTGCGCCCGTCGACCGAGGCGGTCTTCACGTACGCGGGCAGCTTGGCGAGGTCGTAGTCGCGGGGGAGCAGCCCGGTGACGAGCGCGACGCTCGCCTGGAGCGACACCTCGACCTGCGGGCTCTCGAGGGCCGGCAGCGGGCCGGAGTAGATCCACTGGACGCTCTTGCCCGTGAGGTCCTCGATGTTTGGGATGACCGCGCCCTCGAGATCGGCGCCGTCGGGGCCGGAGGCCGACTCCGCGGAGCAGCCGGCCACCCCAAGGCAAGCGGCGGCGGCGAGGCCGAGGAGGAGCCCGCCACGCGCGAGCGAGGGACGGGCGGCGGCGAGGGGGTTGGCGCGGAGCATGGGCCCTCCATCCCTAGCACCGATTTCGCGTGGCGCCCGCCCCGCGGCGACCTCGACCGCGTCTCACCCGCCTGGCGCCGCCGCCTCGAGATCCCGCGCCGCGTCGAGCACGCGCACCGCGCCGAGCACGGCGGCGACGACCGTCTCGGTGCGGAGCACGAACGGACCGAGAGAAACGCGAGCAAATCCAGCAGCTTCCAGCTCACCCAGCTCTCCGTCGGTGAGCCCACCCTCGGGGCCCACGGCGAACGTGAGGGCCGCCCCGAGGCGCGCCTCGAGCCCGCGGCCGAGCGGCTCGGCGGCGCCCGGCGCGAGCGCGAACCGCCCCCCCTCGGGCGCCAGCGCGAGCGCCTCGCCGAGCGGGAGCGGCCCGACCACCGCGGGCGCGTCCCCTCGCCCGCACTGCCTCGCGGCCTCCTCGGCGATCTTGCGCAGGCGCGCCGCGCGCTCCTCGCGGCGCTTGCCCTCGAGGCGCACGACCGACCGCGCGGTCTCCACGAGGACCACGAGGGTCGCCCCGAGCTCGGTCGCGTCGCGCACGATCGCGTCGAGCTTGTCGCCCTTCGCGAGCCCCTGGAGGAGCACGAGCGGGCGCGGCGCCGTGACGCGCGCGGGACGGGGCTCGCGCACGAGCAGCTCGAGGGTGTCGGGGTCGCCCAGCGCGGCCGCGAGCTCGGCGTCGGCCTCGAGCCCACACGCGGCGTCGAACACGACGAGGGCGTCGCCTGCCTGGAGCCGGAGCACCCGCGTCACGTAGCGCCGCAGGTCGTCGGGCAGCGACGCACGGCCCGCGCGCAGGCCGGCGAGCGGCGCGCGGCGCACCTTCACGACGGGGCGCGGAGCACGATGGCCACCCACTCACCCCGCTTGGGGGCCGCGAGCACCTCGAGCGGCGCGTACGCGCCGATCACGTCGGCCTCCTGCGGCAGCAGGATGCCCGAGAGCACCAGCAGCCCGCCCGGGCGCACCTTGGCCGCGAGCTCCGGCGCCATCGGGATGAGGACCCGCGCCTCGATGTTGGCCACGACCACGGGGAAAGTGCCCGGCACGTCGCGGAGCTCGCTCGCGCTGGCCGTGACGCGATCGGCGAGCCCGTTGCGCGCGGCGTTCTCTTCGACGACCGGGAGCACGTCGGCGTCGTTGTCCGTGCATACTGCACTCTTTGCGCCGAGCTTCAGCGCGCAGAGCGCGAGGATGCCGCTGCCCGTGCCCACATCGAGGACCGCGGCGTCCGCGAGCTCGGCGGCGTGGTCGGCGAGCGCGGAGCACACGAGCGAGGTGGTCTCGTGCAGGCCCGTGCCGAACGCGCGGCCGGGCTCGAGCTCCACGACGTGCTCGCCCTCCTTCGGCTCGTACGCCTCCCACGGCGGCCGCACGACGAGGCCGGGCGCGACGGCGAACGGGCGGAAGTGCTCCTTCCACGCGTCGCGCCAGGCGTCGCCCACCACGTGCTCGAGCCGCGCGCCGAGCTCCGGCGCGAGGCCCGCGAGGGCGCCCTCGGCCGCCTCCTCGGTGGAGAAGCTCGCGACGAGCGTGATCCTCCCGCCCGCGTCGGCCTTCTTCAGCGTGGTGTCGTCGCGCTCCTCGACGCCCTCGGCGCCGAGGTCGAACAGCTCGCTCGCGACGAGCTCGGCCTGGTCGGGATCGACCGTGACGTGAAGGAACGGGAAGCGCGGCTCTGCGGGCGAAGCCGCGGCCTCATCGACGGTGGACATGGGCCTACTACTCCAGGATGCTGACGCTGACCGTGCCCTGGCCGGGCGGCGGCTGCGAGGGCTGGGTGGGGGTGCTGCTGAAGACCCCGCCGATGGCCAGGCTGCCGAGCACGATCGCGGCCGCGCCGACGACCGCGCCGCCGATGGCGACCGGGAGCACCCAGCGCGAGCCCTTGGGCTCGGGCACGGCGACGCGCAGCGGCGCGGTCGAGTCGCCGCGGGTCACCACCGCGAGCCCGCCCTTGTCGAGCCCCTGCAGGTAGTACTCGACCAGCGGCGGCTTCACCGCCGAGGGCGGGATGGTGGCGCGGACGCCCCTCGCGGTGTCGATCGCGGCCGGCGTGCGCTCGAAGGGCCCCCGCGTGCCGCTGCGGTAGAAGAGCTCGACCCGCTCCACGCGGTGGCCGGCGTCGTCGAGGTGCGCCACGATCTCGATCTGCGTGGAGCGCTCGGCCTGCGAGGGCGACGTGTGGCGCATGCCCACGGGCGGCGGCGGGGGCGCCTCGGGGACGATGAGGCCCGGCCGGCCGTCCGCCTCCCAGCGCGCCTTGGTGGCGGCGAAGAAGTCGCGGAAGCGCGGCGACTCGGAGGCCGGGAGCGCGTAGTCCGGCTCGCTCGCGAGCAGGCCACGCACCGCGCTCTCGGACTCTTCCTTGCGGTTCAGCGTGATGTAGTTCAGCGCGAGGAGGCGGTAGATCTCGATCTTCTGCGCCTTCGTGTTGTTGGGTCGCAGGAGGGCCGCCGACAGGATCTGGATCGACTCCTCGTACTGCTGGTCCTCGAAGAGCTGCTGCCCTCGTACGATGAGATCGGCGCGCGGCGCCGGCGCCGGCGCGGCGGCGGGCCCGCGGGCCTGCGCGAGCGCGGCG
>DAORJJ010000109.1:0-15016 GCA_035439005.1 Polyangiaceae bacterium | reverse complement strand
GGCGAGGGCCTCGAGGAAGGCGGCCCGCCCCGCGCGAAACGCGGCCGGCGGGTACGCCTCGGCGTACTCGTACGCCACGCCGCGCTCGTACGCGTCGTACGGCGCCTCGGCCGCCCCGAGGATGGCCATGTCGCAGTCGAGGAAGAGCGCGAGATCCCGATCGGCGCCGGGGTCGATCGTGCCGTGTCGCGCCGTGGCCAAGATGAGCTCGGTCACGCGCGAGGAGTCGGCGATGGGGGCCGCGGCGAGGGCCTCGCGCGCCAGCGCCGCCGAGCGCGCCTCGTTGTCCTTCGCGCGCGCGTCGTAGACGGCGTCGTGGAACAGCACGGCCACCATCACCGACGCCTCGTCGTCGAGCGCCGCGGCCCCGAGCCGCTCCTTCGCCCACGCGAGGTGCCGGAGCACCTCGGCGACGTGGGCCACGGTGTGGTAGGCGCGACGCCCCTCGCCGTACGCGGCCGCGAGCAGCGCGGGCCACGCCTCCGGGAGCGGGAGCGGGCTCGCGTCGGACAGCGTCTTCGCGGGGGCAGAGTCAGCGTGCATGGGGCACCTCGGGGCGAGGGGGGTGGCCGGGGGGTGGCCGGGCGTGGCCCGGGCGTGGCCGGGGCCGGATCGCCGCGATTGTCGCATGCCTCGCCGGAGCCGCTCAGCGCTTGGTTTCGCGGACGCGCCTAGCGTGCGCCGACGCGCTTGCCGTGGGCGCTCGGCCTGCCAAGATGACCGCATGAGGACAGTCGGGCGGCGCGCGGCGGGCAGCGGGGATCGAGCGGGCCTCGACGCGCTCGTGCTCCGCTTCGGCGGTGGCGCGCCGAAGGGGATCTTTCGCTACAAGACGCAAGAAGAGGCCAACGCACAGTGGGACGAATGGACGAGCGAACGCGCGCGGCGACGTATGAAGATGTGCTCCGAGTCGCCGCCCTCCTCGAGCGCGAAGGAGCCGAATACGCGCTGATCGGCGGCTACGCTCTGGCGCTCCAGGGCATCGTGCGCCTCACCGAGGACGTCGATATTCTGGTGGAGCCGACGGCCGAGAACGCGGCGCGCTGGGTGCGCGCGCTCTCGCAGCTCCCCGACGGCGCCGCGCTCGAGCTGGCGGGCGACAGCACAGTGCACGAGGAGCCCTACGCCATCCGGGTGAACGACGAGTTCACGATAGACGTGATGAACTCGGCGTCGGGCTACACGTGGGCGGAGCTGCTGCCCTACCGGCGGCGCATCGACGGGATCAACGTCGTGTCGCTGGAGGGACTGCTGCTCATGAAGTCGCACGGCCGGCTGAAAGATCAGGCCGACGCCGAGGCGATCCGCCGCGCCCTCGCGGAGAGCTAGCCCGGATTATTCATGAGGTTCCGAACACGAGGCTCCCGACGTGGCGCTTCCCGGTCGCCAGGTTGCGGGATGCGTTCTAGCCTGGAGGCGTCGACATGAAGAGCGCATCGCGTGGCACGAACGGGCCGAAGTTTCGGATGGGTCGCCTCGACCACGTGCACATCCGCGTGCCCAACCGCGAGACAGCCGCGCGGTGGTACGCCGAGCACCTCGGGTTTGAGCCCGTGGAGCGCTTCGAGTTCTGGGCGAAGGGCTTCGAGGGCGGGCCACTGCAGATTTCCGCCGACGGGGGCCACACGATGCTCGCGCTGTTCGAAGCGACCGAGGGCCACCCCATGCTCCCGGTGAAGACCGGGATCGCGTTCAGCCTTGGGGCCGAGGCCTTCATGGCCTTCGCCCGTTCGCTCCCCAGCGGAATCGAGAGCCCTTCGGGCAAGCCTCTCGAGGCCGGCGACATCGTCGACTTCGACATGTGCTGGGCCTTCAACTTCTCCGACCCATGGGGCAACCAGTACGAGCTCAACTGCTACGAGTACGCCCGCATCCAGACGGAGCTCATCGAGGCGGACGGCGTGGAGCCCGTGCGCTACTGGCCGCGAGAGCTGCACACGAACTACCGAAACGGCTGAGCCTCGCGCTCTTGTCGTCCTGGGCCATGGCCGCCGGAGAGTGCCAGCCCTCCCGCTTTCGTGGCCACCAAAAGGCGAAGCGCGCCCGGCTCTCGCGGGGCGCGCCTCGGTGAACGAGCGTGAACGAGCGGACCGCGCTCAGGCGGTGGGCTGGGCGGAGCCCTTGGTCTTGGCCTTGCCGTTGCCGTTCGACTTCGCCTTGGCGCCGAGGTCGTCCGCCATCTTGGCGGCGCGCGCGGTGCTCTCCCAGGGGAACTCCTTGCGGCCGAAGTGACCGTAGCCCGCGGTGGCGAGGTAGATCGGGCGGAGGAGGTTCAGCTCCTCGATGAGGGCCTTCGGGCGCATGTCGAAGTTGGCGAGGATGTACTTGCCGAGCACCTCGTCGTCGACCTTGCCCGTGCCGAAGGTGTTCACGTGCACGCCGACCGGCTTGGCGACGCCGATCGCGTAGGCGATCTGCACCTCGCACTTGTCGGCGAGGCCCGCGGCCACCACGTTCTTCGCGACGTAGCGCGCGTAGTAGCAGGCCGAGCGGTCGACCTTCGAGGGGTCCTTGCCGGAGAAGGCGCCGCCGCCGTGGCGACCCATGCCGCCGTAGGTGTCGACGATGATCTTGCGGCCCGTGAGGCCACAGTCGCCCATGGGGCCGCCCACCACGAAGCGCCCGGTGGGGTTCACGTGGAACTTGGTGTTCTTGTCGAGGAGCTTCGCCGGGAGCACCTTCTTGATGACGAGCTCCATGACGGCCTCTTTCAGGGCCTTGTGCTTCACGCTCTCGGAGTGCTGCGTGGAGACCACCACGGCGTCGATGCGGAGCGGCTTGCCGTTCTCGTACTCGAGCGTGACCTGGGTCTTGCCGTCGGGGCGAAGGAAGTCAACCTTCTTGCCCTTTCGGACCTGGGTGAGCACGCGGGCGAGCTGGTGCGCGTACGCGATGGGCGCCGGCATGAGCTCGGGGGTCTCGTTCACGGCGAAGCCGAACATGAGGCCCTGGTCGCCCGCGCCCTGCTCCTTGTGCATGCCCTCGCCCTCGGTCACGCCCTGGGCGATGTCGGGGCTCTGCTGCTCGACGGCCGTGAGCACCGCGCACGTCGCGGCGTCGAAGCCCATGTCGGAGTGCGTGTAGCCGATGTCGGCCACGGTCTTGCGCACGATCGTGGGGTAGTCGAGGCGGGCGGTGGTGGTGATCTCGCCCGCGAGCACGACCATGCCGGTCTTCGCGAGGGTCTCGCAGGCGACGCGGGCCTTGGGGTCTTGCGCCAAGATGGCGTCGAGGACCGCGTCGGAGACGTGGTCGCAAAGCTTGTCCGGATGCCCCTCGGTGACCGACTCCGACGTGAACTGATAACGGCTCATGATCTCTCCTGGCTCGGGTCCCGTCGCCGGCCTGTGCGGCACGGGAGCCTCGTCGTACTCCGCCCACCGCGCGCGCGGAGGCACTTCAAGCCGACCGAAATAGCGCTTCCTTGGCGGCGCGCAAAGGCCCAAGCGGCGGCTCGGTGCTTTTCTTTCGGCGGCCCCTCGGCGCGGGCCTCCGCCGAGCCCAGCAGCAGCGAGACAGCGGGCGAGTCGGC
Organism: Polyangiaceae bacterium; assembly: GCA_035439005.1. Lineage (GTDB taxonomy): Bacteria > Myxococcota_A > Polyangia > Polyangiales > Polyangiaceae > JAAFHV01. The sequence continues at coordinate 11,484 of DAORJJ010000109.1, read as the reverse complement.
AGGCGAGACAGCCGAGGGGTGCCCCCACCCGTCGCGGGCGAAGCCCGCGCCGGCCTCCCCCAAATCCGTGGCCGCCCCAGGTGGGCGCCCACGTCAGGGGAGGCGCAGCCCGCCTCCTTTCCGCGCGCCGCGCTCCGCCGCGTGTGTATCGTGCAAACATGCTCCGCATCGGCCTTGTTGGGGCGGGCGACGCCGCGGCCCACCACGCGCGGGCGCTCGCCGCCCTCACCTCGCTCGCCGCCCCGGAGGTCGCCCTCACGGCCCTCTGCGCCCGCACACGCGCGAGCGCCGAGCGGCTCTGCGCTGAGCACGGCCTCGCGGCGCCCGTCTTCGACTCGTTCGAGGCGCTCCTGGCCTCGCGCGCGTGCGACGCGGTCGTGCTCGCCACGCCCGACGGCCTCCACGTCGAGCAGGCGATCGCCGCGGCGCGCGCCGGGCTCCACGTGCTCGTCGAGAAGCCGCTCGCGGTCACGGCCGAGAGCGCGGCGCGCGCGTGTCAGGCGGCGCGCGCGGCGGGGACGGCGCTCGTCGCGGGCTATCACCTGCGGCACCACGCGGGCCACCGCGCGCTCCGCGCCGCCATGGCGGAGCGCGTGGGCGAGCCGCGGCACGTGTACGTGCGCTGGGCGTGGCCGGATCCAAAGACCGACGGGTGGCGCGCGCGCGGCGAGGGCGCGCGGTTCTTCGCGATGGCCGCGCTCGGCACGCACGCGCTCGACCTGTGCATGTGGCTCCTCGGCGGCCCGCCGCGGGAGGTGTCGGGCCGGCTCTTCGTCGAGGGCGCGACCGATCGCGCGGCCGAGATCACGCTGGAGTTCCCGGGCGGCGCCGTCGCCCTCGTCTCGGTGTCGGTGCGCGACCGGGCGCTGTCTCGCCTCGTGGTGGCCGGCCCGCTCGGGGAGCTCGAGTGCGCAGGCTCGCTCGGGGCGCGCGGCGGCGGCGAGCTCGGCTACAGAGCGCGCGGCGGCCCCCTCTCGCCGCTCGCCTTCGAGCCGGAGAGCCCCTACGTCGCGCAGCTCCGCGCCTTCGTGCAGGATGCGCGGGTCGGCGTCATCGACGAGGCTGCGCTCGCGAACGTGGCGACCCTCGATAGGCTCTCTTCCCTTCTGCCGAACCCGGCTGCCGAAGCCGGCGTGACGCTCGACGACGAAAGGTGCGCTCGATGACCCTCCGCAAGGACTCGTATTGCTCGTATTGCGGCGCCGCGATGCCCGCCCCGACCGGGCCCGTCGGCTACCCACGCACCTGCCCCCACTGCGCGACCACCGTCTGGTCGAACCCCATCCCGGTCGCGGTCGTGCTCCAGCCGGTGGTGAAGGGCGACCGCACCGGGCTCCTCGTCGTGCGCCGCGGCATCGAGCCGCGGCGGGGCCTGCTCGCGCTCGTCGGGGGCTTCGTGGAGGACCACGAGACCGTGCAAGAGGGCGGCGCGCGCGAGGTGCGCGAGGAGACGAACGTGAGCGTGGCCCCAGAGAGCCTGCGCCCCTTCGGCTTCACCTCCACCGAGCCGCGACCGAACCGGGTCTTGCTCTTCCTCGCGGGCGACCCCATCGAGGAGGGGAAGCTCGGCGCCTTCGCCCCGAACCCCGAGACCCTCGAGCGAGGCCTCGTGTTCGGGCCGGGTGGCCTCGCGGAGGTGTTCGCGTTTCCGCTCCACCTCGACGCGGCGAGGCGCTGGTTCGCCGAGCGAGGAGCCGAGGGTCCCCATGACTACGAGCCCATCTAGTTCTGTCCTCGCCCCGGGGGTGCTCGGGATCGAGCACGTCACGTACCGCGGCAAGCGCTACGAGCTGCCGCTCTTCGACCCGGCCGATCCCGTCGTGCTCCACGCGCGCCCCGAGCGCGCGGGGGGCATGAGGGCCGCGAGCAGGGACGAGCCGGTCCTGCGCGGGCTCCACGGCGTCTTCGATCTCCAGGAGTTCACGCGACCTCGCAGGCCGGTCTCGCTCGGGCTCGTCGAAGGCGGAGCGCTCGCCACGTTCGCCCGCCCCGGCGCCACGCGCGTGCTCGACATGCCCATCAAGCTCCCCGACCAAGACGACTACCGGCTCCCGCGCGCGCTCGCGCAGTTCGAGGGAGTGGTCGCGCGGATCATCGACTTCGAGCACGCCCACAACCCGCACCACCGCGAATATTTTGCCTATCTCACCATCGACCAGCGGTGGGTCCTTGCGGAGTCGCTCCACCGTGAGGCGCCGTGCCACGTCGACGGATTCCAGGGAGCGCGCTGGCAGCCGAAGTGCCGGACGAACCACTCGTACACGGTCTCCGACGTGCTGCCGACCGCCTATTACCCGCAGGTGTTCGACTTCTCGGGCCTGGACGAGCGCGTGCACGATTTCTTCTGGGAGATGAACGCGCAGGTCGCCGACCAGCGCGAGGCCTCACGCTGGCAGCCGGCGCCCGGCGAGCTCACCCTGATGGACAGCTACTGCGTCCACCGCGGCGTCGAGGCCACGGAGCGCACGTTCCGCACCTGGCTCCGGCTGTCGTTCGAGGAGCGACGCCGCGTGTTCGACCGGCTCGGCAACGCGAAGAACCCGTGCCTCGACTACGCGTGGGAGATGGTCCCCCGCGACATCGAGCAGCTCGGCCTCGTGGCCTATCGCGCGGGCCGCGAAGGCAGTGATCCGAGCCACGCGGTCTTCCCGTGGCAGGGCCTCGACGGGCGACCGCTGCCCCCCGGCGCGCCGAAGACCAAGCCGCGCCTCCGCTGACGGAGGCCGGGGCCGCGGCCTCGCGCGGCCTGCGCCGCTCCGCACGAACCCGAAACATGGCGGCCGCGCGCTCCTTCGCGGTACTCTGGAGGTTCGCCACCGCGAGGAGAGCAGAGGCAGTTGTTCACGATCGCGTGCATCATGGTGATCGCCGCCGCGCTGGTGGGGATCCTCGTCCTCGCGAAGGAGCTCCACACCCGCCTCGGCGCGTTCGTGCTGGCAACGTTCGCCTCCCGCATCGCGCTCCACGACGTGGTACGCAACACGCCCTTCTTCTCCCACGGTCAGGCAGGCGGCGACAGCCTCATCTACGAGGCGATCGCCGCCTGGATCGCTGGCCAGTGGGGGAGCACGGGCTTCTCGTTCAAGACCGCGGCCGACCTCCCGGAGATCGGCGCGACGTCGCTGCCGCCCAACCTCTTCGCGGCGATCATCTACATGAACGGTGGGCAGAAGACCTCGTTCGCGTGCACCGCGCTCGTCGCCTTCGCCTGCTGCATCACCGCGCTCGATTTCTACAAGCTCGCGCTCTCCCTAGGGGCCAACAAGAACGCGGCGCTCACCGTGACGGCGGTCCTCTTCACGACCCCGGCGATGGTCTTTCACAGCGCCGACATGTACAAAGACCATCTCTCTCTCCTGTTCACCTTCGGCGCGCTGTCGAGCTCGATCCGGCTGTCGAGGTCCTTCTCGCTGCTCCCGTTCATCACAGGCTTCCTATGCCTGATAGGGCTGTGGTTCGTCCGCTTCTATCTCGTCTTCCTGTGCCTGATGCCGCTCGCCGTCGGCTACATGGGGCTCGGCTCGAAGAGCTGGACTCGCCCCATCCTCTGGCTCGTGGCCTTGACGGTGGTCTTCGGCGCCGCCGTGCAGAACCAAGCGGTCACTCACCGGGTCGACAAGGCGTGGGACATGGGGACGGGCCAGAACCACCTGGGCAACCGCTACGGTGGCTCGGCGATAGCCTTCGAGCCCGGACTTGGCTCTTTGCCGACGCGCCTCCTCTACACCATATTTGCGCCCTTCCCCTGGGTGGGCGGCTCGCTGGGCATGCAGCTCGGCAAGATCGACACCCTGGTGTTCTATTGGGTCATCGCGCGGGCCGCGTTCGTCGCGCGGCGAGGGCGCAAGCTCGACCGCGCCGTGCTCGTGGGCCTCGCGGCGTTCCTCCTCCCGATGACCGTCGCGTATGCCCTCTCCCTGGCGAACGTCGGCCTCGTCCTCCGCCAGCGCATCCCGATCGTCGTTGTCACCGCGCTCTTCGGCCTCTTGCCCACGGAGCGCGTCGTGAAGCGAGCCGCCGCGAACGAGCGCGGGCAGGGACGCGGCGGCCAGCGAGGCCTCGCACGGATCAAGCGGGCGCCCCTCCCGGCGCGGTCCGCGCCCGGGCCACGGCCCCCAGCCCCGCCGTAGCCAGGGCGTCCAGGCGCGCGGGGGTCGCCAGTCGAGGACGCTACGGGGCGCTCCGGACCGAGCCGGTGGAGCGCGCTGACCACATCGCCGATGCGCTTGGGGATGGCTGTCGCTGGCGGACCGTTACTTGCGGCCGAAGGCGCCGGTGAAGTACATGGCGCCCGCGGCCGCGGCGAGCAGCAGCGTGACGACGAGGCCGATCGCCCCGGCGCCCACGCCGCCCTTCTTGGCGGGGGCGGCGGCGACGAGCGCCGTCGGCGGGGTCGCGGGGCCCGGGGTCGCGGTGGGCAGCGCGCCCGCGCCCCCCACGCCTTGTGGGTTTTGGCTCGAGGCGACCTGCAGCGGCTCGTGGTCCTCGAGCGCGGACAGGTTGCCGTCGGCGATGTTGGGCAGCGAATCGGCGAGCGTCGACGTGGAGCGCGACAGGTCGGCGCCGAGGTTGAGCTCGTTCGCCCAGTTCGTGGGGTCGACGAACGAGTTGCCGTGGAGGGGCTGCACGCCCTCGGACTGGGCGGCGGGGTGCCCCGAGTCTTCGTCGTCCCTCAGCGAGGTGAACTCGAAGAGCGCCTCCTCGATGAGCTTGTCGATCTTCGAGCCCTGCGGCGCGCGCACCTTCTCGCGGTCGCGGATGGCGACCGTGACGATCTCCGCGATGTCGAAGGTGCTGACCGGCTGGCCGAACGTGTAGAGGAAGCGCGCGAGCTCTTGGCCGAGCTCGCGGGCGGTCTGGTAGCGAGCGGCCGGCTCGCGCGAGAGGGTCTTGTTGAGGATGCGCTCGAGCTCGCGAGGCACCTTCGGGTTGATCTGCGAGATCGACGGGATGACCGAGTCTTGGACCTTCTTCACGGTCTGGTAGTCGGTCTCGCCGAGGAAGAGGCGCTGCTGGGTGAGCAGCTCCCAGAGGATGATGCCCACCGCGTAGATGTCGGTGCGGAGATCGACCTCCTGGCCCATCGCCGCCTCGGGCGAAAGGTAGGAGAACTTGCCCTTGATGATGCCGGGCTCGGACTTCTCGAGCTGCGAGCTCGCCTTCGCGAGGCCGAAGTCCACGATCTTGATCTCGCCGTACTTCGTGATGAGCACGTTCGGCGGGGACATGTCGCGGTGCACGATGTGGAGGGGCGCGCCCGACTCGTCGCGGACCTCGTGCGCGTAGGAGAGGCCCTTGCAGATCTCGAGGGCGATGAAGGCCGCGGCCTGCACCGAGAACTCGCGGTTCTGCTTCTTCATCGACTCGGCGATCGCCTTCAGGTTGGCGCCGTCGACGAACTCCATGACGATGAAGTAGGCGCCGTCGCCCGCGCCGATGTCGAAGACCTGCACGCAGTTCGAGTGCGAGAGCTGCGCCGAAAGGCGGGCCTCGTCCAAGAACATCGAGATGAACTTCTTCTTCTTGCCGAGGTCCGGCAAGACGCGCTTGATGGCGACCTGCTTCTTGAAGCCCTGGAGCCCCTCGCTCTCGGCGCGAAAGACCTCCGCCATGCCGCCCGCTTCGAGCTTCTGGAGGACGCGGTAGCGCTGCTGCGATTCAGACATTCGGGCTCCGGAGCGACGAGCGAGGACTCCGTTCGGCCGGAGCCGCTCGCGCGGGCTCCGTCGGAGCGCGCGCCGCGGCCGGCGGACGAGAGGCGCGGACAGGGTGCCACCTTACGGCGAGGCGGGTCAAGGACCGGCGCAGCCATTCTCGGCCTCGCCGCGGGCGCGCGCGGCCGAGGTGTGCCACGATGCGCGAGGTCAACCATGAAAAAGCGCACAGTCGTAGGCAAGAAGCTCCTCGTGGCCTCCTTGGGCGTAGCCGCCGTGAGCTACGTCGCGTGCTCGGGGCAAGTGGCCGGCACCGACGCCGGGGCCGACGGCGCGGCCGACGCTGCGCCTGACAACGTCACCTCCGGCAACCTCATACCGCCGCCCGTGGACGCGCTGCCCCCGCGCGACGCGGCGCCCGACGTGCCCCCCACGTCGGGGAACCTCGTGCCTCCTCCGCCCATGGATGCGGGCGACGACGGCGGGGCGAGCGACGGCGGCAGAGACTAGCGGCGCAGGACGAACGAGCGCCCTTCGAGAGGCCTCGCGTCGCCCCGGGAGAGCCGGTAGGCTCGTCGCATGAAGAAGCGCGTCGTCCAAAGCCGCAAGCTCCTCGTCGCCTCGATCGGCGTCGCGTCGGTGCTCTACGCCTGCGAGAAGCGCGACGCGTACCCGCCGGGAAACCTCGTCGCGCCCCCGCCCGATCCGACCCCTTCGATGGTGACGTCGGGCAACCTCGTCGCCCCGCCGACGGAGGTCGACGCCGGGGCCGCGCCGCTGGAGGTGACCTCGCCCACGGACGCCGCGCCGCCCACGAAGCCCAAGCCCACCCCCACGGTCACGGCTCCCCCGCACCCCACCGGCCCGACCCACCCACCGGGCAACCTCATGCCGCCTCCGCCGCAGGACCGCCCCAAGCCGCCGATGCCAAAGGCCAAGTAATTGAATTCACATGGTATATTGACGCACCCCGCGAGGCGACGTCGTGGGCGCTGAGCTGTTCGAGCTCGAGCTCTACGGCGGCGGCATGGAGCGCCGCTACCGGCGCATGCGCCCGGAGGTGGAGGCGATGCCGTGGGGCACGCTCGACCTCTCGGGCATCCCCGAGGAGCAGCTCGTGGCGGGCCGCCGCGCGTGGACGGGCGCAGCCTTCCAAGAGCACCGCACCGCCATCGCGTGCGCCGCGACCCTGCGCGCGCTCATCGAGTGCCGCGCGCCGGTGGACCTCATCGGCGTGGCCTCGCGCTTCCCGCTCGACGAGATGGTGCACGTGGAGCTGTGCGCGCGCATGGCGATGGAGCTCGGCGGCGGCACCGAGATCGTGCACGACCCCGACGCCATGGTGCTGGACGCCGCGCCCGGCACGCCGCCGCTGCTCCGCGCGGCGGAGCTGGCCGTGAGGTTCTTCTGCGTGGGCGAGGCCCTCTCGATCCCCCTCCTCCGAGGCACGTGGAAGGCGGCGAAGCACCCGCTGCCGCGGGCCGTGCTCGGGCGCATCGTGCGCGACGAGGCCTCGCACGGCACGTTCGGCTTCGCGTTCCTCGACTGGGCCGACGACAAGCTCACGGACGCGGATCGGGCGCACCTCTCCCGCCACGCGCGCATGGCCACCGACGCGATCGAGGCGCAGTGGGCCGACATCCGCAAGCGCCCCTCGCGCACCGACACCTCCGGCGCGGCGCTCGCGTGGATGGAGTCGAGCGCGTACCTGGCGCTGGCGAAGCGCTCGATGGACGACAAGGTGCTCGCGCCGCTGCGCGAGCGGGGCATCGACCCCACCACGGCGTAGCGCTCGACACGCGACGGCGCAGGCCGCTGCGGAGCGCATCGCTTGCGCTGGCTCGCTAGCGCAGGTCGTCGAGCCAGTGCTCGTTGCGGAAGCGCGCGAGGAGGCGCGCCGCCGAGCCCGGCGGGGAGAGCGCGCCGTAGAGGTCGAATGGGTTCCAGAGGCGGAGCACGTTGCCGTCGATCACGGTGGCGGCGACGTCGCGCTTGGCCTTCGCGTCTTCGCCCGCGCCGAGCATCGACGTGAAGAAGCGTCGAAGCGCGGGCAGCGTCGCGATCCCTCGCGGCATGTCGGCCCAGCGCTTCGGGCCGTTGCTGATCGCGAGGAGCTCGAGGCGCTCGAGCCCCGAGAGGTCGAGCGGCAGCGACGCGGTGTCGTGGGCGAAGAGCCCGAGCCGGCGGAGCGAGGACATCCGCTCGAGCGGGCGGAGGGCGTCCGCGGTCGCGCGGTGGGTGTGGACCACCAGGGTCTCGAGCCCGGACAGCTCGGGGAGCCAGTCCGGGAGGCGCTTCACCGAGAGGTGCAGGTGCCGCAGCGCGGGGAGCCCGGCGATCCACCGTGGCGGCTCGTCGCCGCCGAGGGCGAGCGTCTCCAGCGGGTTCCCCTCGGGGAGCGCGATCTTCGACGTCCACAGGAAGCGCAGCGGCATCCGCGCCACGTCCTCCGACGTGAGGAGCCCGTCGGGATAGATCGCGGCCTCGAGCCGCAGCTCGCGCGCCGCCTTCGGTCCCGGGCGCCGCCACGCTCCCATGTCGAGGATCGAGAGCGGCCGCGCGAGCAGATCGGGGGGCGGCTCGTCGCCGCCGACGCCGAGCACCACCTCGAGCGAGGGAATGCGGAACAGCGCCGGATCCCACGTCGCCGAAGACGAGTTCCAGCCGAGATCGATCGCGCGGAGCTTCCCGAGCCGCCCGATGTCGGCGGGCAGTCCACGGGGAAGGCTCGTGTCGTAGAGAGACAAGATCTCGAGGTCGGCGAGCTCGTACACCTCCGGCCAGAGATCGCGCATCCGCTGGTGGTACAGCCCGAGCGCGCGGATAGGCATCGACGGGAGCGCGCGCCGGAGCGCAGGCGAGGGCTTCTTGCCCGCGAACCACCGCTCGGCAAGATCGAGGATCACGACCTCGCCGGCGGACGCGAGGAGCGCCTTGCCCTCGAGCGCCGTCCGCACGGGCGCGGTCGCGAGATCGAACGCGGGCTCGGCGCGCGCGGGCGCGGCGGCGCGGGTCCCTTTTGAGCCTGCGGCCACCTTGGGCTTCGCGCGCTTCGGGGGGCGCGCGGCCTCGGGGGCGAGCGGGAGCCCGAGCTTCGCGCGCAGCGCCTGGCAGAGATCGCACGCGCACCGGCCCTCGCGGATGAGCCCGCGCACGCGCTCGCGGTCGGCCGCCGGGACCTTCGAGAGGGGGTACACCGAGTCGAACACGCGGAACTCGTGGTCGTCGCTCGCCGTGGGGTCGGCGGTCGTCACCGCGAGCTTGGTCCCGAAGTAGAAGATCGGGTCCGTGTTCTTCGCGAGCGCGTCCTCGAGCGCGCGCGGCTTGGGTCCGAGCTCGGCGCCGTGCGCGCGGACGCGCTCGGCGAGGACGTCCCACAGCTCGAGGGTGACGAGCTCGGCCCAGTGGTAACACGCGTCGGCCTCCCCGACGCAGAGCCCGGCCGCGTCGCCGAACGAGAGCGTGATGTTCCACTCGTCCGCGAACCAGCTCCCGTCGTCGATGCCGTCCGAGGACTCCATGGCCAGGTACGCGCCGGTGATGTCTCGGAGGCCCTTCTTCTTGGCGAGGGAGTCGATTCGCCGCGCGAGCACGCCCCAGGTCGTCTCGAGCAGCGCCTTCCTCGTCGCCTCGTCCGCGGGGCCGCGAGCGAGCGGGATGAAATAGACCGAACCTCCCATGGCACCAGGATGGCACAACCTGGATCGCCGGGGGAGGCCGAGAGCCGGGGCGCCTACCGCAATCCCCAGCGGCTCGTGCGCTCCACGACCTCGCTGGTCTGATGGTCGATGACGAAGCTGGAAGAGCCGAGCTCGTCGCCTATCGCGAGGAAGAGTCGGGGCTGGTCGGTCTGGCCGTCGGGGGTGGTGCCGGCGACCTTCTGCACGCGGCCTACGCCGGCGAGGTTGAGCTTCTCGGTGTCGACCGTGCGGGCGTAGTCGCCACTCTCGAACGGGGTGCTCTCGAGGCGCAGAGAGTCGAAGACCTCGAGCGAGTACTTTGCATCTTCCGCGGGCGCCTTGGCCGACTTGAGCACCCGCTGGCCGCCCGAGTACGCGTAGCGCAGGTCCCACGCGGGGGCTCCGGCGACGAGCGATGGGTCGTCGGCGAGCGTGCCGGGGGTGAGGGTGAGGTCCCAGCGGCGCGCGCGGAGGAGCTGGCCGAGCTCGTCCCAGTCGTACCGGGTGCGCTGCGAGCAGGGTCGGCCGTGATCGCAGGGGCCGGGGCGCTCGACGATGAGGTCCACCAGGTTGCCGGCCGAGTCGTAGCTGGCGCGGACGCCGTCGGCGGTCTTGAGTTGGTTCGGGCCGTCGGCGTCGGTGCCGTACGTGGGAGTCCCGAGGGCGCGATCGAAGCGGCCCGCGGGGCCCGCGTCACTCGTGGAGGACTTGATGTTTCCCAGGTAGTCGTACGCGAACTCTTGCCACGCGGTGCGCGCGGGGAGGCTCGCCTGCGGCACCGCGCTCGACTGCGCGGCCTCGTGCGCAAACCGGGATACGCGCGTGGCGTCCGCGTGGGTGTAGGCGACGCGCTTCACGCGGTTCATGTCGTCGTACGCGACGGTGCGCGTCCGGCTCGCCGCGCCGAGGGCCCACGACGTGCCCCACGCCGAGGCGCTGTGGTCGGTGATCTCCGTGGGGTTCGCGATGCCGTCGTACGCGAACGTTGTGTCGGTGAGCACGAGCTGCTGCGTCGGCGCGAGCGCGTCCTCCGCAGGGTACCCGGGCTGGTCCCACGCCGCGGGCCGCGCGTTGCGCTGCACCGTCATGCGCGAGAGCGGCGCGTCGGCACGGGCGTCGTCGTACTGCAGCTCCGTCCGCGTCTGCGCCACGTCGCCGTAGAGGATGCTCGAGAGCCGCCCGTCGTCGCGAACGACCGTGTCGCTCACGAGGGTGCCGTAGCTCGAGGTCACCGCACGCATCGTGCCACGGTTGTCGTAAGCGAGCGAGACCGGGAGAGGGCCGACAGTGGTGGCGGGGACTTCGTTCGTCGGGGGCGCCGGCCGCGTCCGCGTGAGGGATCTCTACTGTCGAGTCCGCCGAGTCCGCCCGCGAGCGGAGCAGGCTCCCGGAGCGCGCGCCGAGCGCCCAATGTCCAAATCGTGTTTGCGCGTGCGGCCTGGCGGGCCCCCTGATCGCTCGTGCCTGCTGGCGCCTACGGCGTGCTCTCCACCACGCCGAGGGCGCGCCCGAGGCGCGGGGGATCGTCGAGGTGGCCGGGCTCCACGGGCTGCCACGCGAGGTGGACACGCACGGCCCCGAGCCCCCCCGCGGCCCTGAGCGCCTGCACCTGGGGAGCGCGCTCGAGGGCGGCCAGATCGCGCCGCGCGAAGGCCGCCACGGCCTCGGGGCGCGCGGGCGTGCCCCACAGGCCCGCCACCTGCCAGGCCATGCCCCACTCGGCCTGCGAGCGCGGCACCCGCGGCAGGAGCACCTCGCCGCCCGGGGCGAGCGCGACGAGCCGCACGTCGGGCATCTCGGGCCCGAGCGTGTGCGCGAACGTGGGGTAACACGCGAACGGGTAGCTCTGCGTGGCGCCGCGCGCGCCCTGCACCGTCGCGAGCCCCAACCCCGTGCCGCGCTGCGCGCCGCGCGTGGTGAAGAGCGGCTCGAAGATCCGCTCGCGGATCGCCTCGGGGATGCCGTGCCCCTCGTCCTCCACCTCGAGCACCGCCTCGTTCCCCTCGGAGCGCAGGCGGACGGCGATCGCGCCTCCTTCGGGCGAGGCGTCTCGGGCGTTCACGACGAGGTTGAGCAGCAGTTGGTCGCCGTCGCCCGGCCGCAGGAGCACATGCACCGGGGCGTTGGGGACGGAGACCGTGATCCGCCGC
>DAORJJ010000108.1:0-15071 GCA_035439005.1 Polyangiaceae bacterium | reverse complement strand
CGGGAAGGGGCCAATCATCTTGTCGCCGGTGGTGGCCGGCACGGTCACCGTGATGTCTTCCAGGTCGAGGCCGAGCACGGTCTTCTGCGACACCACCAGCAGCGGGTTGCCGGGCGTGCGCCCGAGCGCGTGGAGCGCCTCGGCGTGCGCCGAGCGCGCGGGGAGCAGGCCCGGCAGGCGCGCTACGCAGACCGCGTACACGCGCTCCGCCTCGCGGTGATCGCCTTGGCGCGTGCGCAGCGCGCCGAGCGCCAGCCAGGCCTCGGCGAGGCTCCCGTCGAGCGAGAGGGCCTCGTTGTACCGCCGCGCCGCGAGCTCGTCGTCGTGGGCCTGCTCGAGCCGCTTCGCGCTCGCCAAGAGCTCGTCCGCGGAGCCCGCGCGCGCCGCACCCTCCCCAAAGAAGAAGCACGCCAACCCCAGCCCTGCGGCTGCCGCCGTTCGCCACATGTAGGGCATCATCGCACGAGGCTCACGCCGACGCCACATCGGCAGGTTGGGAGCGTTGAGCGAGCCAGCGGCGCGGCCGGCGGCGTCTCGGCCGCGGTGGGCGGCGGCGCCGACCCGCTCGGAGAAACGCGAACGCGGCACTAGTAGTTCGTGTGGAAGAGCTCGCGAAAGCGGAGGTTCGGCTCCTTCGCGGGGTCCACGTCGGCGAGGCCCAGGCGAAAGGAGATCGTCTCGCCGTCGCCCCAGGGCCACCACAGGCCGAAAACGAGCAGGCCCGCGGTGGGGCCGAGCGCGAGCGCGAGCTGGCCGGGCCGGAGGCCGCCGGAGATCTCGACGATTTGCTGGAGCGCCGGCGGCGACCGGAGCAGGTTCGCGTGCGTGTACTGTGCAGGCATCGCGTCGTTCACGGCCGCGCGGGCCCGGGGCTCTTGCTCGACCGTGAACGACGAGGTGACGCACCCGACGCGGGAGTCCCACGTCCACCCTCGTGTGGGCCAGTCGCGCTTCAGCACGGCGAGGGCGTTGAAGGTAGGTTGCCAGTGATCGTTCCAGCCGCGTACGGACATCGCGGGGAGTGTAGACCGCGCGCGGTCGAGTCTCGATCGAAAAGAGCGCCCGCCCTACGCGAGGAGGAGGAGCTGCATCGAGGCGCCGGTCCGCCAGTACCCCACAGGGCTTCGGCCGTCGAACAGCGACGCCTGCGCGGGCGTGTGGGTGGGGAAGGAGGGGCGCCCGGCGATGGCGGCGCCGAGCGAGGACAGGAACGGCTCGTCCGCGATCACGACGAGGACGTCGTGGCCGACGAGGCCGCGCAGCACGACCTCCGCGGGCGCCGGCGCGACTAGCCCGGGCAGGACCGTGACCGCCCCGAGGTAGTCGAGCGCGCTCGCCGCGAGCTCTGCGGTCTGAACGCAGCTGGGCGACGGCGCCGTCACGATGGCCGTGGGGTCGAGCGGCGGCCCCTCGAGGCGCACGCGCCGAAGCACTTCGCGCACGGCCGCGCGGCCGGCGAGCGAGAGGTGAGCGCAGGCGGCGTCGCAGGCGCCCGGCCGCAAGAGCAGCGTGTGGTGCACGGGCTAGTACTTGAGCGGCTTGCTCTTCGCGAGCGCGCCGTCGGCGCTCACCGCGAACGCGCAGAGGATGGTGCCGTCGCGCAGCACGCCCAGGTTGGGCACGAAGAGCTTGAGGTCGTGGACGCCGGCGGGGAGCGAGACCGTGCCGTTCGGCGCGTTCAGGAGCTGGCCGTTCTTCTCCACGGCGATGGCGCTGCTCATGCGGCCGAGCTCGAGCGGGCCGCCGAGCTCCTGCGGGGCGACCTCGTCGCTGGTCGCGGTGCTCGCGCGGAACACCCCGCCCGCGTCGCACTTCTCGCTCGCCGACGTGATGTAGATGGCCCTCGCGGGGCCAGAGATCCGCGCCGTGAAGACGAGGTCGAGGGAGCCGTCGGGCTTGAGCGCGCGCATGCCCATGCGGTCTACGCGCAGCGAGTCGGGGGAGAGCGCGAAGCTCAACACCTGGGCGGGGGCGCTGGCCGCGACGGTAGGAATGGGCCCGGCGGCAGGCTCGGACGGCGCGCACCCCCCAAGGCACGCGCTCACGGCGGCGAAGAGGAGGGGAGACGTGGCGTAGGCGCGGGCGTTGGGCAAAATCACTCCTTCCGTGATGGATACCGGAGATGCGCGCGCCCACGCAAGGCCCTCACGCCCGCCCCCCGCCGACCTTGCGGCAACGTCAGCGTGAAATGGCATTTCGTTCGCGCTCGCACCTTCGATCGGCGATAGTCGGCGAATGATGCGCGGTGAGAACATCGTTTGTTTCGCCAAAGACTGGACCGAAGATCCGACCAGCAACAACCACGTGATGAAGCTGCTCGGCCGGGACAACAAAGTCCTCTGGCTGAACTCCATCGCCACGCGGACGCCCAGCCTCACGAGCGGCCGCGACATGGGGAAGATCGTCTCCAAGCTCCGCAGCTTCGCCAAGGGGCCGACCCACATTTCGGGCGGGCTCGACGTGTACACGCCCATCGTGCTCCCGTTCCCCCACAGCGCGGTCGCCCAGCGCGTGAACGAGCACGTCGTCCGCGAGAGCCTGCGCTTTCTGCGCGGACAGCGCGGCATGCGCGACTTCCAGCTCTGGACATTCCTGCCGACGGCGGAGAAGTACGTCGGCAAGCTCGGCGAGTCCCTCTCGGTCTACTACTGCACCGACGAGTGGTCGCATTTCAGCTACGTCGACAAGGACAAGATCGTCGCGATGGAGCGGTCTCTTTGCGAGCGCGCCGATCTCGTGTTTTGCACGGCGCGCACCCTCCTCGAGCGCAAGGGGGCCTACAACCCGAACACCTTCCTCGCGTCCCACGGCGTCGACCAGGCTCACTTCGCGAAGGCACTCGACGACAAAACCGAGATCGCCGAGGAGCTCCGCCACCTCCCGAAGCCCATCCTCGGCTTCATCGGCCTCGTCCAGGACTGGGTCGACATCGACTTCTTCGCCTACCTCGCCGAGAAGCGAAAAGACTGGTCGATCGTGGTGGTCGGCAAGTCGCTCGTCGACCTGTCTCGACTCCAGAAATACCCCAACATCCACCTGCTCGGGCGCAAGGCGTACGAGGACCTCCCCGCGTACTGCAAGGGCTTCGACGTCTCGCTCATCCCGTTCGTGTCGAACGAGCTGACGCGCAACGTGAACCCCATCAAGCTGCGCGAGTACCTCTCGGCTGGCCTCGCGGTCGTGTCGACCGACATCCCCGAGGTCACGCTGTACGCCGACGATCCGCGGGCGAAGGAGGGCGCGATGAGCGGCGCCGTGCTGGTCGGCCGCACCCACGAGGAGCTCTTCGCGCACTGCGAGCGTGTGCTCCGCGAAGACTCTCCGGAGCGCCGCCGGGCGCGCTCCGAGGAGATGAAGAAGGAGACCTGGGAGGTCAAGGTGGGCGAGCTCGGCGACCACGTGCTCCGCGTCCGCGAGCGGAAGCTCGCCGCCCGAGGCTGAGGCCCGCGGGCGAGGCGAGCCTCGTCGCGCCTCGCCCCCAGGCCGCCCTCGCGATGCCCCTCGACCCGCCCCTCGTGTACGCGTGCGTCGGCGCGCTCGCCCTCGCGGCGGCGCTGCTGGTTGTCGCGCGTCTCCGCCGTGGGCGCGCGCCCGACGCGGCGCTCCGCCTGGCGATCGACCGCACCGCGGAGCGTTACGCGCGCGCCGCGAACGGGCGCGGTCAGTACTATTTCGCGCGAGGCAAGCTCTCGGGCGATCCCGCGACGGCCGCCATCGCCGGCATCGGGCGCCTCGGCGCGGTGCTCGATCTCGGCTGCGGGCGGGGCCAGCTCGGTGTCCTGCTCCTCGAGCTCGGGGCCGCCGACCGCGTGCGCGGCCTCGACTGGGACCCCGAGAAGGTCGCGCTCGCGGCGCGCGCCGCCGAGGGGCTCGCCGCCGAGTTCACCACCGGGGACGTGCGCGCGGCCGAAGGTGAGCCGGCAGACACTGTGCTGCTCATTGATATCCTTCACTATTTTTCCAGGTCAGAGCAGGACGCCCTGCTCCGCGGCGCGGCGGCGCGCGTGGCGCCGCGCGGCCGACTGCTCCTCCGCGAGGCCGATCTCGGGCGAGGGCTCCGGTCGCTCATCACGCGCGGCTTCGAGGGGGTCGGCACGGCCCTGCGGGTGAATCGTGGCGAGCGCGTGGTCTTTCGGGACGTGGAGCGCGAGCTCGTCCCCATCCTCACCGACGCGGGCCTCGCGTGCGAGGTGGCGCCCTGCTGGTCGGGGACCCCCTTCTCCAACGTGCTGCTCGTGGCTGCGCGCCCCCCCGAGGCGCTCGCCGAGGCCGAGCTCGCACCTCTTGCGCGCGGCGCTGCGCGCGGTAAGTAGGCGGCGTGGAGCAGCCCTCTTCCCGCGCTTCCCGCTCTTCCCGGCCCACGTCGTGGTGGCTCGCGATGCTCCGGCGCCGCGCGGCCCGCATGCACGAGGAGCGGGTCGATCTCAGCCTGCCGATCGCGTGGGAGTCGGAGCGCGAGCGCGAGGCGTGCGTCGCGTTCTTCAACGCCGCGTTCCGCGCCGAGGAGTCCGGGCTCACGCAGGCGCACGCGCTCGCCGACCAGCTCTCCGCGCGCGACCCCGAGCTCGCGGAGTGCCTCCGCCTCTACGGCGACGAAGAGGGCTGGCACCGCGAGCTGCTCACCGCCTTCCTCGCGTCGATCGGCGGCGAGGTGCGGCCGATGGGGCCCACGACCCGCACGTTCTATCGCCTCTACGGCCGCGCCGAGCGGGTCGACACGATCGTGCTCACGAACCTCATGTTCGAGACCATCGGCTCGACCACGTACCGGCTCGCGCTCCGCCACGTCCGCGCGCACCCGACGCTGGCGTCGGTGCGGCACATGCTCACGATCCTCACCCGGGATGAGTCGTTCCACGTCCCGCTGAACGTCCATTTCCTCCGCGAGTGCGCGCGGCTCGGCTTCGCGTCGCACCCGCTCCGCCGGCAGGCGCTCTACGACGCGCTCTTCGGCGCGCTGCTCGCCTCGGCCTACGCGAGCCGTCGCCGCGCGCTCGCCTTCGACCGCATCCCGTTTCCCACCCTCGCGCGGGCGTACGCCGAGCAGCTCGGCAAGCTCTTCCTCCACGAGCAGGACCTCCGCCTGCGCCCCCCGACGCCGCTCCTCTGGGCCACCGGGCTCACGAAATCCGGGCTGCTGCGCGACCGCCACCCGTCGGCCGTGAGCATCGAGGCCGCCGAGGCCGCGGTCGAGCGCGAGCGCGTCGTCGTCGACGCGCTGTGAACGCGCCCGCCACCGCATTTTGAGGCAGCCGGCAGGCGGCTTGCGGTAAGGTGCGCGCCATGCAGGACGGCACCCCGGCCACCAGCGAGACGACCGCCAGCGCCGGGGGCGTGCCCAGCGCGACACCCCTCGAGCGCGTCCTCTCCCCCGAGGGCGAGGTGCTCGACGGTGGGCCGGTCGACGTCGCGACGGCGGTCGGGCTCTTCCGGCACCTCGTCACGGCGCGCCTGCTCGATCTGCGCTTCATCGCGCTGCAGCGCTCGGGCGACATCCCGTTCTACGCCAGCTCTCTCGGCGAGGAGGGCGCGACCTCCGCGCCGCCCTTCGCCCTCGACCTTGGCGACGCGTATTTCCCAGGTCCACGCTCCGCGCTCGGGTCGCTCGTGCGCGGCGTGAGCCTCTCCGAGCTCGTCCACCAGGTGTTTGGCACCGCGCGCTCGGCCACGCGGGGGCGGGGACTCCCGCACCACGTCTCGTCGCGCGAGAACGGCGTCGTCTCGGTCGGCGGCGTCCCCGGCGCCTCGCTCACGCACGCGTCAGGCTGGGGCTGGGCGGCCCGCATGCGCGGCGACCGGCGGGCCTGCCTCGCCGTGGTCTGCGGCGCGGCGTTCGCCAGCGGCGGCTTCCACAACGCGCTGAATTTCGCGGGTGTTGGCCGGGCGAACGTGGTCTTCGCGTGCGTGGTCGACGGCGAGACGCTCTCCTCCCAGACCGGCTCCGAGACCGTCGCGGAGAAGGGCCAGGCGTACGGCGTCCCGGCTCGCCGCGTCGACGGTCGCGACGCCCTCGCCGTCCACGCGGCGATCGCGCGCGCGCTCGTGAGCGCCCGCGACGGCGGCGGCCCGACCCTCGTCGAGATCGTGAGCC
Organism: Polyangiaceae bacterium; assembly: GCA_035439005.1. Lineage (GTDB taxonomy): Bacteria > Myxococcota_A > Polyangia > Polyangiales > Polyangiaceae > JAAFHV01. The sequence continues at coordinate 8,980 of DAORJJ010000108.1, read as the reverse complement.
CGCGCGCCAAGCCCGCCGAGGACGGGAGCATCGCCCTGCCGGCCGACGACTGCCCGGTGCTGCTGCTCGAGCGCTGCCTCGCGCGCGCCGGCGTCGACGCGGCCGCCGTCCGCGCGCCGCTCGAGGCCGAGCTCGACGAGGCGTTTCGGCTCGCCGTGGCGGAGGCGAGGTCGAGCGCCGCGCCCGGCCGCGCGAGCCTCTTCGAAGACGTCTACGCCGAGGTGCCGAGGCACCTCCTGTCGCAGCGCGACGCTGCTGTCTGATCGAGGCGAACCATGACCCAGATGAATCTCGTCTCCGCCATCAACGACGCCTTGAAGGTCGCCATGCGCGCCGACGACCGCGTCATCGTGCTCGGCGAAGACGTCGGCAAGGTCGGCGGCGTGTTCCGCGTGACTCAGGGCCTGCACGAGGAGTTCGGCGAGGACCGCGTCATCGACACGCCCCTCTCGGAGGGGGGCATCATCGGCGCCGCGATCGGCATGGCGCTCTACGGCCTGCTGCCGGTCCCCGAGATCCAGTTCGCCGACTTCATCTTCCCGGGCTACGACCAAATCGTCAGCGAGCTCGCGAAGTTGCGCTACCGCTCGGGCGGCGAGTACCCCGCCAAGATGGTCATCCGCACGCCCGTGGGCGGCGGCATCCGCGGCGGCCTCTACCACTCGCAGTCGCCCGAGTCCCTGTTCATCCACGTCGCGGGCCTCAAGGTCGTGTGCCCTTCGAACCCGTACGACGCGAAGGGCCTGCTGCTCGCGTCGCTGCGCGATCCCGATCCGGTGCTGTTCTTCGAGCCGAAGCGGGTCTACCGCGCCGCCAAGGGGGACGTGCCGGAGGGCGACTACGTGGTGCCGCTCTCCAAGGCGAAGATCGTGCGCGAGGCGACCGGCCGACGCGCCGTCACCGTCGTGGCGTGGGGCGCGATGCTCTACGAGGCGCTCGCGGCCGCCGACGAGGCCGAGCGCCAGGGCGTCTCGTGCGAGGTCATCGACCTCCGCACGCTCTGGCCGATCGACCTCGACACCGTGGTCGAGAGCGTCAAGCGGACCGGCCGGCTCGTCGTCGTCCACGAGGCCCCGAAGACCTGCGGCTTCGGCGCCGAGATCGTCGCGCTCGTGAACGAGAAGGCGTTCTTGCACCTCGAGGCGCCTCCCTGCCGCGTCACGGGCTACGACACGCCCTTCCCGTACACCCTCGAGATGGACTACTTGCCGCTCGCCCACCGCATTCTCCCGGCCGTCGTCGCGACGGCGAACTACTGAGTCGAAGGAAAACCATGGCGCGCTGGGAATTCAAGCTTCCGGATATCGGTGAGGGCGTTACGGAGGGCGAGATCGTCGCCTGGCTCTGCAAGCCGGGGGACGTGCTCTCCGAGGACGCGCCGATGGTGGAGGTCATGACCGACAAGGCGACCGTCACCATCACGTCGCCGCGCGCGGGGCTCGTGGTCGAGACCCACGGCGCCGTCGGCGCGATCGTCGCGGTCCACTCCGTGCTCGTGGTGTTCGAGCTCGACGTCGCCGCCGGCGCGCCGTCGCCGTCCCCCGCGCCGAGCCACGCCGCGCCGAGCCACGCCGCGCCAGACCCGGGCCCCGCGGCGACCGCGGTCGGCGACATCCGCGAGTCCCTCCCGGGGATGGGTCGTCCGGCGCTCCCGCCGGCGCAGCCGGCGGCCTCGGGGTATTTCAACGAGCGCCCGCTCGCCACGCCCGCCACGCGCAAGCTCGCGCGCGACCGCGGCGTGAACCTCTCCGAGGTGCCGCCCACCGGGCCACAGGGCCGGGTCACGAAGGCCGACGTCGAGGCCTTCGCGGTGCGCGCGGCGGCGCCGCCCGAGAACGCCATCGAGACCGCGCGCCCAGCGGCGCCAGCGGCCGCGCCGCCCTCGGGCGCGCCGGCGGCCGCGCACGCCCCCGCCGCGCGCGAGCTCGTGAAGATCCCGTCGCTGTCCGACGGCTCCGCGGCCCTCGAGGAGCGGGTCCCGTTCGCGGGAATGCGCCGAAAAATCAGCGCTCGCATGGCGCAGTCGAAGCACACGGCCGCGCACTTCACGTTCGTCGAGGAGTGCGACGCGGGCGCGCTGCGGGCCCTGCGCGAGCGCATGAAGGCCCAGGCCGCGAGCGCGGGCGTGAAGCTCTCGTTCCTGCCGTTCTTCGTGAAGGCCGTCGTCGCGGCGCTGAAGAAGCACCCCATCCTCAACTCGGCGCTCGACGAGTCGACGAACGAGCTCGTCTACCGCAAGGTCTACAACATCGGGATCGCCGCCTCGACCGACGCGGGCCTCATCGTGCCGGTCGTCAAGCACGCCGACCGAAAGAGCTTGCTCGAGATCGCTCGCGACATCGAGCGCCTCGCCGGCGACGCGAAGGCGGGCAAGTCCAAGGCCGAGGACCTGTCGGGCTCGACGTTCACGATCACCTCGCTCGGGGCGCAGGGCGGCCTCTTCGCGACGCCGATCATCAACTTCCCCGAGGTCGGCATCCTCGGAATACATCAGATGAAAGAGAAGCCCGTGGTTCGCGACGGGCAGATCGTGATCGGCCAGGTGATGCTCCTCTCGCTGTCGTTCGACCACCGCATCGTGGACGGGCACGTCGGCGCGGCCTTCGCGTACGACATCATCGGCTACCTCGAGAACCCCGATCGCCTCTTCCTCGAGATGACGTGAAACCTCCCCGTCGACCGCCGGTGGGGTTGACGCGCCCGTCGGTGATCCGTCAGGCTTGCGCTCGATGAGCCCGCGCCCCGTCGACGAGCGTGCCCGTGACCGCGTGCCTCGCCGGGCGACGTGGGTCGCCGCGTCGTCGCTCGCCGTCGCGCTCCTCGCCGCGCCCGCGGCCCGCGCCGAGGAGCCCCTGCCCACGCCCGATCGGGTGCGCGCGGCAGAAGAAGAGTACGACGCGGGCCGTCGCGCGTTCCTCGCCGACCAGTTCGAGGCCGCCGCGACGCACTTCGAGAACGCGTACCGCGACGCGCCTCGCTCCCAGGTGCTCCGGAACGCCATCCGCTCCCGCGAGAAGGCCGGTCAGCTCGCGCGCGCGGCGACGCTGGCCGATCTCGCGCTTCGGCGCTACCCTGCGGACCCGCAGACCCGCGAGCTGGCGGACGAGGTGCTCGCTTCGGCGAAGGGCAAGCTCTACGAGCTGCGCGTGCGCTGCGTGCCCGAGTGCGGCCTCACCGCCGACGGCAAGGTCGTCTCTGTCGGCGACGCGCGCCTCTTTAGCGTCTACCTCCAGCCGGGTCCGCACTCGCTCACCTTCGGGTTCGGCGAGGGGCGTGGCGTTCAGCGGAGCATCCAGGCGCGCGCGGGCGTCAGCGACGAGCTCGCCGTGGAGCCCCCGCCGGTCGTCAAGGCCCCGCCGCCGGCGTCGGGCGTGGGCGAAGCGCCGCGGACCGGCCCCCCCGAGACGGCGCCGCGCTCGAGCGGACTCTCGCCGTCGGTGTTCTACGTCGGCGTGGGGCTCTCGCTCGCGGCGGGCGCGGCGACGGCGATCTCCGGCGTCGCGACGCTCAGCTCACCTGGCAAGGAGGCCGTCCGTCAGGGCTGCGTGGGGCAGGGCACCGAGTGTCCGCTCTACCAGAGCGGGCTCGCCGGGGAGACCCGCACCAACATTGGCCTCGGGCTCACCGGTGGCGTCGTGCTCCTCACCGGCGTCGTCGGGCTCTTCTTCACCGACTGGGGGCGAAAGACCCCAGCCTCCGCCGCACGATCTGGCCTCCCCACGCTGACCCTCGGCTGGCAGAGCGCCGGGCTCTCCGGCCGCTTCTGACCGCCGCTCGAATCGGCGCTCGACCACGCACAGGCCGTTGGGCGCCGGGGCGGATCCGTGGTTTACTGAACAAGGGGAAGCGGTCGCGCCGAACCTGGAGGATCCCCTGACCAAGCTGCTGGCAAGCGACGGCGAAGGTGAGCGTCTCGATCGCTTCGAGCTCGTGGCGGAGCTCGCGAGCGGCGGCATGGCCACCGTCTTCCTCGCGCGGCTCAGCTCCGTGGCGGGCTTCCAGCGCCTCTACGCGATCAAGCGGCTCCACCCGCACCTGCAGCGTGAGCAGGAGTTCGTCGACATGTTCCTCGACGAGGCCCGGCTCGCCGCGCGGATCCACCACCCCAACGTGGTCTCCATCCTCGAGGTGGGAGAGAGCGCGCGCGGCTACTACCTCGTGATGGAATACGTCGAGGGCGACACCGTCGCGCACCTCTTGGCGCGCGCCGCCCAGAAGCAGACGCGGCTCCCTACGGAGGTCACGCTGCGCATCGCCCTCGACGCGCTCGCCGGGCTCGACGCCGCCCACGAACTCAAAGACGACCACGATCAGCCGCTCCACGTCGTCCACCGCGACGTGTCTCCGCAGAACATCCTCATCGGCGTCGACGGCACCACGCGCATCACCGACTTCGGCGTCGCGCGCGCGGCCGCGCGCCTCACCACCACGCGCACGGGGCAGCTCAAGGGCAAGCTGGCCTACATGGCGCCCGAGCAGGCGCGCGGCCAAGACGTCGACCGCCGCGCCGACGTGTTCGCGCTCGGCATCGTGCTGTGGGAGGCGCTCGCCATGCGCCGCCTGTTCAAGGGCGACGGCGAGGCCGAGACGCTCTCTCGGGTCATGAACGAGCAGGTGCCGCGCTTGCGGTCGATCGTCCCGACGCTCCCTTCGGGCGTAGAGGCCGCCGTCATGAAGGCGCTCGAGCGCGATCCGGCGAACCGCTTCGCCACCGCCGCCGAGTTCGGCGAGGCGCTCGAGAAGGCAGGCCGCGCCGTCCGCTGCGTGGGCACCCACAAGGACGTGGCCGCTTGCCTCGACGCGCACATGGGGGCCGAGCTCTCCGAGCAGCGGACGGCCGTGCGCACCTGGCTCGCCCTCAGCGAGCCGAGCCGCGTCGCGAGGCGCCCCGGCGGCGAAGAGGCCTCGGGGCCGCAGGTCATCGAGCGCTCGGAGCCGCGCGGGTCGGCGCCCACTCCCGCGCAGCTCGAGGTGACGTCCCCTTCGGGCGCGGCCATCCGCGAAGCGTCGGCCCCCGTGACGAGCGCGCCCACGTCGGTCTCCGCGTCGTCGCTCTCTACCCTGACCGAGGCGACCCGGAGCGAGCCGCCGCCGCCGCCGCCGCGCCGCAACTGGGCGCCCCTCCTGCTCGCCGGCCTCGGGGGCGGGGCCCTCGTCGCGCTCGTCGTCAAGGCGGGCCCTTTTGGCGCCGCCTCCGTCGCCACCGGCCCGGGGGTGACGCCGCCCCCGTCGGCCCTCTCCGCGCCCGTCACGCCGCCCTCACCGTCGGTCGCCGCGGCGCCATCGGTCGTCGCAGCGCCCGCGCCCTCACCGTCCGCGCCGTCGTCCGCGTCCGCGGCGCCGGCCTCACCCGGCCCCACGCACGTCGCGGCCGGGCCCGCCGGGAAGGTGCACGCGGGGCCGAGCGCCAAGCCCACGCCAGCGGCCAGCGCCACGGCCAAGTCCGCCAAGCCCATCCCCGACGACATCTCGAACAATCCCTACCGCTGATGCCCACGCCCCCGTCCGCTGGCGTCCTCGCGCGTTTGTCTCTCTGCGTCGTCCTCGCGTCGGCGACCGTGGGCGCGTGCGGGGCCGCGCAGCGCTCCGAGCCCCTCGCGCGCTACGTGGCCATCCACAACACGCTCGCCGCCATGGGCATGAGCCAGGTCGGGCCCGTGCAGCGCGGCTCGCTCGGCGAGGGGAAGGACGTGAAGCTCACGGTCGATCTCCCCCTCGGCTGCAGCACCCTCGTGACGCTCGGCAGCGAGGGCGCGCGCGATCTCGACGTGGAGCTCCAAGACTCCGCCGGGAAGGCCCTCGGCCACGACACGACGACCGACCCCGAGGCGGTCGTGAGCGCGTGCGTCGAGCAGGCCGGGAAGCACACCCTCGTTGTCAAAATGTCCAAAGGTTCCGGGGAGTTTCTGAGCGCCGTGTGGTCGGGCGGCGAGCGCGGCGGCCGAGGCCCCAGCGCAGCCGGCTCTGCGGCCGCGCAGGCGAGCGGCGGCGGTACGTGCGAGAGCCCCGCGGCGCTCGGGCCGGGCGTCACCATGGGCTCGACGGCGCACGGCGAGGCGAACTTCGAGGGCTCGTGCGGCACGTCCTCCGCCAAGGAAATCGTCTACCGCCTCGAGGTCCCGACGCGCCAGCACGTGAGCATCGAGGTCGACCCGCGCTTCGACGCCGTGCTCTACGTGCGCAAGGAGTGCGCCGAGCCAGGCTCGGAGGTCGCCTGCAACGACGACGTGCAGGGGCGCCCGTCTTCGGGTCGCAACAACATGCGCCCGTCGAAGGTCGACGCCGTGCTCGAGGCCGGCACCTACTTCGTGTTCGTCGACGGCTACGAGGAGGCCGAGGGCACGTTCCGCATCACCGTGACCTCGCGCGAGGTCCCCACGATCGCGCAGGCGTGCCAGCGCGCGCTGCCGCTCGCCGCCGGCAGCCAGCTCTCCGGCTCCACGCAGACCTCGTTCGACCACGCGCACGCCACCTGCGGCGACGAGGCGAAGGGGGCCGACGTGGTCTACCGGCTCGACGTCGCGCAGCGCTCGCGGGTCCGCGTCACCGAGCACTCCGATTTCTCGCCCGTGGTCCACGTGCGCAAGCGGTGCGCCGAGGCCGACACCGAGGTCGGCTGCTCGTCCGACTCGATCGAGTCGGAGGACGCGGCCTTCGTGGGCGTGCTCGACCCGGGGCAATACGCCGTCTTCGCCGACGCGACGTCGCCCGAGAAGGGCGGCCGCTTCACGCTGCGCGCCGAGGTGGGGCCGGAGGCCGGCAGCGGCGTGCCGGGCGACGGCTGCGGGGACGCCGCGCCGATCGCCAGCACCCAGAGCGCGCTCATCGACGGCGACACGTTCCTCGCGCGCGACGACCTCGCCGCGAAGTGCGGCTCGCCGGGCGGCGCCGACGTGGTCTACCGCGTCGACGTCGCGAGGCGCTCGCGGCTCCGCGCGCGCCTCGTTGGGCAGGAGGGCTCGCACGTGCTGGCGCTCGCGCGTAGCTGCGCCGACGCGAGCACGCAGATCGCGTGCGGCGCGACGCTCGACCAGGTCGTCCAGCCCGGCACGTATTTCCTCATCGTCGACGCGCGGGACGCGAAGAGCTTCGGCAAGTTCCGGCTCGAGCTGAAGACCGGTGAGGTCGGCCCGCAGGAGAGCGCGTGCAAGAACCCGCCCGAGCTGCGCTCCGGCCAGACGACGTCGGGGACGACGCTCGGCGCGGGCGACAAGTTCACGATCAGCTGCGCGGGCCCTCAACAAGGGCAGGCGAGCCCCGACCGCATGTACAAGATCGTCGTGGCCCGGCGGAGCCGCATCAAGCTCGAGCTCGCGACGCCCACCTGGGACGGCGTGCTCGCGCTTCGCCGCGCGTGCCTCGACCAGGCCGGCGCCCCTCGCGGCAGCGAGCTGCAGTGCAACAACGACTTCGGCGACGAGCACCACGCGAAGATCGAGACGACGGTCGAGGCGGGCACCTACTTCGTGCACGTCGACGGCCACCAGTCAGGCAACCAGGGGCCGTTCACGCTGCTCTACACGGCGACGCCCGCGTCGCGGTGAGGCCGCGCGGGCGACTAGCGCTTCCGCGCGTAGCTGTAGGCGGTGTAGGCGCTGATGACGTGGCAGAGCCAGCCCAGCGTGCCGCCCGACCCGAGCCACAGCCCGGGCGTCACGAGCAGCCAGAAGACTCCGCGCAAGAACGCGCCGTTGTAGATTTGCCCGGCGCCGGGGATGAAGAACGAGAGCACGGCGGCGGTCCCGGGGTTCGTGCGGCGAGTGGACATGGTGGAGCCTCGAAGAGGTCGCGAGCGAGCGCTCGGGGGAGGGCGGCGCCTCGCAGGGCAGCGGGGGAGGCGCGCGCGGAAGAGCCGACGCGCGACGTACCGCCCGAGCGCGCCGAACCGCAACGTGCGCACGTCGGGGCCGTCGCGCAAGGAGAACCCGCGCCCGTCGGGGTCGACATCGGGCCCCCGCTGCTCGCGTGGTACCGAGCGGCGGCGCGCGCGCTGCCCTGGCGCCGCGCGTCGCCCGACCCCTACGCCGTCTGGCTGAGCGAGGTGATGCTCCAGCAGACCCGCGTCGACACGGTGGTGCCCTACTACCACCGGTTTCTCGAGCAGTTCCCTACGGTCGGCGCACTCGCGGAGGCGCCCGAGGCCGAGGTGCTCGCCGCGTGGAGCGGGCTCGGGTACTACCGCCGCGCGCGCATGCTCCAGAAGGGCGCGCGCGAGATCGCGGCCGCGGGTCGCTTCCCGTCGTCGCGCGACGAGCTGCTGCGGATCTCGGGCGTGGGCCCGTACACGGCCGCCGCGGTCGCGAGCATCGCGTTTGGCGAGCCCGCCGAGCTCGTCGATGGCAACGTCGCGCGCGTCCTCGCGCGGGTCTTCGCGCTCACCTGCGACGTCAAGAGCGCGCGAGGCAGCGCCGAGGTGTGGGCTGTCGCGCGGCGCGAGCTGCGGCGCGCGGTCCCCGGCGAGTGGAACCAGGCGCTCATGGAGCTCGGCGCGACCGTGTGCACCCCCGCGCGGCCGGCCTGCTCTGCCTGCCCGCTCGCCCCCGCGTGCCGCGCGCGCGCGCTGGGCCTCCAAAGCGAGCTGCCCCGCGCGGCGAAGAAGGCGCCGCCGCGCGAAGAGCGGCGCGTCGCGCTCGTCGCCAGGAACGCCTCGGGCGAGCTCTTGCTCGGCCAGCGACTCCCTGACGTGCGCTTCGGGGGCATGTGGGAGCCCCCGAGCGCGGCGCTCGAGGCGCCGGGAGAGCGGGGGCTGCCTGAGCTCGCCGCCCTCTTGGCGACTTCGTTGGGCGACTGCCAAGACTGTGGCATCGTGGTGCACGTGCTGTCTCACCGGAGGCTCGTCGTGAAGGTGCTCGCGGCGCGGCTCGAGCGCGCCCCGCGTGGCCCGGCGGGCGACTACGCGACCTTCGCGTGGGTCGCGCCGGCGGCGCTCGCCCGCCGCGGCGTCAGCGCGCTCGCCCGGAAGCTGCTTGCGGCGGGCGCC
>DAORJJ010000107.1:0-15114 GCA_035439005.1 Polyangiaceae bacterium | reverse complement strand
GGCGGGGGCGTGCGCCTCTTCGACGGTCAGGTCACGCTCGACCCGCTCCGCCTCGAGCAGGACCCGCCGCTCGCCTTCCGGGCCTACGCCGCGTGCCTCAGTGAGGACGCCCCGGTGCTGCCGTTCGCGACCGACGCGATCGTCCGCGCGGCGGCCGACCCCGAGTTCTGCGCCAGGCTCCGCGCGAGCCCCGAGGCCGCCGAGCTCTTCGTGAGGCTCGTCTGCGCCGTCCCCGAGGTGCGCACGCGCTCCGGGTCGATGCTGCGAGAGCTCCACGACGTGGGGCTGCTCCTCGCGATGATCCCCGAGTTTCTCCCCGTCACCGGCCGCGTGCACCACGACGTGTACCACGTGTACACGGTCGACGTTCACAGCGTGGCCGCCGTCGACTGCCTCCGCGCCCTCTGCCGCGGCGACCTGGGCCACGAGCACGCGCTCGCGTCGCGCCTCGCCGCGGAGATCGCGCGCCCACGGCCGCTCTTTCTCGCGACCCTCCTCCACGACGTGGGCAAGGGGTACCCCGACGAGAGCGGCAGCCGGAAGAACCACTCGCTCGTAGGTGCCCGAATGTGCGAGCGAATTCTCCCACGGCTCGGGCTCACCGCGGAGGAGGTCGAGGAGGCCGTCGCCCTCGTCGAGCAACACCTCACGATGTACCACGTGGCCACCCGGCGTGACCTCGACGAGCCCGCGACCGCGCGCGACTTCACCGAGCGGCTCCGGGGTCGAGAGGGGCTGCGAGACCTCTACCTGCTCACCGTCGTCGACCTCTCCACCACCTCGCCGACCGCCATGACCGCGTGGAAGTCACGGATGCTCGCGGAGCTCTACTTCGCCGCGGACGCGCACCTCGCCGGCGGCCAGAAGCCCATCGCCGACGACGCCCGCCTCGAGCGCGTGCGCGAGCGCGCGAGGGCGCTCGGGCGAGAGCGGTTCGGCGGGTCGACGGTCGCGCTCGACGCGTTCCTCGCGACCATGCCGGAGCGCTACCTCCTCGCGAACGCGGCGGAGTCGGTGGTCGCGCACGCCTCCCTCTCGGCGTCGCGCGGCGACTCGGTCGTCGCGCTGGACGTCCTGCCGCACCGCCACGAGGGGGTGGTCGAGCTCTGCGTCGTGGCCGAGGACCGTCCGGGGCTGCTCGCGCGCATCGCCGCGGCGATCACCGCGTCTCGCCTGGAGGTGCTCGCGGCGCAGGTCTATTCGCGCGAGCCCGCCGGGGGCGGGCCAGCCGAGGCGGTCGACGTGTTCCTCGTGCGCGATCGGGGCGACAGCGCGGCCCTCGCCGAGCGCGCCCTCACCCGCCTCCGGCGCGATCTCGCGGCCCTCGAGCGCGGCGAGCTCACCGCGAGCGAGCTGCTCCGCGACCGGACCGGGGGGCGCGGCGGTCGCCGCGAGCGCGCGTCGCCGGCCGTCTCGACGGAGATCGTGCTCGACGATCGCGCGTCGCCGCGCCACACGATCATCGAGGTGTTCGCGCGCGACCGGCCGGGCCTGCTCCACGCCGTCGCGCAGGAGCTCTACGAGCTAGGGCTCGACATCGCCCTTTCGAAGATCAACACCGAGGGGACGCGCGTGGCCGACGTGTTCTATGTGACGGAGCGCGACGGGGCCAAGGTTCGCCCCGGTGAGCGGTTCAAGGAAGTTCGCGAGCGCCTGCGGATCGCGGTATCGGAGGAGGCACAATGATCATCGGGATTCGGCGGTTTCGTGCGGGCGTCGTGGTGGGGGTGCTCGCGCTCGCGGCTTCGAGCGTCGCGTGCGGCGGTCCGCCGGAGCCGCAGGTGGCGGAGCCCGCGCGACCGCCGACCCTGCCTCCGTCTCTCACGAAGGGCCCCCCGGCGCCCGCGGCGGGCGCGCCGAGCCCCGACGTCGCGCGCGGGAAGGCGGCCCTCGAGAAGGGGGACGAGCCCGGCGCGCGCGCCGCCTTCGAAGCGGCCTTGGCGAAGGACGCGAACGACGCCGACGCGCACGCGTACCTCGGCGCCCTGCTGGAGCGCGCGGACAAGGCCGCCGCCGAGAAGCACTACCGCGCCGCCCTCGCGACGGCGCCTGGGCACGAGGTCGGCTCGGTGAACCTCTCCGCGCTGCTGCTCGACGCAGGCAAGGCCGACGACGCGGCCGCGCTCGCCCAGGCGGGCCTCGAGAAGCACCCGAAGAGCGCCGCGCTCGCGGAGAACCTCGGCGTCGCGCTCGCGACCAAGGGCGACGAGGCGGGCGCCACCCGCGCGATGGAGCTCGCCGTGAAGCTCGCCCCCGCCGATCCGCTCGCCCCGCTCACGCTCGGGCAGTGGCTCGGAAAGTGGAAGAAGGCAGACGCCGCGAAGGAGCGCCTCCTCCAGGCCGAGAAGCTCGCGAACGGCGACGTCGGCGTGCTCGCCTCGGTGGGCTTCGAGCTGAAGAACGTCGGCGCGTTCGCCGACTGCATCCGCGTGCTCGACGGCGCGCTCTCGAAGCAAGACGCCGCGGAACTCCGCACGTACCGCGCGCTCTGCAAGCTCGGCGCGCGCGACAAGGCCGGCGCGCTCTCGGACCTCGAGTCGGCCATCGCCAAGGAGCCCAAGTACGCGCCCGCGTATTTCTACCTGGGCGGCCGCCACGCGGACGCCGGCCGCTGGAAGGATGTGGTCGCGGCCTACGAGACCTACCTGAAGCTCGAGCCCGGCGGCCCCATGAAGAAGGCGGCGGAAGAGCGCATCAAGCTCGCCAAAGAGAAGCTCAAGGGGAAGAAGTAGCGGGCGGCGGCGCGAACCCGCGCAGCACGCGCCCGTGGCCCTCGGGCGACCGCTCGCCGATCGCGACGAGGGCTCCGCCGCCGTCGAGCCACGCGGCCGGTCCGGGCGGGGCGTCGTCCGGGAGGGTGACCCGCTGGCCCCGGCGAGCCTGCACGACGGCGTCGTCGCCGAGCCTGGCCGTGGGCAGCGCGAGCGCGGCGGCGGTCGCCAGGTCGAGCACGCCGAGCGCGGCGTCCGCGTCGAGCGGCACCGCGCGCGCCAGATCGAACGGGCCGGAGCGCACACGCCGCAGCGCGGAGAGGTGCCCCACGGTGCCGAGCGCGAGGGCTAGATCGCGCCCAAGTGACCGAACATAATAGCCTTTGTCGGCGGTCACCCGCACGCTCAAGGTCGGCGGCGCCGCGGAGGCGGCCGTGAGGTCGAGCGCGTGCACGCGCACGGGCCGCGGCTCGAGCTCCACCTCCACGCCGGCGCGCGCGAGGGTGTGCGCGCGGACGCCGTCCTTGCGGATCGCCGAGAACGCCGGCGGGATCTGGGCGCTCCTCGCGCGCTCCCCGTCGAGCGCGTCGCGGAGGCCGGGCGGCAGCGACGCGCCTGCGGCGACGCGCGCGAGCGCCTCGACGAGCCAGGGCGCGACCTCCGCGTGCGAGCGCACGTCGCCCTCCGCGTCGAGCGTCTCGGTGGTCTCGCCCAGGACGAGGGTCGCCTCGTAGGTCTTGTCGTGCGCGGTGAGGTACGGGAGCAGCTTCGTGCCCTCGCCGACGCCGAGGACCAGCACTCCCGTGGCCATGGGGTCGAGCGTGCCGGCGTGGCCGACCTCCCGCGTGCGGAGGAGCGCGCGCGCCCTGGCGACGACGTCGTGGCTCGTCGGGCCGCGCACCTTGTCGACGACGAGCACGCCGGACGGAGCGCGCGCGGGGGTCCCGGTCTTGGCCATGGTGCGCGGAACCCTACCACCCTGCCGCGCCGGGGCGCGCGGGTCCCGAATTGCGCCGCGTCCGCCCCGTTTTCGCTAGGATGCCCCCATGGAACCGGGCGACGAGCCGACGTGCCTCGGTCCCTACGTGCTCGAGCAGCGCGTGGCCGCGGGCGGCATGGCGGAGGTCTACGTCGCGCGTCGGCGAGGGCCCCACGGCTTCGAGAAGACCGTCGCGCTCAAGCGCATCCTCCCCGAGCTGGCGCACGATCCCGAGTTCGTCGCGATGTTCGTCGACGAGGCCCGCGTGTCGGCGCGCCTGTGCCACCCCAACGTCGTCCAGATCTTCGACTTCGGCGACGAGGGCGACGAGCTCTACATGGCCATGGAGTACGTGGAGGGCACCACGGTGGCCAAGCTCATGCGGGCGGCGGCCGCTCAGCGCGCGCCGCTCGGCGTCGAGATCGCGGTCCAGATCACGCTCTCGGTGCTGCGGGCGCTCGACTACGTGCATAATGCACGCGATGAGCTCGGCGTCCCGCTCGGGCTGGTGCACCGCGACGTGTCGCCCGGCAACCTCCTCATCTCCCGCGGCGGCGAGGTGAAGCTCACCGACTTTGGCATCATGCGGGCGACGGAGCTCGAACGTCGCACGAACGCAGGGCAGGTGAAGGGCAAGCTCGGCTACATGTCGCCCGAGCAGGTGACGGGGGGAGAGCTCGACGCGCGCAGCGACCTCTTCGCGGCCGGCATCGTGCTCGGCGAGCTCCTCACGCTCACGCCCCTCTTCGGCTCGGGCAACGAGGTGCGCGTGCTCGAGCGCATCCGTGACGGCGATCTCACCGCCTTCGAGCGGTCCAAGGCCGTGATCCCGGACGACCTCCGCCGCGTCGTCTACCGCGCGCTCGCGCCCGCCCCGGCCGACCGCTTCGAGTCCGCCGCGGCCTTCGCCGAGGCGCTCGAGGAGCTCGTCCGTCGGCGCCGCCTCCACCTCACGCCCGCCTCGTTGTCGCGCGCCGCGCGCGTGCTCGCGCTCTTCGCGCCGGCGCCCGGGGCGCCCGACGCGCCGCGCGCCGCGCCCTCGAGGCGCCAGAGCACGCTCCCGCCGCCGCCCCTCGACGATCCCTTCGACGCGCCGGCGTCGCGCTACGAGATCGTCACCGGGGACGGGCCCGGCGAGATCGTGCCGTTCGCGCGCCTCGTGGAGCGGCTCGTGACCGGGCGGCTGCCGCGCGCCGCGCGCCTCGCCCGCGACGGGGGCCCGGCCCGCGAGCTCGTCGCGTACCGCGAGCTCGCGCGGTTCGTCTCGAGCCCCGCGCTGCGATGGGACGAGCCCACGGAGCGTCACACGACGCCGCTCGCGCGTCGGGACCTGCCCGGCCTGTTTTATCGGCTCTCGGCCGCCCGTGAGACGGGCGTGCTCGTGGGCCACCGGCCAGGGGCGAGCAAGAAGATCTACTTCGTCGACGGCGTCCCCGAGTTCGTGGCGTCGACCGACGCCCACGAGCTGCTCGGCGCCCACCTCGTGGCGCAGGGCTCGGTGCTCCGCGTGGAGGTCGACCGCGCGCTCGACATGCTGCCGCGCTTCGGGGGGCGCCTCGGCGACGCCCTCGTCGGCACTGGAGTGCTGCGTCCGTTCGAGCTCTACCGCGCCGTGTTCGAGCAGGTGGAGGCCCGCATCCTCGAGGTCTTCTCGTGGACGACCGGCGCGCTCGCGTTCGAGCACGGGGTCCGCTCGCACGAGGAGACCGTGCCGCTCGCGTTCCACGTGCCCGATCTCGTCGCGCGCGGGGTACGTGCATACTACACCGAAGAAGAGTGCCGCCGCCACCTCGGCGTCGTGCGCGGACCGGTGCGGATCGCGAGCGCGAGCCTGCTGGCTGGCGCGCTGGAGGCCCTCCGGCTGACCGCCGCGGAGGAGGACTCGGTGCGGCGCGTCGCGCAGGGCGCCGCGGTCGCTGCGCTCCTCGAGCGGGACCCTGGGGCGGCGCGCGCGCTCTTCCTCGGGCTCGCGTCCGGCCTGCTCACGGCGGACGGCTGGACCCCTGGCGAGGGACCGGGCCGCTAGCGCGCGTCGGGCGGGCTGTCGCGCGGGTCGAAGCGGTAGACCGGATACGCTGGCGAGTCGTGCGCTACGCGGAAGCCCGCGGCCACGAAGGCGCGCTCGGGCCCGGAGAACGCCGCCTCGTCGTAGAGCGGGGCCGCGCTGCGGCGAGGGAAGCCGAGGAGCGCGCGGACCTCCGCCCGTGCGCGCTCCACCGCCGCCGCGAGCAGCGCGCCCGCGACGCCCTCTTGTCGACGCGCGGGGTGCACTAGGAATCACCCGATCGCGAGCGGGTCCGTGGCGCCGCCCTCGAGGGCGAGCCCGCGGTACGCGCCTTGCGCGCGGAGCTTGGGCACCGCCGCGAGCGGGCACAGCTTCATCCAGCCGACGATCTCGCCGCCCTCGCGCTCGATCGCCACGAGCCCCCCTGCGTCGGGCGCGCCCCGCTCGAGGGCCCCCGTGAGCTCCGCGGCGCCGACCTCGGGCGTCTCGGCGAGGCGGGCGAGCCAGTCGTTCTTCGTGCCCTCGAAATGCCAATAGCGGCAGAAGCACCCGCAGCCCGCGGCGCGGAAGAGCGCCACGAGCGCGGGGCCGTGCGACGCGCAGGCCTCCTCGACGACGATCACAGCGCGCCCGCCGCGGGTGGCCGCGC
Organism: Polyangiaceae bacterium; assembly: GCA_035439005.1. GTDB lineage: Bacteria > Myxococcota_A > Polyangia > Polyangiales > Polyangiaceae > JAAFHV01. The sequence continues at coordinate 8,770 of DAORJJ010000107.1, read as the reverse complement.
GCCTCGGAGGGGCGCCACCTGCTCGTACGCGTGCCCGAGCGCGAGCGCGGTCTCTTCGTCGAAGGCGCGGGTCATGATCTGGAGGCCGAGCGGAAGCCCCTCGGGCGTGGCGCCGCAGGGCACGCTGAGCGCCGGCAGGCCGGCGAGGCTCGCCGGGAGCGTAAGCAGGTCGGAGAGGTAAGCGGCGAGGGGATCGCCCGCGTGGTCGCCGAGCGCGAGCGCGGGCGTCGGCGCCGTCGGAGAGAGGACCGCGTCGACGCGCCCGAGCTCCCGCGTGAGCTCTTCGCGGAGGAGTCGGCGCACCCGCTGCGCCTTGCGGTAGTGGCTCTCGAACGCGTCCGCCGAGAGCACGAACGTGCCGAGGAGGATGCGCCGTTTCACCTCCGCGCCGAACCCGTGGTCTCTCGATTTGCCTATCAATTCATGCAGATGGCGAACACCTTCGCGCTCGCGGAGGCCGAAGCGCACGCCGTCGAAGCGCGCGAGGTTGCTCGAGGCCTCCGCGGTCGCGAGCACGTAATAGGTCGCGACCGCGTGCGCGAGGCTGGGCGCGGAGATGCGCACGATCTCGCAGCCGAGCCGCTCGAGCTCGGCGACCGCGCGGTCGAAGGCCTCGGCCACGCGCGGATCGAGCCCGGCGTGGAGGGCCTCGTCGAGCACGCCGAGCCGCAGGCCTCGCACGTCGCGGCCGCACGCGTCCTCGAAGCGCGGCACCGCGCGGGCGCTCGCGGTCGAGTCGCGCGCGTCGGGGCCGGCGATCGCGGTGAGGAGCGCGCCTGCGCCGCGCACGTCGGTGGCGAACGTGCCCACCTGGTCGAGGCTCGACGCGAACGCGACGAGCCAGTAGCGCGACACGCGGCCGTAGGTGGGCTTCAGGCCGACGGTGCCCGTGAAGGCCGCGGGCTGGCGCACCGAGCCGCCGGTGTCGCTGCCCAGCGCGCCGAGCGCCATGCGCGACGCGACCGCGACGGCGCTCCCCCCGGAGGAGCCGCCCGGCGTCCGGCCGAGATCCCACGGGTTCCGGCACACTCGGTAGGCGCTGTGCTCGGTCGACGAGCCCATGCCGAACTCGTCCATGTTCGTCTTGCCGACGAGGATCGCCCCCGCCGCGCGCAGGCGCTCCACGACCGTCGCGTCGTACGGAGGCCGCCATGCCTCGAGGATGCGTGACCCGCACGTGGTGGGGACGCCGCGCGTGCAGAGCGAGTCCTTGAGGGCGACGGGCACCCCGGCGAGCGGGCCGAGCGGGCGACCCTCGTCGCGGGCGCGATCGACGTCGCGGGCCGCTGACAGCGCGGACTCTTCGGTGAGCGCGAGGAACGCGCCGAGCTCGCCGTCGGAGCGCCGAACGCGCGCGAACGCCTCGACGCACGCTTCCTCGGCGCGGACCTCACCGCGGGCGATTCGCGCGGCCAAGCTGGTGATCGACTCGGTCTCGAGCATGGGGCTCCCGGCTCAGTCGAGGAAGGCGGGCACGACGAACGCGCCGTCGGAGGTCTCGGGGGCGGCGGCGAGGGCCGCCGCGCGGAACGCGGCGTCGGGGGCGCCGGGCGCGTCGTCGCGCGTGGGGACGCCGCCCTCGCTCGGGCTCTCGAGGGGCTCGAGCGCGCCCGTGTCGACGGCCCCGAGCTCGCCCATGTAGGCGAGCACGCGGCTGAGTTCGGCGACGATGCGCGGCTCCTCGGTCGGCTCGAGGGTGAGCCCCGCGAGCGTCGCCAAGTGCAAGAGCTCCGCGTTCTTCATGGGCGGCAGAGCCTAGTCGAGGCGCGCCGACGGGCGTGCTTTTTCGCGCGATGCGCCCGAGAAAGCGCTAAGGAGCCGCATGGCCGAGACCTCCGGGGGATACGAGCTCATCCACACGATCCGCTTCGAGTCGGCGCGTCGCTTGCCCCGCACGCCGCCCGACCACCCGTGCCACAACGTGTACGGGCTCGCGTTCTACCTCGACATCCACGTCGTCGGCGACCTCGATCCGGCCACGGGGTGGGTGTTCGACTTCGCCGAGATCGAGCGCGCGATGAAGCCCGCGCGCGATCGCATCGACCACCACTATCTCAACGACATCGAGGGCCTCGAGAACCCCACGAGCGAGGTGCTCGTGACCTGGATCTGGCGGCAGCTCGCGCCCAAGCTGCCGGGCCTGCGCAAGCTCGTGCTGCGCGAAAACGACGTGTCCCGGGTCGTGTTCCGAGGTTGACCATGTACCGAGCAAGCTGCGGCGTTCACCTCCACTTCGCGCACCACGTCCGCGGCCACCGCGGGCCGTGCATCTCTCTGCACGGCCACACTTGGCGCTTCGAGGTCATGCTCGAGGCGAGCGAGCTCGACGCCGAGGGCTTCGTGGTGGACTTCGATCGCGTCCACGAGGAGCTGCTCGACCCGTGCTTCCGCCTGCTCGATCACTCGCTCGCGCTCGGCGCCGCGTCGTTCGACGAGACGCGGGCCGATCTCGCCCGGCTCGGCGAGACCCTCGTGCGCTCACGGCGCGAGACGCTCGGTCACCTCGGCGAGGCGCCGCCGGTGCTCGCGGGCGCGCTCGCGGGCGCGCGCAACGAGCTCCCAGGGGGCATCAAGCTGTCGGTGTTCCCCTTCACCCCCACGTCGGAGCGCCTCGCAAAGTGGCTGTTCGACGCGGCCGCTGCGTCGTTCGGCGACGCCCGGGTGAGGGTCGCGCGCGCGCGCATCTACGAGAGCCTCCAGCCGAGCGAGAGCTTCGCCGAGTACGCGCCCGGCGAGTGAAGGCTCGCGTGGACCCACGCGCCGCGGTCGCTCCGCGGCGCTAGACCCGGTGGCCGAGCTCCGCGGCGAGGGTCGCCCGGGCCTTGGCCTCGTCGCGCATGACGACGACGTCGGCGTAGATGTCGAGGTCGAAGAGCCCGAAGAGGCTGACGAGCTGCCACGCCGAGAGCGCGGGCACGCCGAGCTGCTCCTCGATCTCCTTCGCGAGCGACGACCACGCGACCTGCCGGCCGCCGCCGAACGCGGGGGTCCCCCAGGTGGAGAGCTTCATGAAGATGTAGTTCGCGAGGCGCACCGGGCTCGGCGCCGAGAGCGCGGTGACCCGCCGCTGATCGGCCTCGCGGAAGCGCCTCGCCAGCGTGCGGAGGAGGCTCGCCATCCACGGCTTCAGGGCGGCGAGCTCGTCCTCGAGCGCCTCCGACGTGAGCACGAGCACGGTGGTGTCTTCCACGGCCACGACGCTGGCGGTGCGCGGTCCCGCCGTGAGGATCGCCATCTCGCCGAAGACGTCGCCGGGGCCCAGGGTCTTCACGACCGTGGTGCCGCCCGCGACGCGCTTGCGCACGTCGCAGAGGCCCTCGGCGACGATGTAGGCGGCGTCGCCCGCGTCGCCCTCTTGCACGATGACCTGGCCGGCCGGGAAGACCTGGCGCGGGAACTCGGCGCCGCCCCGCAGAAAGCGCGACAGATCGTCGCGGAGCGCGCGCACGCTCGCGTAGCGCTCGCCGCGCTCCTTCGCCATCGCGCGCACCACGATGCGCTCGAGCTCGGCGGGGACCGAGGCGGCGCCGACGACCGCGCTCGGCAGCGCGAAGGTGCACGCGCTGGCCTGCGCCACGGCCTCGGAGGGCTCTCGCGTGGGGTAGGGGGGCCTCCGCGCGAGGAGCTCGTAGAGCATGGCGCCGACGAGGAAGACGTCGGCGCGCTCGTCCAGGGTGGAGCGCTCGCCGCGCGCCTGCTCGGGCGAGAGGTAGGCGAGCGTGCCGATGACCACGTTCGCGGCGGTCTCGTCCGCTTGGTCGCCGGGCGCGGGCGCGGGCGCGGGCGCCTCGCTGGTGGGCGACGGATGCCCCTCGAAGCGCGCGATGCCCCAGTCGGTGAGGTACACCTGCCCGTACTCGCCGACCATGACGTTCGCGGGCTTCACGTCGCAGTGGAGCACCCCGCGATCGTGCGCGTACGACAGGGCGTCGCAGACCTTGGTGATCACCTCCAGCAGGACGTAGAGCGCCCCCGTGTCGATCGGGCCCTTCGGCAGCGCGCGGATCATGGACGCGAGCGTGCGGCCCTCGATGAGCTTCATCACCAGCGCGAGGCGGCCGTCCTCGCGCTCCCCGACGTCGTAGACGGGCACGATGTGCGGGTGCTCGAGGAGCCCCATCACGTGCGCCTCGCGGAGGAACAGGCGGCGGACGGGCGGCTCCGCGGACAGGTGGCGGTGCAGGGTCTTCACGGCGACATCGCGGCCGAGCAGCGGGTCCCTCGCCACCGTGATGACCCCCATGCCGCCCTCCGCGAGGGCGCGCTCCTCGCCGAGGCGGAGGACCGAGGACACGCGCAGCCCGTCGCCCGGCTCGCGCGCAGTGTCGGGGAGGCGCGGGCTCGCGTGCGGGCTCCCGAACCGCTCTGTGAGCGGCTCGCCGGGCCGCCCGTGAATCACGGTCGGGGCGAAGCGGTCGTCCTTTCTGGGGGGCATGCAGGGCTCGTGGGGCGCGCTAGCTTGGTGGACACATCAGCTTACGTGAACTCCGCGTGGAAGGCGCGCTCAAGTCGGCCTCGATGGCGCGCCCCCGCGCGACTAGCGACGCAGCAGGTCGCGGCCCTCGCGCTCGAGGAACTCGTCGTACGTGCCGCCGTAGTCGACGAGATCGGCGCCCTTGCCCTCGCCCTCGCCCTCGCCCTCGGTCGGGCGGAGGTCGAGCACGCGCGTGGCCAGCGACGAGACGAAGTGGCGGTCGTGGCTCACGAAGACGAGCGTCCCCTTGAAGAGCTTCAGGCCGTCGAGGAGGCCCTCGATCGACTCGATGTCGAGGTGGTTCGTGGGCTCGTCGAGGACGAGCACGTTGTGCTGGAGCACGAGCAGCTTCGCGAGCAAGAGGCGCGCGCACTCGCCGCCGGAGAGCGACTCGGTGTTCTTCAGCGCGGCCTCGCCCTGGAAGAGGAGCCGCCCGAGGATGCCGCGAATGTGCTCCTGGGGGGCGTTCGTGTCCCACTGGTAGAGCCACTGGAAGGCGTTCATTCCCGCGCCGGTGCGGCCGAGCGCCTCGTGGGTGTCTTGGGCGAAGTAGCCCACGCTCGTGTCGTGCCCCCAGCGCACCTCGCCCGCGTCCGGGGTGTAGATGTCCTTGCGGGTGTCGGCGTCGAGGTTCGCGTACGCGCCGACGAGCAGCTTCAGCAGGGTCGACTTGCCCACGCCGTTCGGGCCGGTCACGACCAGCCGGTCGCCGCGGTTCAGGTGCAGCGAGGCGCCCTTGAAGACCACCTTGCGCTCCTTCGCGCCGCCGCGCGCCTCGACGTCGAAGGCCTTGTCGACCCCCTCCATGCGGAGCACGTCGCGCCCGCTCGGCTTCTCGAACTCGAAGCGAATGAAGGGCCGCACGAGGCTCGAGCGCTTCTGCCCGCGCGAGCCGACCTCCTCCTTCAGCTTCTCGATCTGCTTCATGCGCGATTGCGCCTGGCTCGACTTCGAGGCGTGCGCCCCGAAGCGCTGCACGAAGCCCTGGAGCTCGCCGATCTTCTTCTTCGCGGCCTGGTTCTGCTGCTCGGCGCGCTGCTTGTTCTCGTACTTCTGCTCGACGAAGTCTTGGTAGTTGCCGGTGTAGACCGTGATGGTCTGGTAGTCGACGTCGGCGATGTGCGTGGCCGCGGCGTTCAAGAAGTGCCGGTCGTGCGAGATGACGACGAGCGTGCCGCGGTAGTCGAGGAGGAAGCGCTCGAGCCAGGCGATCGACTCGAGGTCGAGGTGGTTCGTGGGCTCGTCGAGCAGCAGCACGTCGGGCTTGCCGAAGAGCACCTGCGCGATGAGCACGCGGAGCTTGTAGCCGCCCGCCAGCGTGCTCATCTTGTCGGCGTGGTGCTCCTGGGGGATGCCGAGGCCCACGAGCAGCTCCGCCGCCTCGCTCTCGGCCGTGTAGCCGTCCTCCTCGGCGATGACGCCCTCGAGCTCGCCGAGCCGAATGCCCACCTCGTCGGTGACCTCGCCCTCGAGCAGCCGATCCTTCTCGGTCATCGCGTCCCACAGGGCGCGGTTTCCCATGAGCACCGCGTCGAGGATGCGCTCCTCTTCGTACTCGAAGTGGTTCTGCTTCAGCACGCCGAGGCGGAGGTTCGACGGGATCGTGATGGAGCCTTGGTCCGTGTCCTCGTCGCCCGCGAGCATCTTGAGCAGCGTCGACTTGCCCGCGCCGTTCGCGCCCGTGAGGCCGTAGCGCTTCTGCGGATCGAACTGCATCGAGACGTTCTCGAACAGGATCTTGGGGCCGAAGCGCTTCGTTACTTTATCGAGTACAATCAAGGACTTCTCGTGGGTTGCGGGGGAGAGGCGAGGGCGCGCTCGCCGTCGCACGGGCGCGCCCGGTGCGGCGCGGGGCGTGCCTTACCACGAATCGCGTTCGGTGTCTTTTTTGGGCCGTAAAGCTGCAATGTCGCGTCGTGGCGTGCGATGCTTCGGGCGGGCAACGTGAAAGATCCGGGTCTGTACGTTCAGTCGCTCGTCGACCTGCACCAGCGGTCGGTCGAGGAGCGCCGAGTGCTCTTCCGCCAGGCCGTGACCGCGCTGTCGCGGGCGCGGGTCGACGACGGGCCGGGGCCCCTCGAGGGGCTCAACCCGGATCTCCTCGCGCTTGGGCTCAAGGCGGCCCTCGCCGAGGGGCTCCTCGAGGACCTCGATTGGCTGGCGCCTCCCGCGGCGGGCCGCGCGCTCTTCCTCCTCGCGGCCGCCCTGCCTGTCGGCCCGGCGCAGCGCGATCTCGGTCGCCGCGTGCTCACGCGCCTCTTCTCGGGCAACGCGGAGACCTTCGTCGCCATGGCGACCGTCATGGCGCTGTCGGGCGGCAAGGGCCTCGCCTCGGCCGGCGCGCACGCGCGCGTCTCGCTCGTCGCCGAGCTCCCGCTGATGCTCGGCGTCGCCGACGGCCCGCTCGCGCTCGCGCTCGTCTCGCGGCGGGAGTTCGCCCGCGAGTGGATCACCGCCCCCTCGACCCGATCGCTGCCGGCGCGCCGGCTCGCCGCCAGGCTGCTCGAGCGCGCCGCGCGCGAGGCCGCGAAGCGCGCGGCTCAGGGGGACGGGCACGCGCTCCGTGTGTTCCGCGGCGACGCGATCGGCGCGGCGTTCGTGCGCCTCCTCGCCGACCGCGAGTCGCTCGTGTGGCGCCACGTCGCGGTGGCCAGAGGCCTCATCGCGCCGTGGATGCCGAGCTCCCGGGAAGAGCTCGAGGGCGCCCTGTCGCCCGAGCTCACGCCCACCGAGTGGCGGCGCGCGGCGACCTCCATCGCGGCGTACGCTGCGGTCCGGCCGGACGACGCCGAGCGCATGGCGGCGCGGCTGTTTCGAGGCCCCCTCCCAGGGCTCGATCCTGGCATCGGCGGGGCGTTCGTGTGGGGGCTCCCCCGGGTCGCGGAGGCCGAGCCCGACGCGGCGTACCTCCTGCTCGATTTCGCGCTCAAGAGCTCCCCGCAGGACGTGGCCGAGTCGGTGCTCTGGACCCGCGACGAGCTCGGGGGTAGCCATTTTTGCGACGGCGCGGCGAAGAAGGTCCTGGGCGCCCTGCCCACGGCGGAGGCCGACGACGACGGCCTGCGCGAGGAGCTGCGCCTCGATCTCTCCGGCGCGCCCAGGAAGCGCGAGCCCCTGCGACGCGAGGTCGAGCGGGCCCTGTCGGCGTTCGCGTCGGGCGGCGCGCAGTCCGCCCACGGGCGCGGCATGGCGCTGCTCGAGGCGACGAAGGTGGCGGTGGCCGCGCTCGACGCCGCCCACGAGGGCACGCGCAGGCTCGACGGCAGGAGCGGCGCCGCGGCGAGCCGACGCGTCGCCCTCGGCGTGCTGCGCGACCTCGACGCGTCGCTGCTCGAGCGCAACGTCCTCGCCGACCTGCTCCGCCTCGACACGAGCCAGGAGAAGGTCGCCGCGGGAGAGGCGGCGCTCGACGCCCTCCGCGAGCACGTGGGCGCCTGGATGTTGGCGAGGCAGTTCGCGCGCGAAGGCGCCGACGCCGTGGGCGCGCTCGACCTCGTGCGGGCCCGCGCGCTGCTCCACCTGGTCGACGGCGACTCCTCGAGCTCGAACGACGATCCCGCGCAGATGGCCCGGCAGAAGGCCCGCTGGCAGGCGACCGCGCTCGCCGTCCTCGAGCGCGTCGCGCGGGGGCCCGAGCCCCTCCTGCGCCGCGCGTTCATCGCGACGCTCGCCCGGTGCCTGGACGCCCTCGTGCGCGCGGAGGAGCTCGACGTGGCCGACGCGGTGCTCTGCGCCGTCGACAGCCTCTCGAGCGAGGCCGATCTCGTCGCCCTCGCCGAGGGATCGATGAACCCGGACATGCGCCACATGCTGGCCGAGTACGTGCGCTTCCTCGCCGCCGACGCGGTCGCGCCCGCGAAGGCGCGCGTCCCCGTGGCGCCGCAAGACTCGCTGTTCCCGCCGCCGCCGGACGCCGAGGAGGCCTTCGCCCTCACCCGGCCGGCCAACGCGGTCGACGCCCGCGTGGCCGCCCTCGGTCGGTTCGCGGAGGACCTGGTCTCCGAGGGCTCCGCGCGCGCCGAGGCCCTCCGGCACGTCCTCGTGCGCCTGCACGCCGCGCTCGTCGTCCTCTCCAAAGCGACCTCGCTGCGCGGGATGGGCGGGGGCGCCATGCCGGACGCAGAGGTCGTTCAGAGCCTCGAGGTCGCGGTAGTTGCGCTCGTCCAGGTCGTCCGCGGCGCGCGGATGAGGCTCGAGCCCTCGGGCAAGCGCACGCTGCGCCGCGAGTCGCGGCTCGTCTCCGGCGGCGTGAGGCTGCTCTCGGTCGTCGTCGGCCGCGCGCTCGTCGCGGGCGAG
>DAORJJ010000106.1:0-15159 GCA_035439005.1 Polyangiaceae bacterium | reverse complement strand
TCGAGAATCGACAGCTCCGCCGGCGCGCCGGGCGGGGCGTCGAGGAGCGCCGCGAGGCGGCGCCGACGGGTGTCGTCGGGGAGCGTGCGGGCCCACGCGCTCAGCGCGTCGTCCGGCAGGGCGCGGCCGTACAGCTCGGGGAAGAGCAGCGAGTTCGAGCGCTGGTAGTTCTTCGTGAGGCCCTTGCCTTGGTACGCCACACCCACCTCGTCGGCGTCGAGGGCGGTCGCGACCTGCGCCGCGAAGGTCGTGTGGAAGTTCTGCGTCGCCGCGGAGTAGGGGCACTGCGGGCCGGAGCCGGCGATGCCGTAGCCGTTGGTGAGCGAGTCCCCCAAGAACTCGAACACGCGGCGGTGCGGCGCGGGAGGGGGGAGCAGCGCGCCTGCGCCGAGGCCGACACCGAGCAGCTGGGTGCGCCCGCCGACGGCCTCGGTGCGGCGGTAGAGCTCGAGCGTGTGGTCCGCGACCGGGAGTCCCTCCGCGAGCGCGTAGGTGGACCGGCCGGGGGAGAGCACGAGCGGCTCGCTCCGCCACACGCCGTCGAGCGCGACGTCCCACTCGCTCGGGCCGCCCGCGCCGGGGAGCTCGTCGAGCGTGACCGACACCTGGCTGCCGCGGAAGCGGAGGCGGAGCTTGCTGCCCAGCCACGCCGCGCGAGGGCCGGCCCCGTCGCGCGTGTCCCACCGGCCGAACGTGGCGATCGCCGGCGCGGGGCTGGCGTCGGGCGCTCGGCCGTCGGCGCCCGCGTCGGTCGGCGGTCGGCCCGCGTCGCTCGGGCTCGGGGCCGGCTCGCCCTCGGGGGTGGTGGGCTGGACGCCAGGCAGCGTCGTGGAGGGGCCGGAGGCGGGCGACGAGCTCGTCGCGGAGACCTCACACCCTGTGAGGCCTGTGAGGCCCGCGAGCCCCGCGCAAGCGAGGAGCGAGAGCGCGGGGAGCAGACGGCGCGGGGAGGGCGAGACCAGGGACCGCATAAACCCGCGAGGATACGCGACGCGACCCTGGCGCGCCCGTCACCGCGTGATTATTTTTCCGCGCTCGGCGCCTTGGCCTTCCGCCGGCGCTCCTCGCGGTAGTCGTATTTGGCCTTCGAGGGCCCTGGCGGGCTCTTGGCCACGATCGGGTCCGGGAAGAAGTCGTGGGCCTCCACGGTGGGGGCGGGCGTGTTGCCAGCGTCGGCTGGGGGCTTCCACGAGGGGGCGCCCGCCGCGTCTTTGCAGCAGCGGAACGACCAGAAATAGTACCACTCGTCGGGCGTGTGCGCGTGGCTCGAGGGCCGGCACTGGTTTCTCACGTGGCCCCACGCGCCGCCCTTCAGCGCGGCGAAGCGCGACTTCTCGACGGGCTTCTCGTCGTGGATGGCCCACTCGTCGAAGTTGCCCGTCTGGTCGTACACGCCGAAGCCGCTCTTGCAGCCCGGCATCGAGCCCGAGGGCACGCTCTGGTCGAGGCGCGAGAGCTCGGCGTGGCGCGTCTCGGGGTCCTTCGACGAGAACAAGAACGCGCCGTATTTCTTCTCGGGGTTCACGTAGAAGTTGTCGATGTTGCACACGTCGTGATCGCGCTTCCACCCGTAGGGGAAGGGCGTGTGCTCGGGCCCCTCGCAGGCAGCGGTCCACTCGCTGCTCCAGCAGAGGCGCTTGCCGTGCGCCTCGCACGACGCCTGCGCTTCGTACCAGGTGGCGTTCCACGCCGGGTGGCCGCCGGCCTTGTTCGGGTACTCGTAGGGGTCGATGCAGAACTGGCGGTGCTCGGTGGGCACGAGGCACTTCTGCTTGCCCTTCGCGTACTCGTGGCAAATCTTGAGGTGGTTGGTCGTGTCCTTCTCGAGCTCGACGCACTCGCGCTCGATCTTCGGGCAGAACTCGGTGTCGACGTAGACCATGTCGGCAGGGCAGGCGGCCGACGAGGCGCCGCCCTCGACGAGCGGCGCGGTGGACGAGGCGTCGGTTGGGCCGCCGGGCGACGCGTCCGGGGTGTCGGCGGGCGCGGGAGGCGACGAGGGCGCGGCGGTCGCCTTCCGCGCGGCCGCAGCGGCCGCCTCGTCGGGCTCGGCGTGGCTGCACGCGAGCGCGGCCACGAGCGAGCCACACACGACGGCGACGAGGAAGGTTCTCATGGGACGGTGGAGTCTCCCCCCTGGCAGGGCGCGAGGCAAAGAAACGGGCGCACGATCGGCCCGAAAAGTCTGCGCCGCGCGCCGCGCGCGGTATTCTGGCCCACCGTGACGCTCGCGCTCCGAGAGGCCTCGCCGCACGCCCGCGCGCTGCGGCCTGCGGCTCAGCTCCTGACCGAGGCGGCGCGTGAGGCCCGCGTGCTTGGCGCCGCGACGCCGCTGAACCTCGCCGAGGAGCGCGCGCGCCTCGCCCAGGCGCTCGCGCGTGGTGAGCTCCCGCGCCCTCGGTGGCGCTACGGCCGGGGCGGTCGGGGGGAGCTGCGCGCGCGGCTCACGCGCCTCGCGCGGGCCCTCGCCGGCGTCGACGGGCCGCTCGCGTCGCTCTACCGCGCGCGGGCAGAGGAGCTCGAGCTCGAGTGCGCGCTCATCGACGCGGTGGGCACGCGCGCGTTCGGCGACCTCGCGGCGCGCCGCTTCCTCTCGTCCGAGGGGGTCGATCGCGGGCTCGACTTCGCGCGGCAGCACGTCGGCGACAGCGAGCCCGAGCGCGCGCGCGGGGCCGCGCTCGCGTCGCACGACCCGTCGCCGTCGTCGCTCGCGTCGCGCATGCGCGCCGAGCTCGTCGCGCGCCGCATTCCCTATCGCGTGTGCGTGGTGGAGGGGCTCTCCGCGCTCGCGGCGACCGGCGATGGCGCGGTGTTCGTCGCCCACGGGCGCGAGACGCGCGGCGACGACGTGCCCCGCACGGTGCTGCACGAGATCGACGGCCACGTGCTCCCTCGGGTGCGCGCGGCGGGCGCGCCGCTCGCGCTGTTTCGCTTCGGGGCGGCGCGCGCCACGGACGACCAGGAGGGCTACGCGCTCCTGCTCGAAGAGCGCGCCGGGTTCCTCGGTCCATCACGGCGCCGCGAGCTCTCCGCGCGTCGCGTGGCCGTGGCCCTCGCCACCGACGGGGCCTCGTACGGAGAGTGCGCGCGCGCCCTCATGACCCAGCACGGCTTCTCGGCCGAGGCGGCCGCGCGCCTGGCCGAGCGCGTCTACCGAGGCGGCGATGGCGCGTGCCTCGGCCTCGCCCGCGACCGCGCCTACCTCGACGCCTGGCTGCGCCTGCGGGCGGCGTTCGCCGAGGACCCGCGCCTCGAGGGGCTCGTCTCGGGCGGTCAGATCTCGCTCGACGCCGCGCGAGCGCTCGCCGCGCACGCCCTCGCCTGAGCGCGCCAGCTGGTCGAGCCAGCTAGCCCACGCGCAGCGGCGCCTCGTGGCCGCTCTCGGCGACGTACTCGCTGTAGCCGCCCCCGTAGAGTCGCGTGTCGCCCGCGTTGATCTCGAGCACGCGGTTCGACAGCTCGGCCAAGAAGTGACGGTCGTGGGAGACGAAGAGCATCGTCCCCTCGAAGTCCTTCAGCGTGGCGATCATCATCTCCTTCGTGTCCATGTCGAGGTGGTTCGTGGGCTCGTCGAGCACGAGGAAATTCGGGGGATCGAAGAGCATCTTGGCGAGCACGACGCGCGCCTTCTCGCCGCCCGAGAGCACCCGGCAGCGCTTCTCCACGTCGTCGCCCGAGAAGCCGAACACGCCCGCCAGCGTCTTCAGCGCGCCGACCGACGCCTTCGGGAAGTCCTTCACGAGTGACTCGTAGACCGTGTCGTCCCCGGACAAGAGGTCCATCGCGTGCTGCGAGAAGTACCCGATCTTGACGCTCGGCCCGACCGAGATCTTGCCGGCGTCGGGCGCGAGCTGCCCCACCACCAGCCTGAGCAGCGTGGACTTGCCCGCGCCGTTGATGCCCATCACGCACCAGCGCTCGCGTCGCCGGATGAGCATGGTGAAGCCCGCGTAGATGCTCCGGCTCCCGAACGCCTTGTCGATGCCCTCGAGGCTCACGACGTCCTCCCCGGAGCGCGGCGGCTTCGGGAAGTCGAACGACACCTTGCGGCGGCGCTTGGGCGGCTCGACCTTCTCGATCTTCTCGAGCTTCTTCACGCGCGACTGCACCTGCGCGGCGTGGCTCGCGCGGGCCTTGAAGCGCGCGATGAAGGCCTCCTCCTTGGCGAGCATGGCCTGCTGGCGCTCGTACTGCGCCTCCGCGTTCCGCTCGGCGATCGCGCGCTGTCGCTCGTAAAAATCGTAGTTGCCCGAGTAGGTCGTGAGCTCGCCGCCGTCGATCTCCAGGATCTTGCTCACGATGCGGTTCATGAACTCGCGATCGTGCGAGGTCATGACGAGCGCGCCGTCGAACGACTTGAGGTAGCCCTCGAGCCAGAGGATCGACTCGAGGTCGAGGTGGTTCGTGGGCTCGTCGAGGAGGAGCACGTCGGGCCGCATGAGGAGCACGCGCGCGAGCTCGACGCGCATCTTCCAGCCGCCCGAGAGCGCCTCCACCGGGCCGTCCATGACCTCTTGCGCGAACCCGAGGCCCGCGAGCACCTCGCGCGCGCGCCCATCGAGGGCGTACCCCCCGAGCTCCTCGAAGCGGGCCTGGGCCTCGCCGTAGCGCTGGACGAGCGCGTCCATCTCGTCGGCGCGGTCGGGGTCGGAGAAGGCGCCCTCGAGCTCGCGGAGCTCGCTCGCGACCTCGGCGACGGCCCCCGCGCCCGCCATCGCCATGGCGACCACAGTCGCCCCGCGCATGTCGCCCACGTCCTGGCTGAAGTAGCCGATGGTGGTGCCGCGGTCGACCGAGACGGAGCCCGTGTCGGGGGTCTCGTCCTTCAAAATCATCCGAAAGATCGTGGTCTTACCCGAGCCGTTCGGGCCGACGAGGCCGACCTTTTCGCCCCGGTTGATCGCCGCGGACGCGTCGGTGAAGAGGATCTGCTGGCCGTGCTGGCGCCCTATCGAGTCGAGCCGGATCATGAGGGGCGACTCGATACACGAGCCGCCGCGACAACGCGAGCGCCGCCTTCTCCCGAGCTAGTCGTACGCGGTCTTCGAGGGGCGCGTCGCGGCGATCGGGAGCTCGACCACGAAGCGCGCGCCCCACACGCTGCTGTCGAGGGTGAGGTTGCCGCCGTGGGTCCGGGCGACCTCGCGGGCGATGCCGAGGCCCAGCCCGGAGCCCCCCGTCGCGAGGGCCCGAGAGCGAGCACCCCGGAAGAACGGTTCGAAGATGCGAGCGCGGTCCTCGGGGGGCACCCCCTCGCCCTCGTCCTCCACCACGACGACGGCGAAGGAGCCCTCGAGGGTGCCCGTCACGCGCACCAGCGAGCCGCGCGGGGAGTGCGTGACGGCGTTGTCGATGAGGTTGCGGAACAGACGCGAGAGATCGTTGGGCCGGCCGGAGACCACGATGTCGAGGCCCGAGAGCTCGAACTGCACCCCTAGCTCCTCGGCGCGCGCGCGCGCCAGCTCGACCGCGTTCCCGACGATGGCCTCGAGCGAGGCGTCCTCGAGCGCAGACTCGACGCTCGTGCGCGCGAGCGTGAGGAGATCGTCGGTGAGCTCCTTCAGCGCCTGGGTCGACTCGAGGGCCGAGCGGATCGCGCGCCGGAGCTCGGGGGCGTCGCGGTCCTTCCGCACGGCGAGCTGGAGCTCGCCATAGAGCTTGGTGAGCGGCGAGCGGAGCTCGTGCGCCGCGTTCGCCAGGAAGCGCCGCTGCGCGGCCAACAGCATGGCGATCGTGTCGACCATGTCGTCGATGTCGGTGGAGAGCTGCATGAGCTCGGCGTCGCCGGTGCGCGCTCCGACCCGCGCGGTCAGGTCGCCCGAGGTCACGCGGTGGGCGACGTCGGCGATGCGGTCGTGGTCGCGCGTGGCGCGGCGCGCGACCACGTAGGTGAGGATCGAGGTCCACACCAGCGCGGCCAGGTACGCGAGCGCGAGCGCGTCGCGTCGGGCCTCGGAGAGGTCATCGAGCTCGGTGCGCGCCGAGGCGGCGAGCAGCGCCTTCTGCGGGTGTCCGGGCACCTCGACGAAGACGGCCCGGTAGCGCACGCCCTCGTGGGTGAAGTTGAAGGGCTCGCCGGCGTCGTGGGCGATGTAGGTGCGCGACGGGGGCTTGGTCGCGAAGGGCCCCGTCGCCGTGATCGGGCGATCTTGATCGCCGTAGAACACGCCCCGGAACGCGGCCCGTCGGGGGAGAAACTGGAAGCCGCGGGACGGGGCGTCCGCCGCCTCCTCGACGGCGTCTTCGCGCAGCCGTCGATCGAGCCGCGCCTCCGGGAGGCGCGTCAGCTGCTGAAAGAGGGCCCCGAAGACCAGGCCCAGGGTCACCGCCGTGAGCAAGAAGGACGCGGCGAGGAGGCGAAAGCGTAGGCCCACGCGTCGCTCAGGGGCGCGCCGCGCGGAGGCGGTAGCCCACGCCGCGCACGGTCTCGATCATCCACGACATCGCCCCGAGCTTGTCGCGCAGGCGGCTCACGTGGACGTCGAGCACGCCGGAGCCTGGGTCGAACTTGAGCTGCCAGACGTCGAGGAGGATCGTCGCGCGAGGCACGGGCTCCTGGCCCGCGAGCGCGAGCCTCGACAGGAGCCCGAACTCCTTCGCCGTGAGGTCGAGCGGCGCGCCATCCAGCGTCGCGCGCCGAGTCATCCGGTCGAGGGAGAGCGGGCCGACGTCGAGCGCCGCCCCGATGCGGCCGCGGCGGGACAGGGCCGCCACCCTCGCGAGCAGCTCGTCCACGTCGAAGGGCTTCGTGAGGTAGTCGTCGGCCCCGGCGCGGAGGCCGGCCACCTTGTCGGTCAGCTCGCCGCGCGCGGTGAGCATGAGGATGGGCGTCGTGAGGCCGCTGGAGCGGAGGCGCTGCGCGACCTCCGGCCCGCTGGAGTCTGGGAGCATCCAGTCGAGGAGGATGACGTCGAACATGCCTGGCGGCGCCTGCTCGAGCGCGCTCGCGCCGGTGTCGGCGACGGCGGTGGAGTGACCTTCGTCCTCCAGCACGCGGACGAGAAACTCACTGAGCTTTGGGTCGTCTTCGACAACGAGGAGATGCACACCGCGAGCTTAGCAGCCCCCGGGCCGCCGCGCAGTGGAGCGACGCTCGGGCCACCTCCGCCGTCCCGGTGCGCGCCGCGCGCGCCCGCGGCGCCTTGTTTTCCGCAGGCCGGCGGCCGGGCGCCTGGCCGAACCTGACGGGAGTTTCAGGTGGGCGCGCTCAGAACCCGGGGCTGTGGCCCGCCAGGCTCGGGGCGCGCGCCGAGCTGACCGGCACGCGCTCCGGCGGCGTCGCGAGCGCTCGGATCGAGTGGTGCGCGTCGGCCTCGCTCCCACGCGAGACGCCGCCGTCGGCCGCCGAGCTCCCGAAGAAGAGCGCGGCGGTCTCGGCGGGCGGCGGCGCGGGCGTGCGGGACGGCGCGGACGGCGCGCGGGCGTCGCGGTCGCGGAGCAAGGCGAACGAGGCGAGGCCGGCGGCGGCGGCCACGGCGGCGGCGAGCAGGAGATCGCGTCGAGAGCGCTTCATCAGCACTCGATGATATTCACGGCGAGGCCGCCGCGCGCGGTCTCCTTGTATTTCGTCATCATGTCGGCGCCGGTCTGGCGCATGGTGGCGATGACCTTGTCGAGCGAGATGCTGTGTTTGCCATCGCCCGAGAGCGCGAGCCGCGCGGCGTTGATGGCCTTCACCGACGCCATCGCGTTGCGCTCGATGCAGGGCACTTGCACGAGCCCGCCGACAGGGTCGCACGTGAGCCCGAGGTTGTGCTCCATGCCAATTTCTGCAGCGTTTTCGACCTGTTCGGGTGTTCCACCGAGCACCTCGGCGAGCCCCGCCGCCGCCATGCTGCAGGCGACACCCACCTCGCCCTGACAGCCCACCTCGGCGCCCGAGATGGAGGCATTTCGCTTGTAGAGAGTGCCTATCGCGGCGGCGGTGAGCAGGAATCGGTGGGCGCCGTCGTCCCCCGCGTTGGGGATGAAGCGGAGGTAGTAGTGCAACACCGCGGGGAGGATGCCCGCGGCCCCGTTGGTGGGCGCGGTGACGACGCGGCCGCCCGCGGCGTTCTCCTCGTTCACGGCGAGCGCCCACAGGTTCACCCAGTCCATCGCGACGAGCGGATCGGTGGTGCGCGTGTCGCACGTGAGCTTGCGGTGCAGCGCCGCGGCGCGCCGGCGCACCTTGAGGCCGCCGGGGAGGATGCCCTCGCGCTCGCACCCGCGCTGCACGCACCGCTGCATCGCGTGCACGATGCGGCCGAGCCCGTCGCGCAGCTCGACCTCCGAGCGCAGCGCGCGCTCGTTCTCCAGCATGAGGGTGCTGATCGAGAGGCCGTGCTGCTCGGTGAGGGCCAGCAGCTCGGCCCCGTTCGCGAAGCGAAACGGCGGGCGCGGTCGCTCGCCGAGGCCGGGGAGGGCGGGCTCCACGGCGCCGTCGTCGACCACGAAGCCCCCGCCCACCGAGTAATAGATCCGCGAGACCTCCGTCGGCGTCGCGTCGGGCGCGCCGCCGGCGTCGGGGAGCGGGCGGAGCTGCGCGGTGAAGCGCATGCCGTTGGGGTGGACCGGCAGGCTGCGGCGCCGGTGAAAGACGAGGTCGGCGGGGTCGAAGGGGACGTTGGCCCATCCGAGCAGCCGCACCTCCCGCGCGGCGCGGATGGCCTCGACGCGGGCCGGGGCGGCGTCGGGGTCGACGTCCTCGGGGCGCTCGCCCTCGAGGCCGAGCAGCACGGCGAGGTCGCTGCCGTGGCCCTTGCCGGTGTGCCCGAGGGAGCCGAAGAGCTCCACCTTGAGGCCGCTGACGCGCGCGAGCAGGCCGCTCGTGTCGAGCTCGTCGACGAAGCGTCGGGCGGCGCGCATGGGGCCAACGGTGTGGCTGCTCGACGGGCCGATCCCGATCGTGAACATGTCGAAGAGGCTGAGGTGCACGCGGCATGATCGCCTCGCGGCGGCCCCGTCACAAGCTCGGCGGCGTCAGCTCTTGCCGAGGCGCCACTGCCGAGCTTGCCCGAGCAGCTCGAGCACCTTCTGGCCGCCGTAGCCGAGGCGCGCCACCTCGGACGCGTCGAGGTGCGCCTGGTCGCGGAGGCCGCCCCACGCGAACCCGAGCTCGAACGTCTCGGGGTACGCCTCGCAGAGGTCCGAGAGGAGCGACGCCGCCGCGTGGTCGCAGTCGCCCTCCTGCACGTAGAAGCCCACGTGCAGCCCGAAGCGTCGCCGGTACTCGTCGAGCTCGGAGGTCACGCGGATCTTGGAGCTGTACACGGGGCGGCCGGCGCTCGACTTCACGGTGTCGAGCAGGCTCGCGCCGTTGAACATCACGCTCTGGCCGTGGGCCACGCGCCCCGCGTCGCATGCGGCCTGGAGATCGCCGGCGTAGTGAAAGAACTGGATCTCGCGCGGCCCCGGGTAGGGCACCCCGTCGACGACCTGTGTGGCGCTCGACACGCCCTCGATCTCCTCCCGCAGGAAGGCGCCCACCGCCACCACGTGCACACCGCGCTCGTTCAGGGCGCGCACGAGGTCGCACAGGAACTCGGGGGTGCTGCGCAGGCTCTTGATCTCGATGATGACCGAGAGGCAGGGCTTGCCGGTCACCTCGCGGTGCACCTCCACCGCGCGCCTCACGGGCCACGGCGGGGCGAACGTGTTGCGCATGCACTCCTCGTCCGAGGGGCTGCGGGGGTCCTGCGCCATCGCCGCGATCGCCTCGCCGAGGTCGTCGGCCTTGTCGAGCGTGAGCGCGCGCGCGAAGAGGTCGAGCCAGGAGTCGACCTCCACCCCGCCGAGGCCGGTCTTCGGTGTCTTGCGCACGTCCTGGTACTGGCAGATGCCCATCGCCTCCTGGATGGTGTCGGCGGGCGTCGCGTGCGCGATGAGCGAGGTGTCGAGGACGCGCTCCATCAGGGCGTCGAGCGCCGCTGCGTCGCCCCGGGCCGCCTCCCACACCGGGAACAGATCGCGATCGACGAAGAGGTCCCACTCGATGCCCGACAGGTGGAGCGGGCTCTCGTCCTCGCCGGCGGACTCGGCCCCGCGCGAAACGCCGAAGGCCGCGACCACGGGGTTGTTCTCGAGCATGGGGATGATCTTGCTGCGGTCGGCGCCCGCCTCGAGGGCCGCGCGGATCTGCTCGAACACGTCCGGCATGAGGAACGCGAGGATGCGCTTCCACTTCGCGTCCGCGAGCAGCGCGGGCGAGGCGCCCATGAACGCGCCGTGGCCGTAGAACTGCGTTCGGATCGGCGTGAGCTTGAACGACGCCGGGACGAACGGCAGGTCGTCCACCTTGTCCCAGAGCTGCGCGCCGAGCTGCAGCACCTCCGCGCCGACGATGCGCGCCTCGGCCTGGAGCCGGCGCCGCCGGCGGCGAAAGAACGCGCGCACGCCCGCCCACCAGCGCTCCACGCGCGCCCACGCCGCCCCGACGAGCGAGAAGAACCGAAATCGGGCGCTGTGCTCGGGGGTCGCCACGCTTCTCAGCCTAACGCAAGGCGCACGCGCGTGGGCTCGCTGCGCGCAGAAACGCGACGTATCGGTGCCTCGTCGGGTCGGTCGCGACTACTGCGTGGTGGCGCTGAACGTGGTCGCGCCGGCGACGTTCGTCGTGACCTGCGCGAGCAGGTAGATGCTCTCTCCAGGCGCGAGGGTCACGCCAGTGAGGCAGGAGTCGGCTCCGGCGACGGCGGCGCCGCAGGAGTCGTTGATCGAGCCGGAGCAGGCGTTGCGCTCGCTGGCGAGCGGAGGGGCGCTAAGCCCGCGGTACGCCACGAGGGTCGTGTTGACCCCGGTGGCGAGCGACAGATCGGCGACGAGCTCTCCCGCGGTGGGGTTCGTGACGCGGATGTAGCGGTACGGCGTGATGGTGGTGAGCAGGGCGCGCGGGCACACCCCGGCCGACGACAGGCGCGTCGTGGTCTGGGTGGTGACGAACGAGACGGGCTCCGTCACGGTCTCGCCCGAGTTCGGCGACAGCATGACGTCGTGGTCGACCGCGGGCGCGGGCTCGGGCCCGAGGAAGTTGGTCTTCACGTCGAGCTTCAGGCGCCCCGCCGAGGTGGCCGACGAGGTGCCCGTGTACACCACCACGCTCCCGCCCGGCGGGACGTTGAAGGTCAGGGCGCCGTAGGCCGGCGAGCTCGTCGAGAGCATGACTTGCCCAGTGCAGTTGATGCGGTTCGCGGGGTCGGGGATGGCCGTGGCGCCTTCGTAGGCCGCCCTGTACACGGTGAGCTTGCTGGCGCCCGGCGGCACCTCGTGCGTCACGGTCACGTTCACGGACGTCGCGCTCGGGTTGGTCACCCTCGCGTAGTGGAAGGGCGTTTTTGTCGTCGATACGCTGGTAGAGAGGCCGCACGCGCCCGAGTTCATCCGCTCCAGGGTGCGGGTCGTGCTCGAGGTGTTGAAGATGCCGCTCACGATGTCCCCCACGGTCGACGAGGCCACGAGCTCGTCGGCGATCTGCGGTCCGCAGGGCGCGGGCGCGCCGGGCGTGCAGGCGCCCGAGCACTGCTGGCGCCGGACCTCGGCCGGATCGGCGCAGAGCCCCTCGAGGTGCTTGACCTCGTTCGCCAGGCAGCCGCCGGCGACCTCGCCCAGGCACGCGTTCTCGACCCACAGGCACGCGGCGTCGCACTGGCGGGTCTGCGAGCCGCACAGCCCGCACTGCAAGATCTCGCGCGCCCGGGGCAGGCAGTTGACGGCGGCCGTCTTCTCGCCGAGGCAGGGGCCATAGGTGCCGACGACGCTCCCGGTCTCGCAGAACGCCTTCTGCACGCCGCACTTGCCGCATCGGCGCTCGACGATCGCGTTCACCGGCGTGCCGGCCGGGCACGGGTCGCCCTCTTTCGGCGCGAGCGGATCGAAGGGATCGCCGGGATACGTCGTGAAGCCGCTGTCCGCGGCGTCGGCCACGTCGACGCGCGCGTCGGCCGGGAGCGCGTCGGCGCGGTCGGGCTGGGCGTCCTTCGGCGGCGGGGCGGTGTCGGTCGTCGCGTCGGCAGGCGCGGCGCGGTCGGGCGCGGCGCCGTCGACCGTGGGCGTCGGGTCGGGGTCGGGTTCGTCCGGCGTGACCTCGGACGTGGCGCAGGCGAGGAAGCCGACGAAGAACGTCGACGCGCAGAGCAGGGAGATGCGGAAGGAAGGGGTCATCGGCGCTCCGGGCGAGGTTACGGACCGTTAAGATACCGTCCGCGCCCCCGCGCGTGCAAGCGCCCTACGGCACGTTGGGCGCCCCTGGCGTCTCGGGGGCGTTCTGGAACGAGGCGTCGGGGTCGCCGCTCGGGAGCCGCGAGTAGCTCCGCGCGCCCGAGGAGGCGTCGGGCGGGTAGACGACCTTGCCGAGCGTGCCGCCGTCCGGCGCGAGGAGGAAGAGGGTCTCGCCGCTCTTGTTGCTGATGCCGAACTCGGCGTTGAAGCAGTGGCTCTGGCCGCCGTCGGGGCACGGCTTGCCGGCGTCGCCGGTGCCACCGCCGCGCACGAGCACGTACGCGCCTCGCGCGACCACCGTCGCGGGCGGGAAGGTGACGGCCTCCGAGAGCTTCGGCTCGCCGGTGGTCTTGTCGCGATCGGCGAGGCGCAGGCCGCCGATGTCCTCGGCCGCGGCGCCGATGTTCACGAGCTCGACCCACTCGTCGCCGCCCGAGATCTCGTTGATGAGGATCGCGGAGGCGGTCACGTTCGTGCCCGCGTCGAAGCCCGCGCCGGAGTCCTTCGGTGGGGGCACCACCGCGTCGCCGGCCGCGTCGAACGGCACGGGGACCGTGGGAATGGGCGGCACGCCGGTATCGGAGCCGCCGTCGGGGGTGACGGGCGGCTCGGAGCTGGAGCAGGCGTACGCCGCGAGCCCGACGGCGAGCGAGAGCGGCGCGAGGAGAAACCATCGCCTCGCGAACGTTGAGCTATTGTCCATGAAATTCCCGTACTTGCTTGATGACGAGGTGACCGTTCGCGAGCACCTTGAACTCGAGGTCGAGGGCCGCGGGCTTCTGCGTGTCGTAGTGGACCATCGCGCACGCGCCGGCGCTGTAGCCCGGCGTCACGCTGCAGTGGGCGGTCTCGACGGCGCGGCCCGCCGCGACGAGCTCCGCCATCTTGGCCTCGGGGAGCACCGAGCCCACGAGGGGCGGGCCGTACGGCGTGGGCGTCGCGGCCCGCAGCTGCGTGTACCGGTCGGGCCGCGAGGGATCGGCGCTGAAGGTGACCAGCGTGTGCTGCGCGCTCGTGCCGGGCGTGGGGTTCGTGACGAGCTCGTTGCCCTGCTGGAGCGCGAGCGTGTACCCGACGATCCCGATGCCGTTGATGACGCGCGTGATGAGCACGCCGTTCGCGACGACGTCGGCGTCCGTGTCGTACGCGGGCACGATCGCGAGCCCCATCGCGCTGGTCTCGTGGTCGAGGCGCGCGAACGAGCGCTCCTCGATGGCGCGCTTGTTCCAGAGGCTCGCGTACACCGCCTTCACCGCGCACTGCGGGGTGCGGGGGTTCACCTTCAGCTTGGTGACCACGCCGGAGGAGTCGGCCTCGATGGCGCACGAGAAATCGGCCGCGTCGCGCGCCGCGAGCTTGACCGAGAAGCTGTCGTGGAGGCCCGCGCCGTCGAACCCGGGGATGTCCTCGGCGTTCGCCGAGGAGCGGAACTTGAGCTCGTCCATCGCCGGGAAGCGGGCGGCGAGGCGGCCGACCTCCGCGGTGAGCTCGGCGAGCTGCTCGGGCGGCACGCGCCCCGCGTAGAAGGCGCGCTGCGTGTCCGCGACGCGCTCCGCGCGCTCGTTGGAGCTGAGGTCGCCGCGCTTCTCCGCTGCGATGAGGGCGTCGACCTTCGCCTTCACGGCGGGGTTGTACTCGAGGAAGTCGCGGTACCGTTGGACGGGGACGCCGAAGCCGAACGGCGCCAGATCGTAGCCCATGCGCGCGCTCAGGGTCTGCGGCTGGGAGGCGCGCCCGAGCACCGCGGGGCTCGCGAGGAAGCCGAGGCCGAGCGCCTTGCCGCCGTACCTGCCCCCGTCCTTCACGCACGCGGGCGAGAGCGTGGGGCACATGGCGTCGTACGAGCGGAGGTCGGTCTCGCGCGTCACCGGGAGCGGGATCCACGGCCGCGCGCCGCGCTCGCGGAGCTTCGCCTCCACCACCTCGGCCGTGCTCGCCTCGAGCACGTACCCGGCCTTGCCGACCACGAGGTGGACGGGCTTGTCGGCCAGGGGCGCGAGCTCGGGGTGCTCGCGGGACGCGTCGCGCAGCACCATGTTCGGCGTGCCGCGCTCCTTGCTCTTCAGGTTCACGTGCGAGGTCACGTCCTGGTAGGCCCGCGTGATGGTGCCCGCGACCACCGAGAGGTCGAGCGGGAGCTCGTCGAACACCGGGAGATCGCTTGGACGGAGATCGCCGTAATCTTTAGGGAAAACACGTAGGTAGCCCCACGCCTCGCCGGGGTTCAGCGGCAGGTACTTCACGGTGCCGAGCACCTGGTCGATCGTGAGCGGCTCCACCCCGAGCGCGCGGAGGCGTCCCTCGACGCGGGCGAAGGTCTGCTGCGGCCCGGTGCTCACCACGGCGTACCGCACCCCCTTCAGCTGGAGGCGCGGCCGCAGGATCTCGACGGCGCGGAGCAGCCCCTCTTCGTGGATGACGTCGTCGGGGTAGAACTGGATGGCGTACGTGGGGGTCGCCTCGCCCCCGAGCGTGTAGGTCTGGATCGTGCCGGCGACGTAGCGCTTGGCGTCGTCGTAGTACGTGTGGTCGTTGAAGCTGGCGGCGTCTTCGGTGATGCCGAGCGCGTGCTGCGCGAAGTCGTAGTGGTACTTGGCGTAGGGGGGGATCTCGTCGCGTACGCGGTAGTTCGAGTTGATGAAGTAGGTCACGTCGCCGCCGCTGCGCGCGTCGATGAAATACTTCATCACGTGGCCTGCCTGCCCGAAGCCGCCGCCCTCGGTGGAGAACGCGCGGAACGCGCGGGCCGAGCGCAGCGCCGGGAGCGAGAGCGTGCGCGCGAGCTCCTCGTCGCTGAGATCGCCGTCGCCCTCGTCGGGTAGGGCGACGGGGGACGAGCACGCCGCGAGCGAAGGCGACGTGCCACGCGCCCTCGCCGCGCTCACGCGCGCCGCCGAGCGCGATCCCCGCGGTGACCAGCGCTCCCTCGCGCGGCGCGCCGCCGCCGTAGATCGCCGCCGGCCG
>DAORJJ010000105.1:0-15180 GCA_035439005.1 Polyangiaceae bacterium | reverse complement strand
GGGGAGCGCGCGCTCGACGCTCACCGCAGCCTCGGCGCGATGCACGCGACGTTCACCGCGAGCGCGAGCGCGACGTGCGCGGCGAACGGCGCGACGACGCTGCGGGCGCGGAGGGCGAGCAGGCCGAACGCGAGGCCGCCCGGGAAGGCGAGGGCGAGCTCGACGCCCGGCTTGCCGAGGTGGGCGAGGGCGAACACGGCCGCCTGCGCGACGAGGCTCGCCCGCCCCAGGAGGGGCGCCGCGCCGAAGAGGAGCACGCCGCGGAACGTGAGCTCCCACGCGAACGCGTACGCCGCGAACAGACACGTCGAGAGCGCGAGCGCGCCGACCGAGGAGCGCGCGGGCTCGTACAGCGGGGAGTGCGCGCGCACGCCGTCGAGCTGCCCGAGCGCCACCCCGCCCACGGCCGCGGCCACCACGGCGAGCGCCATGAGCGGGCGCCCGCGTGGCGACGGCCACGCGAGGCCGAGCGCGCGCGGCGAGTGACCGAGCGCCCGCGCGCCGGCGAAGCCCGCGGCGAGCACGGCGGATTTGGCGAGCACCACCGCGAAGAGCTCGAGCTCCCCTGGGACGTAGGGAAACGTGCGCACGCTCCGCTCGAGGGTGAGGGCGATCGCGGCGCACGCGAGGAGCGCGAGCGTCCGGCGCGTCGGCGGCGCGGCCGGGCGTGGCGCGTTCGCGGTGCGTTCCTGCGGCGCCATCGAGGCGTGGCTAGAGCGGCCCCTCGGTCAACCCGTGCACGAACTGCCGCACGTACGGCTGCGCGCTCTCCTTCGCCTCGGCTGTCGTGCCATCGAAGATGAGCTCGCCCTTGTACATCATGCCCACCCGGTCGGTGACCGTGAGCAGGCGATCGAGATCGCTGGAGACCATGATGACCGTGGCGTTCCTCGCCCGCTGCTCCTCGCGCAAGAGCTCGAAGATCTTCTGCGAGGTGACCGGATCGAGGCCCGCCGCGGGCTCGTCGTAGAGCACGATCTCGGCGTTCGTGATGGTGGCCCGCGCGACGCCCACGCGCTTCTTCTGGCCGCCCGACAGGCCGCCGGGCAGGCGCGCGCCAAAGCCCGAGAGCGCGACGCTCGACAGGCGCTCCGCGACCCGCGCCTGCACCTCCTCCTCGGGGAGCGCGTAGAGGCGCCGCAGCGGGAACGCGATGTTGTCGTCGACCGTGAGGTGGTCGAACAGCGCGTTGTTCTGGAACAACATGCCGAACTTGAGGCGGAGCTTCTGGAGGTCGAGCTCGGTGAGCTGGGTCACGTCCTGGCCGGCGATCTCGATGCTGCCGGCGTCGGCCTTGATGAGGCCGGTGATGAGCTTGAGCAGCACGCTCTTGCCCGCCGCGCCGGGGCCGATGAGCCCGTAGAGGCACCCCTCGGGGACCGTGAGCGTGAGATCGCGGACCACGTGCGCCGAGTGCCCGCCCGCCGAGCGGAAGCTCTTGTTGAGGCCGCGGATGCGGATCATGGGCGCGCCCCCCGGAGCCGAGAGAGCTTGAGGTAGAGCGTGAGCGTGGCGCTGGCGAGCAGGCCGACGAGGAGCACGAGCGCCGCGAGCACGAGGCGCAGCGGCGTGGCCGAGCCGGTCGCGACCGCGAGCGGGCCCACGTGGGCGAGCGACGCGGCCGTGGCGGCCGCGGCCGGGCGCGGCACGCCGACGACCACCACGTCGTCCGGGGCGAGCTCCGGCGCTCCGGCGGCGACGAGCCGCTTCACCTGGGCCTCCGCGAGCGGGCTCGTCGCGCCGCGGTAGGTGAACAGCACGCTGGCCGTGGCCTTCTCCTTCTTCTCGCGGAGCGGGCTGTCGGAGGCGAGGTTCAGGTGGACGCGCGCGGAGAGCACTCCGTCGACCTGCAGCAGGCTCTTCTCGAGCTCGCCGCCGAGGCCGGCCGCCAGCGCCGCGCGCTCCGCGGAGAGCGTCGGCACCAGCGCCCCGCGGCCCACGTCCGCCAGGGAGGCGCTGCGGGGGCGGGGGAGGCCCTCGTCGGCGAGGATGCGGAGCGCCTCGCTCGCCTCCGAGTCCGAGACGAGCACGCGGAACCGGCCATCGCCGGCGCCGTCCGGCTCCTTCCGCGCCGCGACGGCGCGCGACTCGAGCGCCACGACCACGCGGTTCGCCTCGGGATCGTCGAGGCCGGCGGCCACCGGCGACGCGCACGCGGTCGCGCTCGCCGCCGCGAGCGCGCAGGCGAGCGCGAGGGCCCGCGCGACGGTGCGTCGGGGAGGGGCAGAGGTCGGGCGCACGGCCGGCATCCTACGATCACGGGCAGGCAATTCGTGAGCGGAATTGGCCGGCCCCGCCGCGCGCACAGAATCGCGGGAGGTCACGCCGGTTTCGGGTACACTTCGGCACGTGAGGCGCACGTGAGGCAAGGTCCCACGCAGATGGTGAATCCCCCGTCCGAGTCGAAGCTCGAGTCGTGGGCTCCTCGCGCCGGCGAGGTCGTCGCCGGGCGCTACCGCGTGCTCCACACGCTGGGCCAGGGCGGCATGGGCGCCGTGGTCGCAGCGACGCACGTGCAGCTCGATCAGCCCGTGGCCATCAAGTTCCTCCACCCGAAGCTCGCGCGTGACGCCGCCAGCGTGGAGCGCTTTCTCCGCGAGGCGAAGGCGACCATGCGCATCAAGAGTGAGCACGTCGTCCGGGTGACCGACGTGGGCAGCTCCGACGCGGGCCTGCCGTTCATCGTGATGGAGCTGCTCGAGGGGGCCGATCTCGGGCGCGTCGTCGCGGCCGGTCCCCTCTCGGTCTCCGACGCCGTCGACTACGTCCTGCAGGCCTGCGAGGCCCTCGCGGAGGCGCACTCCGCGGGCATCGTCCACCGCGACCTCAAGCCCACGAACCTGTGGCTCTCCCGGCGCCCGGACGGCACGCCATTGGTCAAGGTGCTTGACTTCGGCATCTCGAAGCTCTCGACGCACGCGCCGGGCGACGCGAAGCTCACCGAGACCCAGTCGGTGTTCGGGTCGCCCACGTACATGTCCCCGGAGCAGATCCGCAGCGCCAAGCGGGTCGACCACCGCACCGACATCTGGGCCCTCGGCGTCGTCCTCCACGAGCTGCTCAGCGGACAGCTCCCGTTCGACGGCGACACCGTCTCCGGCGTGCTCGCCAGCATCGCCGCCGATCCGCCGCTCCCGCTCCGGCGCTTTCGCCCCGACGCGCCCCCCGGCCTCGAGCACGCCATCTTGCGGTGCCTCGAGAAAGACGTGACGCGGCGGTGCCAGTCGCTCGCCGAGCTCGCGGCGCTCCTCGCGCCCTTCGCGTCGCCTGTCGGCACGCTCTCCGCGGGCCGCATCGCCCGCCTCGGCCCCCCGCAGGTCTCCAGCTTCGCGCCGGTCGCGACGAGCTCGGCGGGCGACGTGGGCGCGTTCGGCATCACCGAGCGGAGCATCGTGACCCCTGGTCGGTCCCGGAGCCCCGTGTTCGGCGTGGCGCTCGGAATGGGCCTCGCCCTGCTCATCGTCGGAGGCATCGCTGGGATCGCGAAGCTCGGCGCCGCCCGCGGCGGGACCGTGGCCTCGAGCCCCCTGGCCCCCGCGTCGTCGGTGGTCCCGGGTGCGCCGGGCTCCGCGGTCCCGGGCACCGCCGCGCCGGTCGCCGCGTCGGTCGCGCCGGTCGCCGCGCCGGTCGCCTCGTCGGCGCTCCCCGTGGCCTCGTCCGGCGCGGTCCCCACCACGAAGCCCACCCTCGCCGTGCGGCACTCCGGCCGGCCGGCCGGCTCGGGCAAGCCTGGGGGGCCCACGCCGACCCCGTCCCCGACCGTCGCGCCCACGGTCGCCGAAGGGAGAGAATGACGGTCCGGCGCGCTCGCACACCGCTCGCGCTCGCCGCGCTCGCCTCGTTCCTCGCTCTCGCGGCGCTCCCGGGCAGCGCGCGCGCGGAGGGGCCGTCGGCCGCGCAGGTCGCGCAGGCAGAGGACCTCTTCCAGCGCGCCAAGGCGCTGATGACCAAGAAGTCGTACGCGCAGGCGTGCCCCATGCTCGCGGAGAGCTACGCCCTCGCCGGCGGGGGAGGCACCCTCCAGAACCTCGCCGTCTGCTACGAAGAGGAGGGCAAGCTCGCGTTCGCGTACAACCGCTTCATCGAGCTCAAGGTGCTCTCGAAGAAGGCGAACCGCGCCGATCGGGTGAAGCTCGCGGACGCCCACATCGCCAAGCTCGAGCCGCGCCTGTCGAGGCTGCGCCTGTTCGTGAAGAAAGAGCGGCACCTCGAGGCAATGCAGATCGAGGTCGACGGCGACGAGTTCGGCCCAGGCAGCTGGGACGCGGGCGTCGTGGTGAACCGTGGCAGCCACACCATCACCGTGCGCGCGCCGGGGTACAAGACCGCCACGCTCGAGAAGAGCGTCGACGAAGGCACCACCACCACCGTCGAGGTGCCGATGCTCGTCGCGATCCCCAAGCCCGCGGGGCCCCCGAAGGTCGCGGCGCTGGCGCCCGTGGCGCAGCTCGCCCAGCTCGACGAGATCTCGGGGCAGCGGGCGCTCCGCACCACCGGCTTCGTGGTGGGCGGCATCGGCGTCGCCACGCTCGCGGCGGGCGGCGTGTTTGGCGTGCTCACGATCACCACGAACAGCGCCGCGAAGAACGCCTGCGTCGACAACACGGGCGGCGCGCTCACGAACCCGGGCCCATACAACGATCCGCGGCTCCCCATTCGGCAGGGCGGGGGCTGCTTCGCGGCGCAGCCCGGGCTCGCCCCGAGCGCCGCGCTCACGCGCTCGAACGCGCTGCGCGACGACGCGCGCACCTTCGCGAACGTGGCCAACGTCCTCATCCCGGTCGGCGTGGTCGCGCTCGGCCTCGGCACCTACCTCGTGTTTCGCTCCTCCTCAGCCGTGAAGTCACCGAAAGATCAGAAGAAAGCGAGCGCGAGCGCGGGCATCGAGGGTGTCCTCGCGCCCACCGTGGGCGGCCTGTCGCTGAGCGGGACGTTCCAATGAGGCTCACACCCACTCGCCTCGCGTTCGCGGCCGCGCTCGCCGCCAGCATCATCGCGTGCCAGCTCATCGTCGGCGTGAAAGACGACCCCGGCGTGGCGCTGTTCCCCGAGCGCCCTCCCGGGGTCGACGGCGGCCCCACGCCGGGCGATCCGTGCGCGCACGCGCGCCCGCCGCCCAAGCCCGAGGTGAACGACGGCACCGAGGAGAACGAGCTCGTGTTCGCCGCCCGGAAGGTGGCGGTGGGGCAGCGCATCGACGGCGGCGCTCCCATCGGCTTCGACCTCGACGGGGTGTGCAGCTGCGCGAACGCCCCGCCGGACGCCGCGACCCCGCGCACGCTCTGCAAGCTCCCCACCGGCGTGAACCTCTGCCCCGCCGACACGCCGTCGGACGACCCCTTTGGCCGGGACCTGGGCGGGGCGAACGCCTTCTCGCCGCTGAGGGTGCTGAACCTCGACAAGAGCGCCTCGATCGACGGGCAGCTCGAGCGGGGCCAACGCGGGCTCCTCGTGCTCGTGAGTGGCTACAACGGGAAGGCGAACGACACCCGCGTCGGCGTCTCGTTCCTGCTCTCGCCCGGCGCGACGAAGCCGGGCGGGTGTGGTGACGCGTCGGCGCCGCTGCCCGACGCGGGCGACGGCGTGCAGCGCTACGAGCCCTGCTGGAACGGAAACGACGAGTGGTCGCAGGTCCCGGGCGGCCAGGGTGGCCGCACGCTCGACGGCTACGTGACGAACTACGAGCTCGTGGTGGAGGACCCGATCGGGACGACCAAGGTCTTCGCGGGCATCGGCTCGATCGAGGTCGAGATGGCGGGCCCGGTGTTCCAAGCGACGCTCGTGCCGCCGGCCGGCGGCAAGCCGTGGCTCCTCGACGGCGTCCTCGCCGGCCGGATCGACGCGAACGCGACGCTCGCGACCGTTGGCGCGCTGCTGGACCCCATCGGGAAGACGCAGTTTCTCTGCGAGCAGCCGGCCGGCATCTACGCGGTGGCCCGTGACAATATCTGCAGGGCCCGCGACATTTCGTTTCGCGGCGCGGATCCCGACCGCACCTGCGACGGCATCTCGGCCTCCGTGGGCTTCCTCCTCGAGGGCGCCAAGAAGGGGCCGAGCGTGACGCCCACGCCCCTCCCGGTCTTCGAGTGCGACGCCGGCCAGGTCCTCCGCTGCGACCCATGATTCCGCCCGTTTCGCGGGAAACGGTTCGCTTGCACGCACCGCGATTCTGGTAAGCTGAGGTCGTGAGCCCGCGTCGCACGCTGCCGCCCGCCGCGCCGCCCGCCGAGCAGGCGTGGGCGCCGCGCGCGGGGGACGTGATCTCCGGGCGCTACGTCATCCGGCGGCTCATCGGCAAGGGCGGGATGGGCGCGGTCGTGGCCGCGCAGCAGCTCGGGATCGACGCGCCCGTGGCCATCAAGTTCCTCCACCCGCGGCTCGCGGGGGACGCGCGCGCCACCGAGCGCTTCTTTCGCGAGGCGAAGGCCACCACGCTCATCCGCAGCGAGCACGTGGTCCGTGTGTTCGACGTGGGCAAGTCGGAGGGGGGCCTGCCCTACATCGTGATGGAGCTCCTCGAGGGCGTCGACCTGGGGCGCCTGCTCGACTCGGGGCCGCTGCGCATCCCCGACGCCGTCGACTTCATCCTTCAGGCCGCGGTCGGCCTCGCGACCGCGCACGCCGCGGGCATCGTCCACCGCGACCTCAAGCCCTCCAACCTGTGGCTCGCCCAGCGCCCCGACGGCAGCCCGCTGGTCAAGGTGCTTGACTTTGGCATCTCGAAGCTCTCGGCCGACGTCGAAGAAGACCTCAAGCTCACCGAGACCCAGTCGATCTTCGGCTCGCCGCTCTACATGTCGCCCGAGCAGATCCGCAGCGCCAAGCGGGTCGATTTCCGCACCGACATCTGGGCCACGGGCATCGTGCTCTACGAGCTCTTGACCGACGCGCTCCCCTTCGACGCCGACAGCGCGGCGGCCGCGCTCGCCGCCATCACCGCCGATCCGCCCGCGTCGCTGATCGCGCTCCGCCCCGACGCCCCGCCCGCCCTCGAGCACGCGATCGCGTATTGCCTCGAGAAAGACGTGAACCACCGCTGCCCGACGCTCGCCGAGCTCGGGCGCCTGCTCACGCCCTTCGCGTCGCCCATCGGTCGCCGCGCGGCCGAGCAGCTCACGCACATCCCCGTGCCTGCGGTCACCGCGGTGGCGCCGCCGACGAGCGCCGTGTCCATTCGGCACCTCGGCGACGGCCGGGCCACGGAGGCCACGTTCTCGACGGTCGCGAGCGCGCGCCGCCCGCGGGGCTCGCCGCTCTTCGCGGTGGCGCTCGGCATCGGCGTGGCCTGCGTCATCCTCGGGCTCGT
Organism: Polyangiaceae bacterium; assembly: GCA_035439005.1. Lineage (GTDB taxonomy): Bacteria > Myxococcota_A > Polyangia > Polyangiales > Polyangiaceae > JAAFHV01. The sequence continues at coordinate 7,874 of DAORJJ010000105.1, read as the reverse complement.
GCTCTTCGGCGTGCGGCTCGGCACGACCCCGGGGCCCGTCGTCGCCGCCAGCGCGTCGAGCGTCGCGCCGGTCGCGTCCCTCGCGCCCCCGGTGGCCCCGAGCGCGCGCCCGCCCGCGACCGCGCCGCCGCCGGTACAAATCGTGGCCGTCGGGGACGCCGCGCCGCCCGCGCCGGTCGCGAGCGCGAGCGTCGAGCCACCCGCGCCCGGACAGCCGCCGGTCGTGAAGCCCGGGCCGAAGACGGGCAGGTACGCGAATGGCCGCAACTAAGGCCTCGGCGCGAGCGCTGGCGGTGCTCGGCGTGCTCTCCGCGCTCTACGCGACGACCGCCGCGGGCGTCGCGCGCGCCGAGGGACCGAAGCCCACGCCCGCGCAAGAGGCCGAGGCCGAGGCGCTCTTCCAGCGAGCCCGCGCGAGGGTGCTCCAGGGCGACTTCGCCGCGGCCTGCCCGCTGTTCGAGGAGAGCTACCAGCTCGCGGGCGGCGGCGGGACCGCGCAGAACCTCGCCACCTGCTACGAAGACCTGGGAAAGCTGGCGCTCGCCCACAAGACGTTCGTGGCGCTCCGGCGCGCTTCGGTCGCCTCGGGCCGGGAAGACCGCGTGCGGCTCTGCGACGAGCACATCGTGAAGCTCGAGCTGCGGCTGGCCCGGCTCCGCGTCCGGGTCCCGCCCCAGAGCCGCGTGCCGGGCATGAAGATCCTCGTCGACGGCGAGGAGCCCGACGAGCCCACGCGCACCGCCGGCGTGCTCGTCGATCCCGGCCTCCACGTCGTGCGCGTCACCGCGCCCGGCAAGGCCGCCATCGAGCTGCAGCGCGTCGTGCCACGCGAGGGCGCCATCGAGGTCGTGGACGTGCCCCCCTTGCGCGCCAGCGCGGATGGGCCGCAGCCGGACGGCCCCCCGAGCGACAAGAAGGACGACCGCCTCGCCGCGCGCGAGGCGACCCGGGTCGTGGGCTTCGCGGTCGGCGGGGCCGGCCTCGCCGTGCTCGTCGCGGGAGGCGTCTTCGGCGTCCTCACCGTGACGACCAACAACGCGGCCAAGCGCGCGTGCCGCGACAACACCGAGGGCCTCACCCTGAGCAACACGTCGGGCAACGATCCCTCGCGGTATTTCGACGCCGCGGGCGGCTGCTACGCCTCCACCCCGGAGCGCGTCAACCCGTTCGTCGAGTCCGCGAACAAGCTCCACTCCGAGGCGCGAGGCTACGGCACCATCGCCACGCTGCTCATCCCCGTGGGCCTCCTCGCCGCCGGCGCGGGGGCGTACCTGGTGCTGACCTCCAGCGACGAGCCTCCCTCGCGCGCCCGCGCCTCCCGTCCGAAGGCTCCCCCCGTCAGCGCGCGCGTCGTCCCCGGGCTCGGAGGCCTGGTCGTCGCGGGGGAGTTCCAGTGAGCGCGGGCCGCGGACGCCTCGCGGCCGCGTGCGTGGCCCTCACGGCGCTGGGCGCGACGCTCGTGGCCTGCCAGCTCCTCGTCGGGGCCGGCGACGAGGAGGGCTCGCCGCCGCCGGCGCTGCAGGTCTCGCCGAGCCCCGACGGCGGGGCCGACGCCGCGGCCGCCGACCTCTGCCAGCACGAGGTGCCGCCGCCGGCCTCGCTCGCGCCCGACGGCCCCGACCTCGCGCCCATCTGGTTCGCCGTGTCGTCCCTCGAGGGGCTGCCCCGGGTCGACGCGCGGCCCTTCGGGCTCGATCAAGACGGCCTGTGCACGGGCTTCTTCGGGGCGACCGACCAAGACGGCGCCGCGCCGTGCCAGCGGGCCGTCGTGGACGACCGCGGGGGCATCGACAACGCCGCCTCCCGCATGTTCATGGCGCTCCCCGACGCCGCGGGAACCCAATTGTTTCGAGGGTTTGCTCGCTCCGCGCGGCAAGGCGACCGCACCGTGCTCATCGGGCTCTCCCGGTACAACGGCGCCGCCGACGATCCGGCGGTCGAGGTGCGGTTCGCGACGTCGGGCGCGCTCGAGTCCACGCTCTGCGACGGCGGCGTCGACGCCGACGGCGGCCCCCGGGCCGAGGGGTGCGACACCTGGTCGCGCGCGCGCGCGGCCGACGGCGGCGATCCGGACGGCGGCGGCCCCGAGACCCTGCTCGAGGGGTACGTCGTCGGCGGGCGGCTCGTGGCGGGCACGCGCCGCCCGACCACCTTGCCGCTCGAGGCGCTCGACGTGCCGCTCTCTGTGCGCCACGCGCGCGTCGTCGCGACGCTCGCCGAGAAGACCGCGGGCGGCCGGCGCGTCCGAACCCTGGACGGCGTCGTCGCGGGTCGCCTCTCGCCCTCGGCGCTGCTCGAGGAGCTCGGCCGCGATCCCGCGCTTTGCACCGCCGGCGCCATGCGCAGCCTGCGCGCCGCCGTGTGCGACTACCGCGACATTCCGGCCGCCCCAGAGGACGACCGCGCCCCCAGCAAGGCGTGCGCGAGCGTCTCGATCGGCCTCCAGCTCGCGGCCGTCGAGGCGCTCCTCGGCGCGGAGGTCGCCCCGAAGCCGCCGCGGCCCGGGTGCGACGCCGGCGAGACCACCTGCGACTAGCCGCATACGGCTTGCGCGAATCCGAGAAATCCGCTATGCACGCGCTCCAATCCAGGTCTTGAGCCGCTGTGGCCATGCCTGGAGTCCGGTTCGGCCCCCGCAGGGCCGCTTCGAGAAAGGGCGCGCCTTTTCGAGGCGCGCGACCCCCGCGTGTCCACTCCCTTCACGGAAGCGCTTGCGACTCTCAACGATCGTGCACTGCGGCGCCTGCTCGGCGCGCGTGCCTTCCTCCGCGGCTACGACTACGTGCGCCGCGGCGCGGTCTCCGACACGGGCGTCGATCTCGCGTCGGCGCACGGCACGGTGCGAGGCTCCGAGCCGGAGCCCTACGCGGTGCGGCTGCGGCTCCTCCCCGAGGGGTTCGACTCCGAGTGCTCGTGCCCGGCGTTCTCCAAAATACATGGACATTGCAAGCATGTGGCCGCCCTGCTCATCGCCCTCCGGGACGAGGCCCGCCCGCGTCGCCGCCGCGACGAGCCCGAGAGCTCCCCGGGCTTCACCGCTGACGCCCCGTACGCGGGCGCCCAGTCTGGTCAGTCTGGTCAGTCTGGCCAGTCTGGCCCCGCCCCGGCCGTCTCGGTCTCCGTGAGCCACGTCAGCCAAGGGGAAGAGCCGGCGCCCGGGCAAGGTCAGAGCCGCCGCGCCAAGCGACGGGCCGCCCGCGCGATGAAGGCCCAGGCGGTCCGCACCGTCGCCCCGCGGCCCGGGTTCTCCGTCTCGGAGCGCCAGACCGGGGTCGACGCGTGGCTGCCCGAGCCGATGCCGCCGGCGCCGAAGCGGGTCGAGTACCGCATGCAGGTGCGCCCCACGTCGCTCACGGTCAGCGTCCTCGATCCGGACACCCGCACCCCGCTCCTGCCGAGCCAGCTCCTCGCGTTCCAGGCGCAGAGCCCGACCGGCGACCGCGACGCGCTCCGCGCCCTGGCCCGGCACGAGGGCGAAGGCCCGCGGCGCGTGGCGATCGAGGTGCGCGGCGAGGACGCCGCCGAGCTCTTGCCGTTCCTGAAGGGGCGAAGGGTCATCCTCGAGCCTCAGATGATGGAGCTGCGCTTCGGCGACGAGCCGCTCCGCCCGCGCTTCGACCTCGAGCTGTCGCAGGACGGCTCGCAGGTGGTCGTCAAGGCGAGCTTCCAGCGCCCCGGCGATCCGCGCCGGTTCTCGACCGCGCAGGGGGCGTGGCTCGAGGGCAGCCCCGGCTGGCACGTCGACCCCCAGGAGGGCTTCGCGCGCCCCATCGATCGCCGCGTCTCGCCCGCGGCGCTCCGCCGGCTCGCGCGGTCCCCGTCGATCCTGGAGCCCATGGACGACCTGCCTCGCCTCATCGCGCAGGGCCTGCCCCGCGTGGCGCTCGAGGTCGGCGCGGAGCTCCCCGAGCTCTCCCAGGTCGCCGACGTGGTCGACCTCGTCCCCACGTTTCGCATGCGCGCCGGCGGGTCTCTCACCGAGGCCCACGTCTCGCTGCGCGCGGCCTACGACGACCTGGAGATCGACGTCCGCGCCGACGGCATGACCGCGCCCGTGCTCGTGAAGGCGAACCCCGGCTCGAAGCGCGCGAAGTGCATCCGCTGCGACATCGCCGCGCAGCAGCAGGCCGCCGGACAGCTCCGCGAGCTCGGCCTGTCGCCCGACGAGGAGGGGGCGAGCTTCGTCGCCCGCGGCGACGACGCCATCCAGTTCTGGACCGAGGGCATCGGCGCCCTGCCGGAGGACTGGGACCTCTTCGTGCCGGACGACCTCGTGGACGTCCAGGTGCGCTCGCAGACCCTCTCGGCGAGCGCGCGGGTCTCGAGCGGCGTCGACTGGCTCTCGCTCCGCCTCTCCTTCGAGGCGGGCGGCGTGGCGGTCACCCAGGAGGAGCTCGGCCGGTGCCTCGCCGAGGGCCGCCGCTACGTGCGGCTGACCGACGGCTCGTTCGCGCGCCTCGACGTGGAGAAGGTGCGCGCCGTCCTGCTCCGCCAGGCCGAGATCCTCGCGACCGGCGGCGGGCAAGGGGGCAAGCTCCCCCTCTCGCAGGCCGGTCGCATCCAGGAGCTCCTCGAGCAGGTGGGCCGCGCGCAGGTCGCCGACAGCGCCAAGACCCTGTTCGGAAAGCTGCGTGATATCGAAGAGATAAAGGGCGCCAAGAAGCCCCGAAACCTCAAGGCCCAGCTGCGCCCGTACCAGGAGGCAGGCTTCCAGTGGCTGTCGTTCCTGCACGAGATCGGCTCCGGCGGCGTGCTCGCCGACGACATGGGGCTCGGCAAGACCGTGCAGACCATCGCGCTCCTCCTCGCCGTGAAGTCCGCGGACGAGAAGACCGAGGGCAAGGGCAAGTTCAAGGCCCTCATCGTGGCGCCAACGAGCGTCGTCACCAACTGGATGCGCGAGCTCGACAAGTTCGCGCCCTCGCTCAAGCACGTCGTGTGGCACGGCGGCGATCGGCGCGATCGCGCCGACGAGCTCGACGACGCCGAGGTGGTCATCACGAGCTACGCGCTGCTCCGGCGCGACGAGGAGCTGCTCTCCAAGCTCACGCTCCGCTACGCGATCCTCGACGAGGCCCAGAACATCAAGAACCCGCTCTCGGCCACGGCGCGGGCGGCCAAGCGCCTCCGCGCCGACCGGCGCCTCGCCCTGTCGGGGACGCCGATCGAGAACCGGCTCTCCGAGATCTGGTCCATCTTCGACTTCGTGAGCCCGGGGCTCCTCGGGCCGCTCGACAAGTTCGAGGAGCGCTACTCGAGGCCTATCGACGCGGGCGACCAGAAGGCGGCGGCCCGGCTCCGGTCGACCATCCACCCGTTCATCCTCCGGCGGACGAAGGGCGAGGTCGCGAAGGACCTGCCCGAGAAGATCGAGACCGACCAGGTCTGCGAGCTCACCGGCGAGCAGGGCGCCCTCTACTCGGCGGTGCTGAAGGAGGTGCGCGCGCAGGTCATGGGCGAGGTCGAGCGGCAGGGCGTCGCGAAGAGCCAGATCCAGATCCTCGCCGGCCTCACGCGCCTGCGTCAGGCGGCCTGCGATCCGCGCCTGCTCGGCCTGCCGCGCGAGTTCACCAACGACGACTCCGGCAAGCTCCAGGCCCTCCGCGATCTCGTCCAGACCTCGGTCGCCGGCGGGCACCGGGTGCTCGTGTTCAGCCAGTTCGTCTCCATGCTCACGCTCATTCGCCGCATGCTCGAGGAGGACTCCGTGGCGTACGCCTACCTCGACGGCTCCACCAAGGACCGCCAGGCGTGCGTCGAGTCGTTCCAGCGCGACGACGGCCCGCCCGTGTTCCTGATCTCGCTGAAGGCCGGGGGCTCGGGCCTGAACCTCACCGCCGCGGACACCGTGATCCACTTCGACCCGTGGTGGAACCCCGCGGTGGAGGACCAGGCGACCGATCGCGCGCACCGCATCGGCCAGACCCGCGTCGTGACCATGTATCGCCTCATTGCGAAGGGCACGATCGAGGAGAAGATCCTCGAGCTCGGCGGGAAGAAGCGCGAGCTCGTCGGCGCGGTGCTCTCCGAGGACGCGGGCGGCACCAAGCGGCTCACCAAGGGCGACCTCGAGGAGCTCTTCCGCGACTGACGCGGGGTCGCGCTTCACGCGAAAGTTTGTAGGCCGTCGTCGCCCCGCCCGGCTACGCTGTCGGGGCACGCGCCCTCGCGCACTCTCCCCATGGACGGCACCCAGGCACCCTTCGATCGGCTCGGCAGCTATCGCATCGTCCGGCGCATCGCCACGGGGGGAACGAGCGACGTCCTCCTGGCGAAGGCGGAGGGGCCGTTTGGCTTCGAACGTCAGGTGGTGCTCAAGATCCTGCTCTCGCAGTACCGCGCGGACGACCAGTTCGCCCGGATGTTCGCGCGCGAGGCGGCGGCGTACGCGCGGCTCTCCCACGCGTCGGTCGTGCGCCTCTTCGATTTTTTCTCGCACGGCGATCAGCTCGTGATGGTGCTCGAGTTCGTCGATGGCCTGCCCCTGAACCGCCTCCGCGCCAGCCTGAAGGAGATCGGCAAGACCCTCCCCGACACGGCGGCGCTCTACGTGGCCAGCCACGTGTTCGAGGCCCTCGCGTCGGCGCACGACTACATCGACCCTTCGGGGAAGGCCGCGCCGGTCATCCACCGGGACGTGAACCCGTCGAACGTGCTCGTCGGCTGGAACGGCGACGTCAAGCTCGCCGACTTCGGCATCGCGCGGGTGACCGGCGTGCGCGCCGACACGCAGAACGGCCTCATCCAGGGCACCTTCGGGTACATGGCGCCGGAGCAGGTAAACGGCGCCGACATCGGCACCCACACCGACGTGTACGCCGCGGGCCTCCTCCTCTGGGAGATGCTGGCCCACCGGAAGGCGATCCAGCGGGGCGTGTTGCCCGAGATCGAGATCCTCCGCGCCATGGCGGATCCGCACCTCGTGTCGCTCGACATCCTGCGCCCCGATCTGCACGGGCGCGTGCGGGAGGTGGTCTCGCGCACCTTGGAGCCCGATCCCCGCAAGCGCACCATCACGGCCGAGGAGGCGTGGTCCCTCCTCCGAGACGTGATCGGGCCTCGCGGCGGGCGCTCGGAGCTCTACGAGATGGCGAAGCTCATCCACGATCGAGCCACCGTCAAGGTGCGGGCCGCCGAGCCCGTCGAGCCGCCGCGCTCCGCCGGCGAGCCGGACCCCTCGCCCCGGCCGCCCACGCTGCGCGCCCCCGCGCTCACCGGCGTGACCACCGCCGGGGGCCGCGGCCTCCCGTCTGTCGGCCGCGGGCCTTCGGCGCTCGACGAGCTCGACCCGATCGACATCGACAAGCTGTTCGATGGCATCTCCCTGCCCGACGAGCCGGAGGCGCCGAGCGGGTCGGGCGACGAGGTCACGATCGCCTCGACCGCCCCTCCCGTGTTCGACGTGGAGGCGCTGCTCACCGAGTCGCGCAGGGCAGGGGTGGGCAGCCCTGGCGGTGTCCCCGCCGCGCGCGTCGCGACCCCCACCCAGATGAGCGCGGCCCCCGCGCGGCCGCAAATCCGCCCCTCCCGCGCGATGGCGGCCACGACGGCCGAGCGCCGCGCGTCGCAAGAGCTGACCACCGTGGCCCGCGTTCAGGTCCCGCCCGAGGCCGAGCGGCACCCGTCGGGCGACATGACCCTCGTCTCGCGGGGGCAGTTCCCGCCGCCGGCGGGGCTGCCTCAAGGCCTCACCCCTCGGCTGCCGGAGGTGGGCCCCATCAGCGTGTCGATCCCGTCGGTGAAGAGCACGCTCATCATGCCGGTCGCCGACATGCGGACGAGCTCGCCGCCGCCGCCGCCTGAGCCCGCCGCCGCGCCGTCCCCGACCCCGGCGGGGCCTGCCGTCGCGCCACGCCCCGCGCCGCCCTCGGTGG
>DAORJJ010000104.1:0-15319 GCA_035439005.1 Polyangiaceae bacterium | reverse complement strand
AGAAAGCACCTCGCCGCTTCGCGGCTCGGTCCGATCTTCTTCACGGCGCACCATCGGACGGAGGGTAGCTGGCCCGCTGCGCGCTGTCACTCGGCCGCCCTCACGCTGACCGGCTCGGCTCGATCCTCACGCCCTCGCCTTCGCCCGCGGCGCGAGGTCCGAGGGCTCGGCGCGCAGAGCCCTCAGCTCCACGAGCAGGTGCTCGATGAGCAGCGCCACGCGCTTCGGCAAGAGGCGCGACGACGGGTACACGAGGTGGCCGTCGGCCCCGCGCGCGCGGTAGCGCGGGAGCACCTGCACGAGCCGCCCGCTCTCCACGTACGGCGCGACGAGGAACCACGGCAAGAGCGCGAGCCCCGCCCCGTCGAGCGCCGCTCTGTGGACGAACGAGAGATCGTCGCCCGTGAGCATGGCGCGGAGCTCGACGGTCTCGGTGTGGCCGCGCCGATCGCACGACTCGAGCTCGACGCGGAGCACCCCGCGCGGCGCCCGGAACAGCACCACGTCGTGCGCGCCGAGCTCGGCGAGCGACGCGGGGACTCCCCGGCGCGCCACGTACTCCGGGCTCGCGACGAGGTACGACGACGCCGTCGCGATCTTGCGGGCGACCAGCGACGAGTCCTCGAGCGGGCCGAACCGGAGCGCGAGGTCGATCCCCTCCGCGACGAGGTCCACGCGGCGGGCGGCCAGCACCGCGTCGACCGAGATGTCGGGGTACTTCTGGCGAAAGCTCTGGAGGACGCTCGGCAGGTAGGTGGCGCCGAGGTCGGCCGGCGCGGTGATGCGCACGCGGCCCTTCGCCGCGTCGCCCCGATCGCGCACGGCCTCGTTCGCGTCGTGCAGCGCCCCCACGGCGCGGCGCGCGTGCGACGCGTACTCCGAGCCCGCGTCGGTGAGGTGGAGCTTGCGGGTGGTGCGGTGCAAGAGGCGCACGCCGAGCGCGTCCTCGAGATCGGCGACGCGGCGGCTCGCGGCCGACTTCGCGATGCCGAGCCGGGTGGCCGCCTTGGTGAAGCTGAGGGTCTCGGCGACGGCGAGAAAGGTGGTGACGCCTTCGAAGCTCACTGGTGTGTCCACGAGAACAATGGTGCCATATTGCGCGCGACAATGCGACGCTCGAGGGCGGCGTCCTGCTGGCGCCCGGCCCGCCCGTGCGCGACAATGGGGTCTCCCGGTCGCGACGGCCGTCGGGTGGGCCGAGGCCGCATGAGCGTTTTTCGTGGGGGTCTGCCGTGCCCCACCTGCAAGAGCCCGAACACGTCGAGCGCGGGCGAGTGCCTCGACTGCCACGCGATCTGGGGCGACGCCTTCCGGTGCCCGTTCTGTGACGCGCACACGAGGCCGGTGCCGCACCCGCTGCTCGTCGCCGCGTGCTCGTCCTGCGAAGAGCCGCGCCTCGGCCCTTCGCTGGACGCCGCGGCGTACGCGCCGCTGCTCGCCAAGCTCGGCGCCTATCGTCGCTGGAACTCACGGGCCATCGTGGGCGTGCCGCTGGCCGCGGTCACGCTCGCCCTCGGCGCGGCGAACCTCGACCGGGGCGCGCTGAGCGGCGGGCGCGACGCGCGCGAGGCGGCGCACGCGGAGATGCTCCCCGTCCCGCACGTGGCCCAGCTCGCGGAGGGGCTTCCCGAGCCCGCGACCGTGTTCGTCCTATCCCTCGTCGCGCTTGGGGTGCTCTTCCTCGGCGTGTACGCAGGCGTGGCGACGCGGCTGCACGGGCGGGTCGTCGCCGAGGCCAGAAGGCTGGCCGCGCTGGGCCAAGCGCGCTGACGCGCGACGTTCGAGACGCGCACGCCGCCGGCCCCTGGCACGCCTCCTGACGGCGCGGTAAGCTTGCGCCATGGGGAACAAGGCAGGGTGGATCGGGGCGGTCTCTCTCGTCGTCGTGGTGTGTGGGTCCGTCGCGGGTTGCAGCAGCTCGAGCGGCGGTGGCGGCGGCGGAGGGACGACGCCCTCTCCCTCCTCGAGCCCGAGCACGGCGGGCAGCGGCGCGGCAGCGGCGTGCACGCTCGCGAACATCACCTCGGCGACCACGGCGAGCTGCTTCGACTGCATGCGCGAGCGGTGCTGCGCCCAGATGCAGGCCTGCGACAAGGACCCGGACTGCCTCTACTGCATCGAGAACCCCGTCGACACGTCGGCGCGCTGCGTCGACCCTTCGAACTTCTCCGTGTACCCCAACAACAAGAACCTCGGCACCTGCCAGAGCGACCAGTGCGTGCCGCCCTGCGGCGTTCCGGGCGGCTCGAGTTGCTCGCCGAGCGACTGCCCCCCCTCGTGCGCCAACTACAAGAGCGGCTGCCGCTGACGCTCCGGCCGCTCGACGTCGCTCACCGGCGGTGCTCGAGCAGGAGCTTCACGCCGAGGCCGATGAGCACGAGGCCGCCCGCGGCGTCGAGGCGCCGGCCGAGCAGCGCCCCGAAGCGCCGCCCCGCGTAGAGGCCGAGCGCGCTGGTGATCGCCGTCGTGAGCCCGATGGTGACGAGGGTGAGCGCGAGCGGCGCCTTCAGCATCGGCAGCGAGACGCCCACCGCGAGCGCGTCGATGCTCGTCGCCACGGCGAGGAGCGAGAGCGGCCCCATGGCGAACGGATCGCCCGCCTCGCCGCGAGCTTCGCCGCGCGCCTCGGTCGCCGCGCCCGCGGCGCGCGGCGGCCGCGCCTCCCAGAGCATCTTGCCTCCGATGGCCGTGAGGAGCCCGAACGCGATCCAGTGCGCGTAGGCGTCGACGAGCGGCCCGAGGCGCGCGCCCGCGCCCCAGCCCACGAGCGGCATCAGCGCCTGCGAGCCGCCGAAGAACACCGCGACGAGCGCGACGTGCCGGGGCAGCACCCGCGGGACCGCGAGCCCCTTGGCCGCGGACACGGCGGTGGCGTCCATCGCCAGCCCGAGCGACAGCGCGAGAATCGACCAAAACGTCAATGTTGTTCGAGTGTAGCGCACCCCGGTGGGCGGGTCTCTCGGCGTGGGCGCACGCCCATTGTAACCCTTGAGAGAACAGCGAGTTCGAGTTAACCCGCCTACCGCAACACTCGCCGGCGAGGCATTCTACTTCTCGAAAGGAAGTGCTCATGAATCTCTCGCACAAAGGCCCTGTCGCTGCTCGCCTGCTCCTCGGAGGCGCGTTCCTCCTCTTCGGCCTCAACGGCTTCTTTCAGTTCTTGCCGATGCCGCCCGTCACGGGCCGCGCGGGCGAGTTCCTCGGCGCGCTCGGGGCGACCGGCTACATGTTCCCGCTCATCAAGGGCACCGAGGTGGCGGCGGGCGCGCTGCTCCTCTCCGGGCGCTTCGTGCCCCTCGCGCTCACGCTGCTCGCGCCGGTCGTGGTGAACATCCTCGCGTACCACGCGGCGTTGGCGCCGGCCGGGCTCGGGCTGCCGGTCGTGCTCGCCGCGCTCGGCGTCTACCTCGCGTACGCCTACCGCGCCTCTTTCGCAGGGGTGCTCGCGCCGAGCGCCCAGCCGGCGAGCCCGAGCGCTCGCTTGCACGAGGAGCTCGCGAGCAGCGCCGCGGAGTAGGCGCCGCGGAGTAGGCGTAGCTCGAGGTGCGGGCGTGGCCCGGAATGCGGCGGCCGCGCGCGGCGTACTCGGGCATACTCGCCCATGGTGCCCTCGCTGCCCGCTCGAACCCCGCGCGCGCTCGGCCTCGCGGGCGGCGTGGCGCTGCTCCTCGGGGCCCTCGCGCTGCCGCGCGGGACCGGCGTAGCGCCCGCGCGCATCGTGGCCGAGCCCTCGGCGACGACCGCTGACGCCCCCGAGCGGGTGGGCGCAGGTCCGGGCGCCGCGCGCAGCGCCGCGCACGAGGGGCGGCCGGTGCGCTACGTCGACACGCACGACCACTACGCGCACGCGACGACCGTCGTTGACCCTGCAAAGTACACGTATTTTCGGCGGCGGGGCGCGAGCCCCGAGATCGCGCTCACGTTCGACTGCGGCTGGGTGCCCGAGGCCCGAGGCCTGGCGGTGCTCGACGCGCTGCGCGAGCTCGGCGTGCGGTCCACGTTCTTCGTCGCGGGGCCCTTCGTCTTCAAGAGTACGCCGGCGCGCGCGAACACGCCGCCGAACGACGCCACGCTGCGCATGATCCGGCGCATCCTCGACGACGGCCACGAGGTGGCCAACCACACCCACACCCACCCGCACGGGAACGCGCAGACCGCGTGGGCCCGCGAGCTCGGCGAGCTGTCGCGCGGGTGGAGCGCGGCGGTCCGCGCGATCTACGGCGACGCGCCGCCGCCCAACGCGGCGCTGAAGCCCTACTGGCGCGCCCCGTACGGCGAATACGACGAGCGCGCGCTCGCCGCCGCCGCGGCCGCTGGATATCCGTTTCATTTCGGGTGGAACGTGGAGGCACTCGACGCGCTGGGCATCCCCGACTGCCGTGGGGTGCCGGCGACCGCGACCGGCGCGGCCTGCCTGTCCGCCGAGCGCCAGACCCGCCACGTGCTCGCGTTCGCTCGGAGAAACCCCCAGCTCGACGTCACCGTCGTGCTCGCGCACCTGGGCGGCCCCTACGGCTGGGGCAGCGATCCGAAGGGGCTCCGCGCGCTGGTCACGGCGCTCCGCGCGGAGGGGCGGGTGTTCGCGAGGCTGTCGGAGGTGATCGCGGTCACGCCGTGAGCGGCGGTGCACTGAAGGGATCGCGTAACGATTGGCACGGATGGTCCTTCGCAAGGATTCGCAGAATCCCGTGCGATGGTTTGATCGGTCCGAGTCCAACTACGCCGAGGGTGGCGTACTACGCCAAAAGTGGCGTGCCAAAAGTGGCGTGCAGGTGCCCGACCCAAACAGAGTGACGCTGCGCCGCTCAAACGAATTTTGGGTGTCGTGGCGAATTCGGTATTGACCCGCCCTTCTCGCTCGTGTCGGTTTGTGTTGCGCGGAGCGACTCTGGTCGCGGGGCGCGATGGGGAGGACAAGATGCGTTGGACAACGTTGCTCGGTGCGAGTGCGATCGCCGTCGCGGGCACGGGCGTTGGGGTGGGCGCGGGCGCGTGCAGTCAGAAGGAGACCTGCGCGGACGACCCCGCGGCGGTCGGCTTTTTCTCCGACACGCCGCGCCCGCGGCTGTGTCCGTCCGACACTCTCGAGCTACGAGCAGGCACCCTGAGCGCGGCGGCCCCCTCGGCGCCCTCGCCGCCGGCTTCGACGACCCCCTCGCCGCCGGCTTCGACGACCCCCTCGCCGCCGGCTTCGGCGACCCCCTCGGCGTCGCCTTCGGCCACGGTGGGCCCGACGGCCCGCGTCCAGCTCGCCGTGGTGGGGCGGCGTGAGTCGGGAGCGCCGCACGAGTCCGCGCACGTCGACGTCCGGCTCGAGGCAGGCGAGCTCCTGGAGCTCGCGCCTCGCGGGCAGGCGTGCCGCTCGATCACCTCGACGTGGCTCGAGTGCGTGCTCGACTATGACGGGCGCGCGACCTTCGAAGCGCTCCCTCGCGATGGCTTGACCGGCACGCAGCGTGTGGTGGCGCGATCGGGCCCGCAAATCAAGGAGCTGTTGCTCGCCGTGGGGAACGTGCCGCCGGCGGCTACGGTCCAGCGCGGCGACAAGTCCCTCGTCGTCGCGCGCTCGCGCCCGCTGTCCTGCTCCTCCCAGGCGACGACCGGTTGCAGCGTGCGCACGAGCCGCCGACTGGCTCTCAAGCCAACCGGCACGGTGACGTCGGCGACCGCGACCACGGTGACGCTCGGCTCGGTCGGTCCGCCTGGCTCCGTGTGGCTCTCCCCGACGCAGGGCTGCGACGGCGACGTGCAGCGCCTCGAGGTCTCGTTCGCCGCCGGCGCGACCGTATCGTCGCCGTTTTACCTGTGCACGAACGGCGCCCGGACGAGCGCAGCCCTCCACGCAGCGTCCGGGGACGCCGGCCCGGTCGAGCTCGAGCTCTGGGGCGTGCCGGAGAGCTTCGCGCCCACGCGCCTGGCAGACGGCGGTCAGACGCTGGTCGCGCGCGACTGCTTCTCGCAGCCACTCGGGGGCATCCAGGTCGCGTTCCCGGACGGAGCTCTGGGCGTCACCGACGACGCGGGCACGGTGGGCCTCGTGCGTGGCCCGTCGAGCGCAGACGCCGGCGTCGCGCCGGTCCGCGTGGTGGTGGAGCAGCCCGAAGTCCTCGGCTCGCGGAGCGAGTGCACATTGGAGGTGCTCCCGTGAGGCGCCGCGGCTGGATCAACCTCGGCGCGGCCACCGCGCTCGCGGCGCTCCCCGCGCTCGCGCTGGCTCAGGCGGGCACGCCGGTCGTCGGCGCCGCGACCACGTCTTCTTCGAACGGGTCCGCGCCGAGGCTGACGAGACCGGCCCCGTCGGGCGCTGGCTCGGGCGCCCCAAGCGCGGCGTCTTCATCAAGTGGGTCCGCGAGCAGCGCGCCACCGGCTTCGTCGGGCTCTGGCTTGGCCAGCCCGATCGCGGCGCCTTCGGGCGGGTCCGCGGGCAGCGCGTCCCCACCGGCTCCGGCGGCTGTGGCGGACGCCGGGCCGCCTCTCGCGGCCTCGGGCACGCCCGCGCCACCGCTCGAGGTCGAGGACGCGCGGCAACGGCTGCGGCTCGCGGAGGCGCGCCTGCGGGCGCTCCAGCAGGCCGCCATGCAATACGACCGCGACGTCGACGGCGGAAAGGGCGACCTCGCGAACGAGCGCGGCCTCGCCGCCGATCCCCGCTTCGACCGGAAGGACGCGGGAGCCTCCTTCGACGCCCTGATCGCGGAGGCGCGTGGCCAGTACGACGCCGCTCGCAAGGCGGTCGATGGGGCCGAGAACAAGGCCTCGGGCCCGCACGAGGGCTTCGTTGATCGTATGGCCCCCGCGCGCAAGGCCCGCTGCCACACGGCCTACTGCTCCGGCGGCACCGACGGCACCAAGTACGGCGTCGAGCCCATGCTCGACCTGCCCATCGGCGCGTCGGTCTCGTTCGGCGACAGCGGCCTCGGCGCCTTCGCGAACTCCGCGGATCTCAGCATCAGCTTCACGGCGGGCGTCCGCTTCTGGATGTTCTACGACCTCGTGAGCCTGTCGATGTTCTTCGGCAAGCCGGTCTTCAACGGCCGGAGCACCATCCAGCTCAGCGGCTCGGGCTACGAACACCCGGTGAGCTCCATCCGACGAATCGGCCCGTCGTTCGCGCTCGGGCTCGCGAACGACATTGTGTTCATCGGCGGTGGCTACGACGTGCTCATCAACGGCTCGGGCACGAGCCGCGACCTCAACTTCGGGCCGAATGAGGTCCTGTCGAGGGCGCTCACGCTCACCCTAGGGCTGGCGCCCTTCACGGCCGTGCGAAACGTGATGGGAGGGTCGAAATGAACGGCTCGCACAGGCTGCTGATCCTCCTCGCGACGGCGGGCGTCCCGGCCTGCGGGGCGAGCGTGCCCGCCCAAGGTGCACCGCCCGGCGGACAGCCCTCGCCCAGCTCCACCACCGCCTCCACCGCCTCCACCGCCTCCACCGCGGGCGCCGCCACCTCCACCACCTCCACCGCGAGCCCCACGCCCGCAACGAGCGACTCATCGAGCGGCGCGCGCACCGCGCCCGCCGACAGCGGACCCTTCGGCCATTTCCGCGTGGGCGTCGAGGTAGGCCCCGTCGCGGTCGCGTCCACCGAGGAGCTCGGAGCGTTCTCGTCCGTCGCGGCGAGCGGCGGCGAGGTCCGGGCGAACATCGGCCGCTGCGAGAACGTCGGCGCCGAGGATCGGCACCACAGCGGCTGCGGCGACGGCGCGGGCGACCTCGCCGTCAACTTCTCCCTGGCGTACTCGGCGTTCACGTCCCGCACCAACGCTCCGCTCGTCGGTATCAACGACACGCTCGATGACACGGCAAGGAAGGAGGCGAAGCAGCCTACGATCGCCGAGCGCCGGACGACCCGGCCGTACCTCGTCGATCTCGCCCTCGACGTCCGCTACACGTTCGCCTGGCGGATCTTCGTCGAGGCCCGCGCGGGCGTCGCCTTCTCGCCGCTCGTGCGCGTGTGGGGTCTCGGCGACCCTGTTGTCGAAGGCAGCTCGTCCGGCCCGGCGTTAAGGACGGGCCACGTGCCGGAGGAGTTCGGGGCGTTGGCGGGAGGCGGCTTCGGCCTGTCGCCTTGGAACTGCGGCGAGCGGGAGAAGGGCAGCTCACCCTGCTTCTCGCTCTCCGTCGTCCCGACGCTCCGCCTGCAAACGAAGAAGGTCTTCGTCACCGTCCCGATCATGCTGGGCGTCAGCATGTGACAGCGCACCTCGTCACGCGCCGCGTCACGCGCGCGGACGCACGGGAACCCGCGCCGTGACGCGTGCGCGAACTTCGTCGTAGATCTTCGTTTTCACACCAGGCGCGATCTCCAGCGTGATGGCCATCGCGTACGGGACGCGCTCGTCGAGCGAGCCCGCGTGGGCGAGACATGTCACGGGGATTTCGAGGTGACCGTCGGGTTGGACGTTGATGGCTCCGCGGTCTCCTTCGAGGACCTCGTGCTGCAGCGTCCCCCGCCTCACGGCCCGCCAGTCGACACCGCGGCGCTGCACCAACAACTCCCGCTGGCCGGGCGGCTCGAACCACAGGGCGGCGCGACGGTACTTCCGATGCGTCGGGTTGATCGGCGAGAACCAGCTCAGGGTGACCGTGAGGCGTCGCCACGCCGTGTGCGCGTTCAGAGACGCTGGGAGTGGGATGCGATGCACGTAGCGCTCATCGGCGGCGATGTCGCCGCCGGCAAGGATGGTGACGCGCTCCTCCGTGCAGGCGATCACGCGCTCGGGCTGAATCGTACCGAACGCGAGGAGCGCCGACACCTCGTCGGTGAACGTGTGTTTGTTGCTCTCCGTGCGGAGAGCGCGCTCCACGAGCTTGCTTGCGCCGGACGACCAGCTCGCGCCGTGGGCCAGGAGCGTTCGCAGCCATAGCGCCATCGGTACACGCGCGAGCTGCGCCGCATTCGGCTGATCTCCAAGGTCCTGTAGTGCGTCGGCGATGCGAAGCGCCGCTCGACTGACCAACGCCGCCGCGTTGCTGGTCCCGGCCGAGTACCGAACACCAGAGAGGTCGCCCTGCGTTGCGCTCGGGGCGGCAACCCGGTGGCCGGGCGGGATACGTGGGCGCGGATCGGCAAGCTCGAACTTCGTGTCACCGTTCGCGTCGTCCCCGGCGAGGAACACGACACGTCCGCCTGGAGCGAGAACGTCCGGCTTCACGACGCGTCGATATCCACGGCCCAGGCCGCTGATCGGACTCGGGAAGCCCTCGGGCAGTGCGAGGTCGTGCTCGTTTGACGCTCGAGGCTTCCACGCCCCGCTGGCGTCCTCTGCGGTCGCGCCGACCGAGAGAGCATTCACCGCCTCCGCCGGCGACAGGATCCGACGGTGTCGCTGCGCACCGGCGACGGCCGCGACGATCGCCTCCGGCTTCAACTCTTCCGCGCGTCCGGCGATCGTGATCGGCGCCCGGTGGTTCCCGGCGCTGACTACGAACAAGACTCGGTACCTCCACGACAGCCAATCGAGCAGCTTCGCGAGCGGGCTCATCGATCGGATGAACGGCTGGTACGGATCCCCGATCGACAGATTGATCACGCGCACGGACGGCGCCGCGGGGGGCAGGTTGCCATCACCCGCAACGATGCGGCGGACGGCGCGATGGATGAGATCGACCCACGAGAGATCCTCGGGTGCTTGCTCCGATCGTCCGCCGAAGCTATCCGGACGCATGATCGGCCGAACGTAGAGACGCTGGCGCGCGGGCTCCTCGTTCGCGCCCAGGTCGCCGTGCAGGATCAGCGACGCCATCGCCGTACCGTGACAGCGACTCGCTACGGGGTAGGTCTCGGCCCATTCGTCGGGGTCGTCCACAACGAGGCGGCCGGCGAGCCGGCGATGGTTCTCGAGCGGAAGACCATCCAGGAGTGCGACCACAGGATCGCGCAGCGCGGCTTCCTCGCCTTCACCCGCTCCCTCCTCCTGCTCGGGTTCCTCCGCGACGATCGGCGCGGCCGCCTGTCCAGTAGGACGAACAAGGCGAACCTCGTCACACTGCAGGAGCTCGACCTCGGGGTCGTCGAGCATGCCTTGGGCCGCCGCGATAGGGAGCTTGCACACGAGCGCGTGGTACGCGATCTCGTCGATCGTGCAGCTCGCCAAGACCTGGCCGTTCGCGCGTGTGACGGAGTCGCGGACGCGCCCCTCTGCCGACGACCGCTTTTCGGCCTGTCGGAACCAGAGCTCGATCTCGACTCCCACGGTCTCGAAGCCAGTCGCGACGCGATCGCGCCAGTAGGCGAGGATGCCCGTCTCCTCGAGCCGGTCGCGAACGCCCCAGCGCCGAATGTCGCGAAGCTGTCGGAAGACGTCGAGCCAGCCTCGATGCTCCTCCGGAAGCCGAGCGCCCGTGCTCCACAGGCGCCAAAGCGAGAGCAGTTGCTCCACCGCCTGCTGGTTGAAGAGCACGAGGTAGAGCTGTGCGTTGACCGGCTTGTCAGGCTTGTCTGCGACGAAGAAGTCCTCGTCGGGCGCGAGGTCGCGGATGTCCTCGTCGGCCAGCCATTCGAGACCGGGCGTCTTCGCGACCGTGTCGTAAAGGTCCTGTACGGGGCCGTTCGTCTCGAAGACCAGCACCTGCTCGAGAGCCACGCCCGCTGCGTCGGCCTGAAGCGCACCCCGACGTGCGTCGATGGCCTGTTGCAGCTCAGTGAACTTCGGCGCGAGGCGCTCGATCTGCCGCGCCTTCTTTGGATTGCTTGGTCCGCCGCCCCGTGGCTGTTGCGGAGTGAAGGGTTGTTTCG
Source organism: Polyangiaceae bacterium (assembly GCA_035439005.1). Lineage (GTDB taxonomy): Bacteria > Myxococcota_A > Polyangia > Polyangiales > Polyangiaceae > JAAFHV01. The sequence goes on along the minus strand of DAORJJ010000104.1, from coordinate 4,578 downwards.
AGCCCGATGGCGAAATGAGAAGCGGTCGCGACGGCGACGACATCTCCTACTTCCGAACCTGAAACCGAGTCGCCAGCTGCGAGAGACGCGATGCCACCACGGACTTCGCGTCGCGCTTCGGACCTTGCAGTACCAGGCGTCGAAGGACGTCTGTGCAGAGCTCCTCGAGCTCCGCGAAGCTGAGGCGCGTGAGGTGTTCGTCGATCTGCTTCGCCGTGAGCCCTAGCTTTAGGTCGCTGCGCTGCTCGAATCTTCGGAGCCACTCGGCAGTGGCCTCGCGGTTCGGCGGCGGGAGCTCCAAGCGAAGCTGGAACCGGCGCCACACCGCGCGGTCGAGGAGCTCGGGATGATTGGTTGCCGTCACCACGACGACGTACGAAGGGAGCGCGTCGATGTTGAGCAGAAGCGAGCTCACGACGCGCTTGATCTCTCCCGTCTCGTGCTCGTCCCCGCGCTCCTTCCCGATCGCGTCGAACTCGTCGAAGAAGACCACGCAGCGCCGAGACCGCACGTGCTCCATGAGCCGCGCCAACCGAACGGCGGTCTCGCCCAGGTAGCTCCCGATCACGCCGTCGTAGCGAACGACGAGCAGGGGCAACGCGAGCTCGCCTGCGAGCGCCTCCGCGAGAGACGTCTTCCCGTTGCCGGGTGGGCCCGCAAGAAGGATCCGATGGCGAGGCTCGAGCGCATGCGAGCGAAGCAGGTCCGCACGCTCTTGCTCTTCGACTAGCTCCGCGCACGCGCTGGAGACAGCCTCAGGAAGAACGAGATCGGCTAGGACACGCTCAGGATGACGCTCGTCGTACGAGCCGACGGGCGCATCGGCGGAAGGCCCACGCGGACCGTTGCCCTTGTTCGTAAGGTACTCCGCGAGCCGGTCCGCGACGACGTGATGCTGGCGTTCTCGCTCCTCGGCGATCAGCGCCTCGACCGTGCGCCGGAAGCCGACCTGGTCCCCGAGGGAACCGGCTCGGACGAGGCTGAGGAGTAGATCGGAGCGCGCCATCGCGCTGTCGAGTATGGCAGGTTCGCTCCTCGATGGACACCGCGAAGCGCGCGAATAGTAGCTCGTTTCCCCGGAGATCGCGGCGCCGACGCCACTTTCCGCGCGGCATAGCCCTCGGCTGTCGGAGGTGATCGCGGTCACGCCGTGAGCCTCATTTCCCGGGGCGCCGCGGCCCTTCCCACGGTACCCTCGCGGGTGATGAGCCTCCGCCCGGTCTACCTCGCCGCCGCCCTCCGCACGCCCATCGGACGCCACCGCGGCGGCCTCGCGAGCGTGCGCCCCGACGACCTCGCCGCGCACCTGCTCCGCGCCGTGAGCGAGCGGTACCCGCGCCTCTGGTCGCGCGTGGAGCACGTCGTGCTCGGCGCCACGAACCAGGCCGGCGAGGACAACCGCAACGTCGCGCGCATGGCCGCGCTGCTCGCGGACTTGCCCTACGAGGTGCCGGCCGTCACCGTCAACCGCCTCTGCGGCTCGGGGCTCGAGGCCGTGTGCGACGCCGCGCGCCGGATCGCGACTGGGGACGCCGACGTGGTGCTCGCGGGCGGCGTCGAGAGCATGACGCGCGCGCCCTTCGTGTTCGGCAAGCCCGACGAGCCGTTCCCACGCACGCCGCCCAAGGTGTTCGACTCGAGCCTCGGCTGGCGCTTCGAGAACCCGCGCCTCGCGGCCCGCTTCCCCCTCCAGAGCATGGGCGAGACCGCCGAAAACGTCGCCGAAAAGTGGGGAATATCAAGGCTCGAGCAGGACACGTTCGCCCTCGAGTCGCAGCAGAAGGCCGCGCGCGCGTGGGCCGAGGGCGCCTTCGACGCCGAGGTCGTGCCCGTGCCTGTGCCCGTGCCTGGCAAGAAGAAGGGCGAGACCGAGCTCTTCGCGCGCGACGAGTCGGTCCGCGCCGACGTCACCCCCGAGGGCCTCGCCAAGCTCGCCCCGGTGTTCCGCAAGGGCGGCAGCGTCACCGCGGGCAACAGCTCGCCGCTGAACGACGGCGCGAGCCTGGTCGTCGTGGTGAGCGAGGCGGCGCTCGAGGCCGAGGGGCTCACGCCGCTCGCGCGGATCGTGTCGCACGCGGCCACGGGCGTCGAGCCGAACCTCATGGGCGAGGGCCCCATCAGCGCCGGCAAGAAGGCGCTCGCGCGCGCCGGCTGGGGCGTGGGAGACCTCGACCTGGTGGAGCTCAACGAGGCCTTCGCCGCCCAGTCGATCGCCTGCATCCGCGGCCTCGAGCTCGACGGTGCGCGCGTCAACCCCACGGGCGGCGCGATCGCGCTCGGTCACCCCATCGGCTCGAGCGGCTGCCGCGTGCTCGTCACGCTCGCGCACGGCCTCGCGCGGCTCGGGAAGCGCCGCGGGATGGCCGCGCTCTGCGTCGGCGTCGGGCAGGGCATCGCCATGACGCTCGAGAGGCCCGCCTAGCCCCATGCGCGGTCGCTCGCCGCCCACCGACCCGGCCCACCCCGAGTGGGACCTCCCGTGCGACGAGGCGCCGTTCGCGTTCGTCGACCTGGAGATGACCGGCCTCGACGTGGAGCGCGATCGCGTGGTGGAGATTTGCGTCGAGCGCGTCGTGGGCGGCGAGTGCGTGGGCCGGCTCGACTCGCTCGTGTGGCCGGGGGAGGAGCGCGCGGGCGGCGCGAGCGAGGTGCACGGGCTCACCTCCGACGCGCTGCGCGGCGCGCCCACCTTCGCCGAGCTCGCCCCGCGGGTGCGCGAGCTGCTCGCGGGGGCCGTGCCCGTCGCGCACGCCGCCTCGTGGGACCAGCGCTTCTTGCGGGCCGAGCTGGCGCGCCTCGAGCTCGACCTCGGCCTCGAGCACTGGATCGACACGCTCTGGCTCTCTCGGCGCTCCTTTTTGTTCCCGACCCACTCCTTGTCGGCGCTCCGGGGTCAGTTCGGGCTCGACGCGGAGGGCTCGCACCGCGCGAGCGGTGACGTGGCCGCGCTGCGGGAGGTCTTTCGGCGCTGCGCGGAGGTGCTGCGGCCCGTATCTCCGCGAGACTTATGGGAAAGTCTCTCCACCTCCGACCACGCGCGCGCCGTGGTGATGGAGGGCCTCGTCGCCGCGCAGGCCGCGGGCCTGCCGGTGAAGATCGCCGTGCGGTCGTCGGGCAAGCCCGTGCGCGAGGTCGTGGTCGTCGTCACCGACATTCTCTCGGACGTGGATCCGCCTCGAGCGATCGGCTATCTGCTGCCGGGGCGGGGTCGCAGGGAACTCCGGGCCGATCGCATTCTGCGCATCGAGCCCCTCCCTGCCAAGCCCACCTGATGACCTGGACAGCCCGATGACTCTGCCGACGCTCCTCCGCCCGCTCGCCGCCGCCTCGCTCGCGTCCCTCGCGCTGGGGCTCGGCGGCTGCGGGCCCGAGGCCACCGCGCCCGGGCGCTCCCCCCTCGCCGACAAGTGGCAGGCGCGCGCGAAGGCGAGCTTCCGCGCCGGCGACTTCGACGACGCCTCGCAGGCCACCGAGAGCGGCCTCCAGGTCGCCTCGCAAGACGCCGAGATCCGCGTGCTCGCGGCGCGCGTCGCCCTCGCGCGCCTCGACTTCGCGAGGGCCATCAAGCTCACCGAGGGGCTCGCCTCGGCCGAGGCCCACGCGGTGCGCGGGCGCGCCTTCTGGTACTCGGGCGACCTCGAGCAGACGGCCGACGAGCTCGAGGCGATGCTCCGCGATCCTCAGGTGAAGGACCCGTGGGCGCGCGACGTCGCGAAGCTCTCGCGGCGCGGCCAGGGCCGACACCCCTTCGCGCTCGAGGGCGCGCTCCTCGCGGCCGTGGCGATGCCGCCGGCGGGCCCAGCGCTCATCGTGCCCTGCGAGATCGAGGGCGAGCAGGTGCTCGGCCTCGTGTCCACGGCCGTGGGCGAGCTCGTGGTCGACTCGTCGAGCCGCAAGGAGGCCGCCTGGGTGAACCTCCGCTTCGGCGAGCACGGCGACGTCGAGGTGAAGGACGTGCCCGCCTTCACGCAGGACCTGAGCGGCATCTCCCACCAGCTCGGCGTGCCCATCAAGGCCATGCTCGGGGTGAACCTGCTCCGCCACCTGCACGTCACGTTCGACCGGCGCGGCTCGCAGTTCGTGGTGCGCCGCTCGGACCCCACGCCGCCGCCCGACGGCAGCCGCGTGCCGCTCTACTACGTCCGCGGCGGCGGCATGATCGTCCGCGCGACCCTCGCCACGAAGGACGAGGGCTTCTTCCCCATGCTCGTCGACTCGGCCGCGATGTTCCCGCTCGCGATCGACGACGCCCTCTTCCGCAAGGCCGGCGTCGACCCCACGAAGCTCACCGCCGAGCCGAGCGCGCCGAACGTGCGCACGGGCACCCTCCCGAACCTGCGCATCGGCTCGTTCGACATGCCGCAAGTGCCCGCCATGCAGGCGAAAGACCTGCCCGAGCTCCGCACCCAGCTCGACATGGACATCGCCGGCGTCCTCGGCTCCAGCCTGCTCGCCGTGTTCCGCGTCACGCTGGGTGACGGCGGGCGCTTCATGTGGATCGAGCCCGATCCGGCGATGACGGAGGCGGCGCGGCCGCCCGAGCGCGCGCGGCCCCGGCCCGAGCCCGGCCCGCCCCCG
>DAORJJ010000103.1:8899-15391 GCA_035439005.1 Polyangiaceae bacterium | reverse complement strand
GCGCCCTGCCCACGAGGTCGAGCGCGTGCTCGGGCTGCAGCTGAAACTCGGCGAGCAGCTCGACCTCGCCGCGCGCGATCTCCGGCGCGAGCGCGGCGCCCACGCGCTCGAGGAGCGTGGGGCCGAGGGCGTCGTCGCCGCGCGAGGGGTTGCCGAGGCCGAAAAAGAGCAGCGGCGCTGCGCTCACTCCGCGCGCTCGCCGTCCCGCGCGAGGCGCTCGAGCACCTCCCCGGAGGGCCCCACGATGTCCACATAGAGGGGCATTTTTCCGAGCGCGTGCGTCGCGCACGACAGGCAAGGATCGAAGGCCCGAATGGCCACCTCGATGTGGTTGAGGAGCCCCTCCGTCGGCTCGTGTCCGTCCAGGAAGCGCCGCGCGACCTCGCGGATCGACTCGTTCATCGCCTGGTTGTTGTGCGTGGTGGAGACGATGAGGTTGCACATGGTGACGAGATCGTCGTCGCCCACCTCGTAGTGGTGAATCAGCGTGCCGCGCGGCGCCTCGAGGATCCCCACCCCGCTCCGCTGGCGCGGGCCCGAGGCGACGAGCTCGTCGCCGAGGAGCAGCGGATCGGCGAGCAGCCGCTCGATGACCTCGGCGGCGTGGAGCAGCTCGATCATGCGCGCCCAGTGGAACGCGAGCGGCGCGTGGATGAGGCCCCCGGGCGAGCTCGCGAGGAGCTCCTGCCGCGCGGCCTCCGCGAGCGGCGTGCCGACGCGATCGCAGTTCTGCAGGCGCGCGAGCGGGCCCACCTTGTACCAGCCGTCCTCCGCGCCGCGCGAGGCGATGAACGGGAACTTCATGTAGCTCCACGAGCGCACGTTCTCGCGCAGCAGGTCGTCGTATTGCTCGGGAGCGGCGCCGTCGAAAATGAGCGCGCCGTCGGCGTCGCGCGCGCGGAGCACTCCATCGTAGAGGTCGAGCTCACCGTCCCGCCCCACGAGCGACAAGAGGCTCGACCGCACCGCGCCGAAGGTGTCGTAGAGCTCGCGGTTCGCGTCGTGGAGCGCCGCCACGAGGCGCACGCCGGCCGCGGCCCACGCGAGCACGTCCGGCAGGGGACCCTGCAGCTCGTCGCGCTCCGCGGCGGTGACGGCCTTGTTCACCCCGCCGGGGATGGAGCCCGTGCCGTGGATGCGCTTGCCCGCCGTGACGCGGATGATCTCCTGGCCGAATTTCCGCAGCAAAATGCCTTGGCGCGCGATGTCTGGGTGGGCCGCGAGCACGCCCACGACGTTGCGGCGGCCTGGCTCGCTCTCGAACCCGAACAGCAGATCGGGCGAGGCCAGGTGGTAGAAGTGGAGCGCGTGCGACTGGAGGATTTGTCCGTAGTGCATGAGCCGCCGCACGCGCTCCGCGGCGGGCGTGAGCGTGCGCGCGCCGACCACCTGATCGAGCGCCTTGGAGGCGGCGAGGTGGTGGCTCACGGGGCAGATGCCGCAGAGGCGCTGCACCATGACGGGCACCTCCCAGTAGGGGCGGCCGAGGATGAACCGCTCGAACCCCCGAAACTCCACGATGTGGAGGCGCACTTGGTGCACCTTGCGGTGTTCGTCGAGCAGGATCGTGACCTTGCCGTGCCCCTCGACGCGCGACACGGGCTCGATCACCACGCGGCGGAGCTTCTCGGGGTTCGCGGCGGTGTCGAGGGGTGAGTGTGGCATGGGCGGCTCCCGGGAGGGGTCAGTCGTAGTGAATGAGGCCGTGGCCGAAGCGTGGTGTCCGGCCGGCCAGCAGGTCTGTGAGAAACTGCCAGATAGCGTCTGCCGAGGGCGGGCAGCCGGGCAGGAAGTAGTCAATCTTCACGACGTCGTGCAGCGGGTGGACCTTGGCGAGGGGCAGCGGCAGCTCGGGGTCGTTCGGGATGAAGCCGCGCTCGACGCCGCGGCCGCTGAGGTACACCGATTGGAGGCACTCGCGCACGTCGAGGTGGTTTCTCTGCGCGGGGAGACCGCCGTTAATCGCGCAGGCGCCCACGGCGACGAGGATCTTGCACTGTGCACGGAACGCGCGCAGCGTGTGCACGTTCTCCGCGTTGCATAGCCCGCCCTCGATGAGGCCGAGATCGCACGGCCCGGGGTGCTTCTTGTCCGTGAGCGGCGAGGCGTCGAGCTCGACGCGCTCGAGCAGAGAGACCAGCCGCTCGTCGATGTCGAGGAGCGACATGTGACAGCCGAAGCACCCCGCGAGCGAGGTGGTCGCGACCCTCAGCTTCCGCGCGGGCGCGCTCATGGGTCCTCCCGCCGCGACGTCAGCGCCACCACGCGGACGGGCTCGGCGTCGTAGGTTCGCTCGCCGATGGGCACGGCGAAGCCCCTGCGCTTCCGCAGAATGACGCCTACGGGGCACACGCTCATGGCCTTGTCGTCGAGCGCCAGGTCGGTGTCGCCGAGCCGGCCTGACTCCGCGTTCACCACGAGGTGCTTCGTGATGCCGCGCCCCGACAGGGAGAACACGCTCTTCTTGTCGACCAGCGCGCTCGCGCGCACGCAGAGCTCGCAGAGGATGCAGCGGTTCAGGTCGAGGAGCACGTCGGGGTGCGAGGCGTCCAGGGGTCGGTCGGGGAAGAGCGGGCTGAAGTGCGCGGTCGTCATGCCGAGCTCGTAGCCGACCGCCTGGAGCGTGCAGCTCCCGCTCGCCTCGCAGGAGGGGCAGAAGTGGTTGCCCTCGGTGAAGAGGAACTGCACGAGGGTCTTGCGCTGCTCGGTGAGGTCGTCGGCGCTCGACTCGACGACGTCGCCGTCGCGCGCGGGCTCGGTGCAGCTCGCGTGGGGGCGCCCGTTCACGCGCACCGTGCACACCTTGCAGCTCCCGTGGGGCTCGAACTCGCGGTGGTAACAGAGATACGGAATGTACCGGCCCGCGGCGAGCGCGGCCGCCAGCACCGACTGCCCAGGTTCGAACGGGATCTCGTGCCCGTCGAGCTGAAACGTAGGTCGATCGGGCGGGGGCTCGCTTGTCACTCTTCCTCCTGCTCGTGCTCGTGATCGAAATGCGCGCCGGCGTCGTCGCGGGCGGTCACCTCGCGCGCGGGCGCGAGCGACGCGTCGAGGTCGAACGTGGGCAGCACGTCGAGCGAGCGGAGGCGTCTGTCGAACGCCGGTCGGAACTTCTCGAGCGCGTCGAGCACGGGGTTGCCCGCGGTGGCGCCGAGCCCGCAGTGGCTCGTGGCCCTCATGAGGCGCGAGACCTTGGCGAGGTCCTTCAGGTCGCGCCGCGAGCCCTCGCCGCGCACCACGCGCCGCATCATGTGGGCGGAGAGGGTGGTGCCCACCCGGCACGGCGTGCAGAAGCCGCAGCTCTCGTGCGCGAAGAAGCGCGTGAAGTTCTCGACCACCGCGAGCGGCTCGCGCGTGGCGTCGAACACCATCACGGCGCCTGCGCATGGCACGTCCTCGAAGGCGATGCGGCGGTCGAGCTCGCGCGCCGAGAGCAGCGTGCCGGAGGGGCCGCCCACCTGCACCGCGAGCGTGTCGCGCGCACCGGCTAGCGCGAGCACCTCCTCCACGCGGACGCCGAAGGGGAGCTCGTAGACGCCTGGGCGCTCCACGTCGCCGGAGACCGAGAGCACCTTGGTGCCGGCCGACTGCGGCGTGCCCACAGACCGCAGGAGGTCGGCGCCATGCGCGGCGACCAGCGCGGCGGCGATGAGGGTCTCGACGTTGTTTACCACCGTGGGGAGCTGCTTGTAGCCGTGGGTGACGGGGTAGGGCGGGCGGTTCCTGGGGATGCCCCGCCGCCCCTCGAGCGACTCGAGCAGCGCGGACTCCTCGCCGCACACGTAGGCCCCCGCGCCGAGGCGGAGCTCGATGTCGAAGTCGAAGCCAGCGACGCCCAGCACGCCCTGGCCGAGCAGGCCGGCGCGACGCCGCTCGGCGAGGAGGGCGAGGAGCGGCTCGACGAGGAACGGGTACTCTCCTCGCAAATAGAGCAGACCTGTAGTCGCGCCCACCGCGAGCGCCGCCAGGGTCATCCCCTCGACCAGGAGATCGGCGTGGTGCGTGAGCAGCTCGCGGTCCTTGAACGTGCCGGGCTCGCCCTCGTCCGCGTTGCACACGATGACGCGCGCGCGCTCGGGGCCGGGCGCCGCCGCGCACGCCGCCCACTTGGCGCCGGTCGAGTAGCCCGCGCCGCCGCGGCCTCGCAGGCCCGAGCGAGAGATCTCGTCGATGGTGGCCGCCGCCCCGCGGGAGAGCGCGGCCGCGAGCGCCTCGCCTGGCGCGAGCGGCGTGGACAAGAGAAGATCCCGGCGCTCCACGTGCGACTCGATGACGAAGAGGTTCTCGGGCCACGCCTCCACCGGCACGTCTCCGCGGATGAGGGACGTGATGGCCCCGATGCGCGCGGGCGTGAGGCGCCCGATCGCGCGCCCGTTCACCAGCATCGCGGGGCCCTGATCGCACAGGCCTGTGCAGCTCGTCGCGCCGATTGAGACGAGCCCCGCCGTGTCATGCGCGCTCACCTCGCCGAGCTCCACGCGGAAGGCGTCGAGCATGCGCTGGCGCAGCTCGTGGGCGCCGGCCATCTCGTCTGTGATGTTGTCGCTGAAGAGCACGCGGAAGCGGCCGCGGTCTTCCGAGCCGAAGAACGAGTAGAAGCCCACGACGCCCTCTACCTGGCCTCGCGGCAGGCCGAGCGCCTCCGCGAGGCTCGTGATCGCGGCGGGCGAGACCCGCCCCTCCGCCGCGACGACCTCGTGGAGGAGCTGCACGAGCCGCGAGGGGTCGCGCCCGTGCCGCGCGACGAGGGCCTTCAGATCGAGCGCCACGGGGGCTCGTGGGCGAGGGTGGCGAGCGCGGTGAGGAGCACGGCTTCTAGCCTAGTCCTGCGCGGTAGCCGCGCCAAGGTTGCTCGCCCGCTCGCGTAGCCCCCGTCGACTCCCCGCGACTCCCTATCAGCGCCGCCACTTGATGCCGCAGCCCACGCTCGGGTGCTGCTCGGCGGAGACGGGCCTGCCCTCGAGCACAGCGTCGAGCGCCGCGCGCACGTCGCGCCCCGTGACCGGGCCACCGCTGCGAGGGCGGCTGTCGTCGAGCTGTCCCCGGTAGACGAGCCGCTGCTCGCCGTCGAAGACGTAGAACTCGGGCGTGCACGCCGCACCGAACGCGCGCGCCACCTCCTGCGTCTCGTCGAACAGGAACGGAAAGCCCCACCCGAGCTCCGCCGCGAGCGCTTTCATTTGTGGCGGGGCGTCTTGGGGGTACGCGGCCGCGTCGTTCGCGTTGATGCCCACGAGGGCGACCCCGCGCGCCGCGTAGTCGCGCTCGAGGCGCGTGTACTCGCCCTGCACGTGCACCACGTACGGGCAGTGATTGCAGAGGAAGCTCACGAGCACGGCCTTCTTGCCCGCGAGGTCCGTGTCGCGGACCGTGCGGCCGGTCGTCGCGTCGACGAGCGCGAAGGGCGGGAGCTTCGTTCCAAGGGGCAACATCTGGGAGGTCTCGGCCATGGCGTCGGGATAGCACGCCGCGTCGCGCGCGCGCCGCTACGACCGCGGCCGCCGCACGCGATCGGTCGCCACCGCGACCACGATGATGACGCCCGTCACGATCTCCTGCACCCAGTTCGAGAGCCCGAGGTGCGTGCAGCCGGTCTTGATCGTGGTCATCAAGAAGGCCCCGACGAGCGAGCCGGAGATGCTGCCCTGACCACCCGAGAGGGACGCGCCGCCGATCACGACCGCCGCGATGACCTCGAGCTCGAGCCCCACCGAGTCTGTGGGATCGCCGACAGTGAGCGTGGAAAACTCCATGATCCCCGCGAGCCCGAGGAGCGCCCCGGCGAGCATGTACACGAGCACCCGCACGCGCTCGACCTCGATGCCCGCGAGCAGGGCGGTCGCCTCGCTCGAGCCCACCGCGTACACGTGGCGACCCCCGCGCGTGTACCCGAGCGCGAGCCCCGCGAGGGCCGCGATGAGCAGCGCGACGAACACCCCCGCGGGCACGATCGCGAACACCCCCGAGCCAGGCGTGAGGAGCGCGTCGAGGCCGCGCGGGTCGGCGTCGATCTTTTGCTCGTGCGCGAGCCCCTTGGCGAGGCCGCGCAGCACGCTCATCGTGCCGAGCGTGACGATGAAGGGCGGCAGGCGCAGCCGCGCCACCATCAGGCCGTTCGCGAGGCCCGCGGCGGTCGCCGTGGCGACGCCCGCGAGGGCCGCGGTGACCGGCCCCGCGCCCGCCCGCAGCGCCGAGGCGATGACCACGGTCGTGAGGGCCACCGTCGAGCCGACCGAGAGATCGATCCCGCCGTGCACGATGACGAGCGTCATGCCGACCGAGGCGATCGCGACCACCACGGTCTGGCGCGCCATCGTCGCGAGGTTCTGCGCGCTCGCGAAGGTGTCCGGTCGCGCGAGGGACAGCGCGACGCCGAGGGCGAGCAGCGCCACGAGCGGCGCGAACCACGGGGCTCGCCAGGGCGCGGGCGCGCGGCTCACGCGGCCCCCGCGGCGGGGCTCGGCGCGGCGTCGGACCCGGCCCCGAGCGCAG
>DAORJJ010000103.1:0-8889 GCA_035439005.1 Polyangiaceae bacterium | reverse complement strand
ATCCTCGAGCAGCGCGCGCTCGGTCCACGCCTCCGCAGGCCTCGCGGCGCCCAGACGCCCGCGGCACATGACGGCGACGCGGTCGCACACGCCGAGCAGCTCGGGCAGGTAGCTCGAGCAGAGCACGACGGCCCTGCCGCCGAGGGCGAGCTCGTCGATGAGCGCGTAGATGCGCGCGCGGCTGCCGACGTCGATGCCGCGGGTGGGCTCGTCGAGCAAGAGGACCTCCACGTCGTGGTGCAAGAGGCGGGCGAGCGCCACCTTCTGTTGGTTGCCGCCAGAGAGCTCGCCGACGGCCTGGCCCGGCCCCTGGCACTTGATCTCGAGGCGTCCGATGAGCCGCTCGGTGACCGCGTCTGCGCGGGCGGGCGTGACGAGGCCGAGCGCGGAGCTCGCCTTCGCGAGCCAGCTCCCGGGCGCCCCGACGCCGAGCCCCTCGAGCTTCGACAGCGTGACGTTCTCGGCGATCGAGCGCGACAGCAGCAGGCCCTCGCCCTGGCGGTCCTCGCTGAGCAGGCCCATCCCCGCCGCGAGGCACTCCCCTGGGGTCGCCGGGCCGAGCTCACGGCCGCGCAGGCGGACGGTGCCCGCGGTCCGTGCGCCGAGGCCGAAGAGCGCGCGGAGCAGCTCCGTGCGCCCCGCGCCCATGAGGCCGGCGATCCCGAGGACCTCGCCGCGCCGCAGCGCGAGGCTCGCCTCGAGGGGCTTCGGAGCCGCCGCCAGGCCGTCGACCGCGAGCACCACCTCGCCTGGAGCGCGCGGGCTCCTCACGAAGAGCTGGTCGACGCGGCGCCCGGCCATCGCGGTCACGAGCTCCGCCGTGGTTGTCTCGGCCACCGCGCCCGAGGCCACCGAGGCCCCGTCGCGGAGCACCGTGTAGCGGTCGGCGAGCGCGACAATTTCTTCAAGAAAATGAGATACATACAGGATGGAGACGCCCTCGTCGCGGAGGCGCCGCGCGAGCGCGAACAGGCGCGCCGCGTCCTCCCGCCCGAGGCTGCTCGTGGGCTCGTCGAGGATGAGCACCTTGCACCGCGCGGCCGCCCCCGCGCCGGGTCCTGCGCCGCCGCGCGACAGCGCCCGTGCGATCTCGACGAGCTGCTGCTCGGCGATCGGGAGGTCCGCCGCGAGCGCGTCGACGGGGATGCGCCCCGCCTCCCCGAGCACCTCCGCGAGCCTCGCCTCGGCCTCGCGCCGCATGCGGGCGCGGTCGAGCAGGGGCACGGGGCCGCGGAGGCGCGGCTCCACGCCGAGCGCGATGTTCTCGGCGACCGTGAGGTGCGGGCACAGCGCGCGCTCTTGGCTCACGAGCGCGACGCCGAGCCGCTGAGCTCCGGCCACGCCGCCCGGGAGGAACGGGGCCCCGTCGAGGAGCACCTCGCCTTCGTCGGCGGTCTCGCCGCCCGCGAGGATCTTCATGAGCGTGCTCTTGCCGGCGCCGTTCTCGCCGAGCACGGCGTGCACGCTGCCCGGGGCGACCTCGAGGGCGATCCCCGCGAGCGCGCGCGTCGCGCCGTACGAGCGCGCGAGACCCTTCACGGAGAGCCTGGGGGTCATGGCGTCCTCGCGGGTCGCGTCGGGTGCCGTTCTCGTTCGTTCATGCCGCTCCCTCGCCTGGCTCGCCTGCGTAGACGCGCACGACGCGCAGGGGCCGAGTGTACGCGAACGCCTCGCCGCGTCGCGCAGGAACCCGGCGCTCGCGGAGCCCGCGGCGGTGCGCGCGTTCGGCGAACCCGACGCGTGGGGCCGCTGTCCGAGAGGCTACGACCTCACCGAGCGCGGTGGGCCGGGCAGGCGCGAGCGGGGCCGCTTCAGGTGAGATCTCCACCGTGATGGTGGCATGAAGCCGCGCGTCGGCGGAGACGACGACCGGTGCGGCCGCGCGCGTCCCCGATCGGGCGTCCCGGAAGCGCCACCTGCGCGCCCGGAGCCGCGATCCCTCGTCCCTGAGCCCCTGATCCGCGCCCCGGAACGCCCATCATCGCGCCCGGAGCCCCCGTTGGGACGCGCGCAGCCCTGATTTCCGGCGCCAGAAGCCCCGATCGGCGGCCCAGCGCGACCGCCGACTCCCCCAGCGGCACCGTGGAGTGCGCCGGAAGGCATGATCGGCGACCCAGCGCGAGCAAAGCCGCGCCCTACGCAGCCAATGCGGGCGCGCCGAGGGCTGATCGACGACCCGGCGCGACCGAAGCCGCGCCCGGCGTGACCGATCGCGTGCCAACCGACGCCGTTGCTCGCCGGAGCCCCGCTTCGTCCGATGCGTCGGTCGGTTTCGTCACGAAGACGACCGGCGTCCCTGGCCAAACCAGCTTGTCAGCTCAGGTCCCAGAAGCGCAGCCAGTAACGGTCGCGCGACACGAGGCCCTTGCCCCCGACCGCGAGCGCGTGCACGTGGCCGTCGCGGTGCCCTGGGAGCGAGAAGCGGCGCTTGCCCTCGGCGTCCCACACGCCGATGCGCGAGCCCGACACCGTGCTCGCGAGCGTACCGGAGGCTGGGTCGTACCGGCCCCGGCTCCGGTACCGCTCGCCCGGCTCGAACGCGACGCGGCGGATCTCCTCGCCGGCGACGAGGTCGCGCACCATCACGCCGTCGGTCTCGTCGGTCTCGGTGACGAGCAGGCGGCCTTCGGCTTCGCCGGTCTCCCAGGGCAATCGTTTGCCGACGGTGAGCGTCTCGAGGTCGAAGAGGTGCGTCTGCGCCACGACCATGCCCTTCCCGGGCCACAGCGTGATCGTGGGCTCGCCGCCGAGCGAGCCGAGCGAAAACCAATCCTTCCAATCCGGATCGCCGAACGGAAATCGCTTTTTGTCCCGCACGAAGCGGCCCAGCGAGCGCACCTTGCCCGTGCCGAGGTCGAACGCGCGAACCTGAAACCCGGAGACCTCGACGTCCGCGCTCTCGACGAACACCATCTCGCCTCCGTGGACGAAGCTGGTCTGCCAGCCCTCGGCGTCCGGGAGGGGGATGTGCGCGACGATCTCTCCGGTGCTGCGAGAGAGGCGCAGGATCTCGCCCTCTCCGAACCACGAGATCAGCTCGCCCTCGAACGTGAGCTCGCTCACCGCGTTCCTCTCGTCGAATTCCCGCGGGAGGGGCAGCCGCGGACCGTCACGGAACGTCGAGGTCGCGATGTCGACGATTCGTGTGCCCTCCGGACCGACCAGCCAAAGGTCGTTTCCGTCGGTGCCCGTCGCGATGAGCTTCGGTATCGGTATCACGGCGCGGCAGCGCCCCTCGGAGAGTACCGCGCGGTGCGTGGACACGATGCGCGCGGTCACGGTGTCGGCGAGCAGCACCTCACCCGAGGCGAACCCCGCGGCCACGTGAGCGCCGCCCTCGTCGACCGCCATCGCCGTCAGGGTGCTCGGCGCGAGGGGCGCCGGGTCGGAGCCGCTCCGCTTCCAGAGCCCCGGCCCGAACGGCTTGAAGTTCGGCACCCGAGTGAGCGACGCGAGCGACTTTTCCATCGCCTCCGTGAGCACGGGGTCGAGCAAGAAGCGAGAGCGCGCCCCGTCGAGCTCGACGACCTCGACGTCCTCGCCGGTCACGCCGACGGCAGCGACGCGACGGCTCGCGTCGAGCACGAGCGGACCGAGCACCGAGGACGCCATTTGGTCGTGGGCTTTGCCCGTCACGCGCCCGGTCTTCGTCGCGACACGATCCAGGCAATAACCCCCCGCGTCGATCACCGAGAGGACCGCGTCTTTCCCGGGCTGGAACCGCGCGCCGACGTCTTCGACAGGCGAGCCCCCGAGCCCCTTCCGCTCCCAGGTGTAGAGCACCTTCTTCGCGACGAGGTCGAGGATCTCGACGACCTTCTGATCCCTGAGGACCAAGGCTCGCTTCGCGGAGTCGTCGAGGTCGAGGTCGAACGCGACCCCCGCGCCGTGTTTCACCCGCGCCCCTGCGACGAGGCGGTCCCCCTCGAGGTCGTAGCGCGTGACGTACCCACCACCGAGCGCGAAGACCGTCTCGCCGCGGACCACGAGCGCGGCCACCGGCCCCGCCTTCGCCTCGCCCGTCGCCTCGCGCGTGCCATCCGCGCCGAACACGACGAGGTGCGCGCCGAGCGCCGCGACTACACCCTCCCCGCACGCCGCGAGCGCCGTGGCCGGCTCACCCTCGTGGAGGACACGCGCCGTCGCGAACCGGTCACCGTCCTCGGCGAGCCGTAGCACGCGCCCCTGCCCATCGATGGCGTGGAGCCTTCGCTCCGCGTCGAACGCCAGCGCGACGATCGCGCCGCCGCTATCGTCCTGCGTGGTCCGAGCCGCGGGGCTCGAGGCCTCGCCGTCGTTCGAGACCTTCTTCTTCTTGTTCGCCATCGCTGCGCTCCCCGCTCACGGGCTGCCCCTTCGGCGCCCTACGGCGAAATGGTGCGGCATCTCATGGGGAGGTGTGAAGCCCCCCTGTCATTCCATCGTTGGGTACTCGCCCGCGAGAGACCCGGCCTGATCGGACGAGAGCGTCTCCCGGCAGTCCGGAATCAACCGCTCGATCCGCTCGGCCGTGGCTTCGCCGAGGGCACGAGGCCCCGACGTGGAGAGAGCCGTCGGACTCGAAGAAGCGAGCAGAAGGCTTGGACGCGTTCGCCGCCCTGACCCGGGCCATGAGCTCGGTGAGGTTCACGTCCGTGCTCGTTTTGCAGGGCTTCGCTCGCCTTCGGTACGAGGGGCGCGACGAGACGTGGCTTGTGGCGTTAGCTGACGCGCTTCGCGATCCTCGAAGGAGGGTAAGGGCCGTGGCTTCTGCCCGTCGTGCCTCAGCCTTCAGACGAGCGCCCGCGGCGCATCTCATTGAGGACGTGCTGCCACCTGTGGATCTCCGCCAGTGGGTGCTCACCGTGCCGTTCGCATGGCGAAGGCGCCTCGGGTACGATGGGGCGTTGGTCTCGGCGCTGACGCGGATCTTCATGCAGACGGTGCTCGGGTTCTACCGTGAGCGGGGCGGTGGATCTCCACGCGGACAGAGCTGAGCCCTGATCGCGGTCTGCCAGTACGGGCGAGGTGCCGGCGCGGCCTCGGACACACTTCCTCCCTTGTCGCGACAAGGGAGAGGCCTCGGACCACGATCTTCGCGTCAACCCTCGCGCGGCGAGCGCGCGACCTCCGACGCGTAGAGCCGCAGCAGGAAGTCGTAGAAGACGAGCTCGTGCGCCCGCGCGTCGGAGCGGACGAGGCGGTTCGCGTGCATGTGGAGGAGGCTCGACGCGAGCTGCGGAATGTTCGCCGTGAGGCGACCTTCGCGCGCGCGAAGCTCGGCCGCGATGGGCGCGATGCGCTCGGAGCGCTCCTCGAGCAGCGCGAAGCCGGCGTCGAGCGGGTGGTCGGTGCCGACCGGGCACGAGAGCAGCGCCTCGAGCGCCGCCCGCTCGGACCGGAACTTCTTGCCGAGGGCTCGCTCGAAGGCCACGTCGACGCGGTGCTCGGCGCCGAAGCTCGCGCGCGCTCCGCGCAAGAGCTCGATCCGCTGGCGCAGATCGAGCCCGAGGTCGACGAGGAGCAGGTGCATCCCCCGGAGCGCCAGGCGCCAGCGCGCGTCCGCCCCCTCGTCCGCCTCGAGCCGCTCGACGATGCCGAGCGCCGCGTCGCTGTCCGCCTCGAAGATCGCTTCGCATAGCTCGATGCCGTCGGGACCTCCGTACCGCTCGACCTCGCGCTCGTACGTGTCGAGCCCGAGCTTCCACAGGCGTCCGTCGGCGAGGAGCACCTCCGCGGCCTCGCGCAGGGGGCCGAGCGCCGCCGGGGCGCCCTTGAATCGCACGCGCAGATGCCAGTGCGGATCGCCGTACCGGATGAAGAACCATCGCTCGAGCCCCGAGGTCGAGCGCGCGGACGCGAGGAGCGGCGCGATCACCTCCTTCAGGATCGCGTCGGCCGAGGCGGTGCCGGTGTAGAGCTTCGCGTACAGCCACTCGGAGCCCGGGACGAACCTCCGCGGGGGCGCCTCCGTGGCGGCGACGACGGGGCGCGACGGACGCGCCTCGGCCTCCTGGATGAACGGCACGACGAGCTCGTGCACGAACCGCCCCTCGGCGCTCTCGGCCACGAGCGCGTCCTCGCCCCAGAGCTCGACGAGCGCCGCGGACTCTCGCGACTTCAGGAGGCGCGCGAACGACTCGACGTGGAGCACGTTGTCGAGGTCGACGGGCAGCACGTTGTCTCCATCGGCGACGCCGACCCATCGTGGCAGCCCGAGCTCCGCCCGGAGGCGCTGGACGACGCGGTAGCGCTCGGCGCCGGTCGCCTCGCCCAGCGGCGCGAGCTGATCGGCGGCGAGGTTCCAGCGCGCGAGCGCCAGAACGAGGCGTCCGTGCGTGACGCGCGGAAGAAACGGCGCGCTGCCGAGCGCGCCCCAGGAGAATCCGAGCGACGGCCGCCCCTGGTGCTGCAGCGCGCAGAGAAAGCGATAGATCCCCTGGGCGGCCGTCGACCAGTTGTGAGCGCTCGTCAGCCGCGGAATCACCTCGCGACCGAGGCGCTCCGACGAGAGGAGGATGCGGCCGGCTTCGACGCGGATGCGCAGATCGCTCACGGCGATCTGCTGCGCCTCCGCCGCGCCGGATCGCCCGTGATACGGGATCTCCCACCGGCGAAGCGCGGGACGGCAGAGGATGTTGCCGAGCCTCCCCTCGGGGAGGTGGACGATCTCCGCGAAGATCGCGTCGGGCTGCGCCGCCTCCTCGGCCGCGAGGTGCGCGAGGACCGCGGACCGCAGCCCGGCGTCGCCGTGGCAGAAGCGGCCGAGCAACACCGCCCCCGAGGGCCCGCTCACGCCCTGCAAAGAGACTCGAAATTCGTCCCGCTCGAGCGCGTCCCTCGAGGCCGCGGCGAGCGTCGCCGTGACGGCGAACGCCGCGGGGAGTCGTGGCGGGAGCTTGCTCGAGAGCGCTTCGAGGTCGCGCTCGTCGAGCCTCCACTCCATCGCGCGCGCGCGTCCGACCTCCGCGAGCCGGCGAAGCATGTGCTGCTCGCGAGGCCCGAAGGGCACGCTGGGTGGGGCTGGGTCCGGAGGCAGCTCGAGGCCCTGCATGAGCGGAGACGGCTCCGCGCCGCCGCCCGCGCCCGACCGGAAGCCGATCCCGGCCTCCTCGTCGAGCGCGAGCGTGAGCGGGATCGTCTGCGCCTCGTAGCGCTCCACGAACGCGTCTCGGAAGCGCGCGAGCGCGTCGTCCACGGGCGCCGGCGCGATCCGCGCGAGCAGCCCGACTCCGCGCGTGAGCTCGCGGAGGACGGCCTCGCCGAGCTCGGCGTGGACGACGGGCTTGTACAGATCGACCTGGAAGAGTCGCGCGAGCTCGGGCTTCGCCGGCAAGGGCGCGAGCGCGTGGGCGACGTCGCGGTACCGCGAGGGCGCGACCCCGAGGCGCTCCTCGTCGATCGCGCGGATCGCATCGTCGGCGGCCGCGAGGACCGCCGCGGCGGCCTGTCCGCCTTCGCACGCACGCAGCGTCTCGAGGACACCGCGCACCGGCTCGCCCCCGGTGATCGGCGGCGCGACCGGCGAGACGAGGATCTGGCTCTCGACGAGGTCGGCGATGTACCCCTCCGCCTCGTCGAGGGTGAGCTCGGGATCGCTCGCGACGATCGCGGCGGCGAGCTCGGCCCCGCTCGCGCCACGCGCGGCCGCCTCGAGCGTCGCGTCGAGGTACGGCGTTCGCTCGACCGACACGAGGTGGTACGAGAGCGCGCGCGTCTCGGGGGCGTGACCATCACCGACTGCCGGGCCCACCGGTGGTCTCCCGAGAGCCGCTCACTGCGGCTTTCTTCATTTCTTGGCGTGGCGTCACGCGACGCTTTCCCACGGGCACCGGGAGGACTCGGATCGAGCCCGAGGCACGTGGAACCAGAAGGTCCGACGTGAGCCTCCTCCGAGGACCCGCGCTCAAGGAAGCACGTGTCGCGCTCGCGGAGCTCTCCGCGCGCTATCTGCGCCTCCGACCCTCGAAGATCGCCGACGCGTCGCTCGCGGGAGGCCTCTCGGGGGTCGCGCTCGTCCACGCCTCCCTCGACGACGCGTTCCCTGGCGCCGGTCACGCTGCGTGTGCCGAGCACGCGCTCGAGCGCGCGCTCGAGCAGCTCGCGCGCGCGCCGCTCGGGCCAGGTCTCCACTCCGGCCTCGCCGGGGTGGGGTGGGTCCTCGCGAACCTCGTCGGCGGCGCGGACGACGAAGACGATCCGTGCGCGGCCGTCGACTCGGCGCTCGCGGGGGTGCTCGAACCGGCGACGTGGACGGATCCGTACGACCTCATCGAGGGGCTCGTTGGCCTCGGCGTCTACGCGCTCGAGCGCGCGCCGAGACCTGCCGCGAAGCGCCTGCTCGCGCGCATCGTCGACCACCTCGGCAGGACCGCGCGGCACGAGCCGCCCGGCGTCGCCTGGTGGTCCGATCCCGAGTGGGTGCCGCCGGAGTGGCGTACGATCCCGCACCCCGACTGGAACCTCGGCGTCGCGCACGGCGTGCCGGGCGTCATCGCGCTCCTCGGCCGCGTCGTCGCCGCCGACGTCGACGCGCCCACGCGCGCGAAGGCACGCCGTCTGCTCGAGGGAGCCGTCGCCTGGCTCCTCGCGCAGGAGCTCCCCCTCGGCGCGGGAGGGTGCTTCGCGCACGCCGTCGCGCCCGGCCTCCCGCGAGCGCCCGCGCGGGTCGCGTGGTGTTATGGAGACCCAGGGATCGCCGCGGCCCTGCTGATCGCCGCCCGCGCGGCGCGGGAGCCGGCGTGGGCGCAGGCGGCGATCCGCGTCGCGCGGAGCGCCGCGTCGCGCGCGGAGGCGAGCACCGGAGTCGTCGACGCGGGGCTCTGCCACGGCGCCGCCGGGGTCGCGCACATCTTCCACCGGCTCTCGCGCGCGACGGACGACGCGCGGCTCGCGGACGGGCGCGTCGAC